>CAYYQO010000056.1:11795-14353 GCA_964473845.1 uncultured Aeromicrobium sp.
CGGCAAGCCGCGCTGCATCGCCGAGACCGGAGCCGGCCAGCACGGGGTGGCCTCGGCCACGGCCTGCGCCTACCTGGACCTGGAGTGCACCGTCTACATGGGCGAGGTGGACACCGAACGCCAAGCGCTCAACGTCGCGCGGATGCAGATGCTGGGTGCCGAGGTCATTCCCGTCACCACCGGCAGCCGCACCCTCAAGGACGCGATCAACGAGGCCCTGCGCGACTGGGTCACCACGGTCGACACCACCCACTACCTGTTCGGGACCGCGGCGGGACCCCATCCGTTCCCGACGATGGTGCGCGAGTTGACGCGCGGTATCGGCGATGAAGCGCGCGCCCAGTGCCTCGAGCTCACCGGCGCGCTGCCCGACGTCGCGATCGCCTGCGTCGGCGGCGGATCGAACGCGATAGGCCTGTTCACGGCCTTCGTGCCCGACCAGAACGTCCGGCTGGTCGGCATCGAGGCCGGCGGCGACGGTTTCGACACCGGTCGCCACGCGGCCACGATCACGGCCGGCGAGGTCGGTGTCCTGCACGGCGCCCGGTCGTTCCTGCTGCAGGACGAGGACGGCCAGACGATCGAGTCGCACTCGATCAGTGCCGGTCTGGACTATCCGGGAGTCGGCCCCGAGCACGCCCACCTGGCCGACACCGGACGAGCCGAGTACCGCCCGGCCACCGATGCCCAGGCGATGTCGGCCTTCGACCTGTTGTGCAAGACCGAGGGGATCATCCCGGCGATCGAGTCGGCGCACGCGCTGGCCGGCGCGATCATGGTGGCCGAGGAACTCGGCCCCGACGCCACGATCCTGGTGAACCTCTCGGGCCGCGGCGACAAGGACGTGCACACGGCCGCGACCTACTTCGGTCTGCTGAACGACGCGGAGGCCGGACGATGACGGCGATCGACGAACTCTTCGTCCGTACGAGGTCCGAGAACCGGGCCGCGACCGTCGGGAATCCGGCCGGCAGGTAGCCGACGGTCGACGGCTCGATCGCGGCGATCCGGGCCATGATCGAGGGCGGAGTGGATCTCGTCGAAGTGGGCCTGCCCTACAGCGATCCGGTCATGGACGGCCCCACGATCCAGGCGGCGGCCGAGACCGCCCTGGCCCGCGGCACGCGGGTCGACGACGTGTTCCGCGTCGTCGAGGCGTCGGCGTCCACGGGAACCCCTACGGTCGTCATGACGTACTGGAACCCGGTCGAACGCCGCGGGGTCGAGCGATTCGCCGCCGATCTCGCGAAGGCCGGGGGATCTGGATTGATCACGCCCGATCTGATCCCGGACGAGGGCGCCGAGTGGGATCGCGCCTCGCGCAGCCACGGTCTCGACCGCATCTATCTGGTGTCGCCGTCGTCCACCGACGAGCGGTTGGCGCTGACGTCCGATTCCGCGAGCGGCTTCATCTACGCCACGGCGGTCATGGGTGTCACGGGTCAGCGCGAGCAGACCAGCAGCCTGGCGCCCGAACTCGTCGCGCGGCTGCGGAAGGTCACCGACAAGCCCGTCGGAGTCGGGCTCGGCGTCAGCAACGGCGCCCAGGCCCACGAGGTGGCCGAGTTCGCCGATGCGGTGATCGTCGGGTCCGCGTTGGTACGTTGCTTGCTGGACCAAACGGACGAGGCGGCAGGACTCGCTGCGCTCCGTGAGCTGGCGGCAGAGCTGCGTGCCGGCGTGGAAAGGGACTGACATGGGTATCGCGACCTTCATCCCCTCGCCGGAACAGGCGGTGTGGCACCTGGGGCCGCTGCCGATCCGGGCGTATGCGCTGTGCATCATCGCGGGCTGCTTCGCCGCGATCTGGATCGCCGAGAAGCGTTTCGTCGCGCGCGGTGGCCGGGCGGGCGCCATCGGCGACATCGCGGTGTGGGCCATCCCGTTCGGCATCATCGGCGGTCGGCTGTACCACGTCATCACGGACGCGCAGCTGTACTTCGGCGAGGGCCGCAACCCGATCGACGCGGTCAAGATCTGGGAGGGTGGCCTCGGGATCTGGGGCGCCGTCGCCCTCGGTGCCGTGGGCGCCTGGATCGCCTGCCGGCGGTACGACATCGACTTTCTGAAGATGGCCGACGCCCTGGCACCGGGCCTGTTGGTCGCCCAGGCCATCGGCCGGTTCGGCAACTACTTCAACCAGGAACTGTTCGGTCGGCCGACCGAGTTGCCGTGGGGTCTCGAGATCGCGGTCCAGCACCGCCCGGAGGGCTACGAGCAGTTCGCGACGTTCCACCCGACCTTCTTGTACGAGGCGCTGTGGAACGTCGGCGCCGCGCTGCTGCTGGTCTGGCTCGACCGGCGGTTCAAGCTCACCCACGGCCGGGTCTTCGCGTTGTACGTGATGCTCTACACCCTGGGCCGCGGCTGGATCGAGGCCATGCGCATCGACACGGTGAACCACATCGGCCCGTTCCGGCTGAACGTGTGGACCTCGATCATCCTGTTCTGCCTGGGCCTGGCGTACTTCCTGTGGGCACGGAGTCGCGGTGGTTACGCCTCGGACCAGACCGACTCCGAGCCTGACGACACGGAGTCGGACGACACGGAGTCGGACG
>CAYYQO010000056.1:14453-17261 GCA_964473845.1 uncultured Aeromicrobium sp.
GACGACACGGAGTCGGACGACACGGAGTCGGACGTTTCCGGGGCCGACGTGCCGCCGACCCCGGAAACACCCTGAGGCTCAGGCCTCGCCGTCGACCTTGTCGGCCGCGTCCTTGAGCTTGTCGGCCGCCTCGTCGATCTTGTCGCTGTGCTTGCCGCCGGTGGCCTTGTCGGCCAGGTCCGCCACCTTGTCGATCGCGGCATCGATGTCGTCGCCGTGCTTGGCGACCTGGTCCTTCGCCGAGTCGACCAACTTGCCGGTGTCCTTGCCCTTGAGCTTGTCGAAGATGCCCATGGTTACCCTCCTGAGTCACTGGGGGAACCGCTTCTTCGGCCCCCGCACACACGGTACGGCGTTCGAGGGCTGAAAGACTGGTGATCATGATGCGGACCGAGACCGTTCTTGCCGTGGTCGGTCCGACCGCTTCGGGCAAGACCGGGCTGTCGGTCGAGCTGGCCCTGGCGCTCGGCGGCGAAGTCATCAACGCCGACTCGGTGCAGTTGTACGCCGGGATGGACATCGGCAGCGCGAAGGCGTCGCCGGCCGAACGACGGGGCGTCCCGCACCACCTGCTGGACGTCCTCGATGTCGGCGCCGAGGCGAACGTGTCGCAGTTCCAACAGGCCGCCCGCGCTGTCATCGACGACGTCCATGGTCGTGGGCGCGTCCCCATCCTGGTCGGCGGATCGTCCCTGTACGTGCGTGCCGTGCTGGATCCCCTCGACTTCCCCGGCACGAATTCGCAGATGCGCGCCCGCTGGGCGGCACGCCTGGAATCGGACGGTCCCGAAGCCCTGCACGCGATCCTGGCCGAACGCGATCCCGCAGCCGCCAAGGCGATCCTGCCCACGAACGGCAGGCGTCTCGTGCGAGCGCTCGAGGTCATCGAGCTGACCGGGCGGCCGTTCGTCGCGACGATGCCCGACCCGGTGTCCGTCTATCCCGACGTGGTCATGATCGGCCTCGACGTGCCGCGCGAGGTGCTCGATGCGCGGATCGACGCGCGGGTGGACCGGATGTGGGCCGACGGACTCGTGGACGAGGTTCGCCGGCTGGACGGGCTGGCCGGATCGCCCACGGCCTCCCGTGCGCTGGGCTACCAGCAGGTGCTGGCCTTCCTGGCCGGCGAGCTCTCGGAGGACGAGGCGCGGGCCGCGACGAAATCGGGAACGCGGCGGTTCGCCCGGCGCCAGGATCGGATGATGCGCAAGGACCCGCGGATCCACTGGCTGCCTTTCGACGCCTCCGACCTGGTCGAGCGGGCGATGGCTGTCGTCGGCGCACCGTAGGCTGGGGGCATGGAGTTCGCGTGGTTCAAGGGTCATGGCACCGAGAACGATTTCGTGCTGCTGCCCGACCATGACGGCTCGGCGCACGGCGATCTCGATCCGACGTTCGTCGCTGCGCTGTGCGACCGGCGTCGTGGCATCGGCGCCGATGGCGTCCTGCGGGTGATCCGCTCGGCCGCGCTGGGCCACGATTCGGCCGCCGAATGGTTCATGGACTATCGCAACGCCGACGGGTCGGTCAGCCAGATGTGCGGGAACGGCATCCGGGTCTTCGGCCGGCACCTGCTCGAGCAGGGCCTCGCCGAGGGACCCGAGTTCGTCGTCGACTCGCGCGACGGACTCAAGACGTTGCGGGTCGAGGGCGACGACATCGCCGTCGACATGGGCGCATGGACGGCCGGGAAACACTCCAAGGTCGAGGCGAACGGCCGCACCTGGGAAGCCCTCGAGATCCACACGGGAAACCCGCACGCCGTCGCGTTCGTCGACGACGTCGCCGACGCGGGGCCACTGACCGAGCAACCTGGTTTCGACACCGGTCTGTACCCCGAAGGAGTCAACATCGAATTCATCGAACGTCGCGGTGACCGTCACGTGGCGATGCGGGTCCACGAGCGCGGCTCGGGTGAGACCCGGTCCTGCGGGACGGGCGCCTGCGCCACCGCCATCGCCACCGCTCGCGCGGACGGCGCGACCGATCCGACCACGTACCGGGTGGACGTTCCCGGCGGCACGCTGCACGTCACCGTTTCCGAGGATCGGACCGTGCTGACCGGGCCTGCGGTCGTCGTGGCCGGCGGCACGATGGAGTGGTTCGCGTGAGCGACGAAACCCGATCCGGCACCGAGGGGCACGAGACGTTCCAGGCGGGGGTGCTGGAGCCGGGGGAGTTGGACCTGCAGGACCGCTCGTCCCTGCGCCGCGTCGCCGGTCTGTCCACCGAACTCGAGGACATCTCCGAGGTCGAGTACCGCCAACTGCGGCTCGAACGAGTCGTGCTCGTCGGCGTCTGGACCGAGGGTACGGCCGAGGACGCCGAGAACTCCCTGACCGAACTCAAGGCGCTGGCTGAGACGGCCGGCTCCGAGGTCCTCGACGCGCTGATCCAGCGTCGGCAGAAGCCCGATCCGGCGACCTACATCGGCCGGGGCAAGGTCGAGGAACTGCGCGAGGCCGTGCGCGCCAGCGGCGCCGACACCGTCATCTGCGACGGCGAGCTGGCCCCGAGCCAACTGCGCAACCTCGAGGACAAGGTCAAGGTCAAGGTCGTCGACCGGGTCGCGCTGATCCTCGACATCTTCGCCCAGCACGCCAAGAGTGCCGAGGGCAAGGCCCAGGTCGAGCTCGCGCAGTTGCAGTACCAGACCCAGCGCCTGCGTGGCTGGGGCGGGAACCTGTCCCGGCAGGCCGGCGGCCAGGCGGCCGGCGGTGAGGGCATCGGTGGCCGCGGCCCCGGTGAGACGAAGCTCGAGACCGATCGTCGGCGCATCCAGGCCAAGATGGCCAAGCTGCGTCGCGA
>CAYYQO010000057.1:0-16940 GCA_964473845.1 uncultured Aeromicrobium sp.
CGGTAGCCGTAGTCGCGGAAGATGCTGACGACGCCTTCCCAGACCTCGGGAACCTCGTCGAGCGGCACCCAGGCGCCGAGGCGCTGGGCCAGGTGCGGGTTGGTGGACAGGCCGCCACCGACCCAGACGTCGAAGCCGGCGCCGTGTTCGGGGTGGATCGCGCCGATGAAGGCAACGTCGTTGATCTGGGGGACCACGTCGTGGCCGGGGTGACCGCTGATCGCCGTCTTGAACTTGCGGGGCAGGTTCGAGAACGCCCGATCGCCGATGTAGCGGCTTTCGATCGCCTCGATGGCCGGGCGCCCGTCGATCAACTCGTCGGCCGAGACGCCGGCGACGGGAGAGCCGAGGATGACGCGTGGGCAGTCGCCGCAGGCCTCCTGCGTGGACAGGCCGACGGACTCGAGCCGCTGCCAGATCGTGGGGACGTCGCGGACGTCGATCCAGTGGTACTGGATGTTCTGGCGATCGGTGACGTCGGCGGTGTCGCGACCGAACTCCGTGGAGATGTCGGCGATCGTGCGCAACTGTTCGAGCGTCAACTGACCGCCGTCGATGCGGACGCGCATCATGAAGTAACGGTCGTCGAGCTCTTCGGGCTCGAGCGTGGCGGTCTTGCCGCCGTCGATCCCGGGCTTGCGCTGCGTGTACAGGCCCCACCAGCGGAACCGGCCGCGCATGTCGCCCGGGTCGATCGAGTCGAATCCGCCGTGCGCGTAGATGTTCTCGATACGGGCACGGACGTTGAGCGGGTTGTCGTCCTTCTTGGACTGCTCGTTGGGGTTGAGCGGCTCGCGGTATCCGAGCGCCCACTGACCCTCGCCCTTACGGCGGCGGGTGCGGGTGGGTGCGGCGGGGGTCGTAGTCATGAGTGCTCTCTGGTCGCGTGGGGTGCGCGGGCGTCATCGCCTCGGCGCGAGGGCTGCGGAGGGGCAGATCACTGACACATCATGGAACGCGCGCGACCGAGGTCAACGTGGAGTCGTTCCACGAGCCATACGGTTTGGGCGGCGAGCATGCGAACAGTCTGTCCACTGGGATGCCTGTCCAACAAGTGAACATCCCACATAACGAGACACCTGTCTGAATACTGAGACCTAGTCGAGATGCAATCTTGGAATTCCAGTGAAAAGCGGGAGTGAATAAGTCGCGTGAGTCGACGTGATGGTGGTCACAGTGCGCCTCGATTCAGGCCGCAGGCTGCGCCCGGTTGACAATGCCGCGCAGATTCAGGCCGCTCGGGAGGGTGCCGAACGTACCCGCCCAATCACCTCCGAGGCGTGATGCGCAGAAGGCGTCGGCCACCGCGGACGTGGAGTGCCGGATTAGCAGCGAGCCCTGCAGGATGGCCGCCATGCGAGACGCGATCCAGCGGGCCGAGGACTCCGCATCGGTCGGATCGGCGAGCCGCCGTAGGACCTCGTCCACCGCTGCATCGAGTCGCGCGTCCTCGCCGCGGACCGTGCCCACCTCGGTGCGCCAGGCGTCGAGGGTGCCTGCCTCGCGCGACAGGGCGCGCAGGACGTCGAGCGCGTTGACGTTGCCACTGCCCTCCCAGATCGAGTTGAGCGGCGACTCGCGGAACAGCAGGGGCATGCCCGAGTCCTCGACGTAGCCGTTGCCGCCCAGGCACTCGAGTGCCTCGCCGACCATCATCGGCGTGCGCTTGCACACCCAGTACTTCTCCAGGGCCAGTCCGATCCGGCGCAGGGCCTGTTCGTGCTCGTCGTCGGGACGGTCGACGGCGGCGGCCAGGCGCAGGCCGGCCAGCATGCCCGCCTCGGACTCGATCGCCAGGTCGGCCAGGACGTTGACCATGGCGGGCTGGTCGATCAACCGCGCGCCGAACGCGGAGCGGTGCCGGGTGTGCCACACCGCCTCGGCGAAGGCCTTCCGCATGATCGAGGCAGAGCCGAGGATGCAGTCCATCCGGGTCGCCGACACCATCTCGATGATCGTGCGGATACCGCGGCCCTCCTCGCCCAGCCGGATGGCCCAGGTGTCGTCGAACTCCAGCTCGGTCGACGCGTTCGACTTGTTGCCGAGCTTGTTCTTGAGGCGCACGATCGTCAGCGGATTGCGAGTGCCGTCCGGCAGGACGCGGGGGACGACGAAACACGTCGAGCCGGCGTCGGTCTGGGCCAGCACGAGGAAGACGTCGTTCATGGCGGCGGACGTGAACCACTTGTGGCCCGTCAGCCGGTACTCGCCGGGGACGTTGGTGTTCTTCGCGATCGTGCTGTTGACGCGCAGGTCGGAGCCGCCCTGCTTCTCGGTCATGCCCATGCCGGCCAACAGGCCCGCCTTCTCCTGGGGAGCGCGCAGTCCGAAGTCGTAGGTGGTCGAGGTGAGCCCGGGAGTCCACTGCTCGGCCAGGGCGGGATCCGTGCGCAGGGCCGGTACGACGGCGTACGTCATCGTGATCGGGCACATGTGGCCCTGCTCGACCTGGCACCAGGTGTAGAAGCCAGCGGCGCGCCTCAGGTGCGCGGCCGGCTGGTCGGAGGTCCACGGGGCAGCGGTCAGCCCGAAGCCGACGCCACGCTCCATGAGCCAGTGCCACGACGGGTGGAAACGGATCTCGTCGATGCGACGGCCGAAGCGGTCGACCGCCTCGTGGACCGGTGGATTCTCGTTGGCCAGGTGCCAGTGCTCGCGGGCCTCGGGGGAGCCGGCCAGCTCGCCGATGGGCTGCAGGTAGGAGGTGATGCCGGGGGCCTGGTCCCCGGCGAGGGCCGTGATCGCGTCCGTCAGGGGGATGTCGGCGGTGGCGATGTTGACGTCGTCGAACGGCACGGCCTGGTTCTCGGGGATGCGCTGCACGGGGTCCATGGGACCACCGTAGAACGCCCGGGGATCGATCCGACAGGCATTGCACGCATGCTATGGACAGCCATAGCATGCGTGCGATACGGTCTCGGCATGCGAGGACCCATCGAGCACGACACCTTCTATGAGGGCATTGCCCACCAGGTGGTCGAACAGCGCACGGTTCGACGCCTTTCCCAACGCGAGTTGGCCGATCTGTGCGGAACCACGCAGTCGGCGATCGCCCGGTTCGAGACCGGCTCGCGGCCACCCAAGCTCGACACCCTGCTGCGGATCGCCGCGGCGCTGGACTGCGAGCTCGACGTCACGTTCCGTCCGCGAACACGCCCAGTGAAGGAGTCATGATGAGCACGAGAGTCGACACCGAGGAGATCGAGTCCACCCGCAGCGAGAAGCTGTTGGCGGTCCTGTTGGCCATGTTCCTGCTGGTCGGCACCGTGTGGTTCTACGTCAAGATCCCGTCGTGGGTCGACGAGGTCGTCCCGGCCGGCGACGACACGGCGGTGGTCCAGGCAGAGGAGCGCCAGACCGAGGCCGAAAACAGACGCTGGGACGTCGAGTCCGAGCGGGATGAACTGCGCAATCAGCTCGACCTGTCCCGCGAGGAGTACAAGGTCGCGCTGCAGGAGGGCGAGGACGTCGCCCAGGCCAAGGCTGCGTATGACGCGGCACAGGTCGACTACGACAAGGCGTCCGTCGACCTGAAGGCCGCCACCGCCGAGTCCGAGGCTGCGGACAAGGCACTGAAGACGGCCCGCGACGACTATGAGCGAGAGAACCATTCGGGTGCCAAGGCGTGGGCCGTGGCGGTGTTGCGGATCCTGTTCGTCGCAGGATGGACGTTCGGCGCCTACCAGCTGATCGCGAGGCTCCGTCGCCGAGAATCGCGGTACCTGTCGCTGGCGTTCGCCGGTGCCGCCGTGGGCGCGATCATGTCCCTGGTCTTCGCGATCGACTACATCACCGACTACATCGACCCGTTGGAACTCGGTCCGTTCGTTCTCTCCGGCCTCGGCGTCGCGGCCACCGTCGTGGCGTTCCGGGTCCTGCAGAAGTACTTGGCCGCCCGCCTGCCCGGCCGACGGGTGCGCAAGGGCGAGTGCCCGTTCTGCGGATTCCCGATCCACGACGCCGGTCTCGACCAGGGACCGCACTGCGCGGGCTGTGGTCGTGACGTCATCGCACCGTGCGCCACGTGCGATTCACCGCGCCGTGTGGGTTCGCCGTTCTGCGCCACCTGCGGCACGGCGTGACGGTCAGGGCAAGCGGCTGACGGTGACCCAGCCGGCGGCAGCGGACAGCTCCTCGAGGTCTCGGGGGGTGAGCTCGATGGACGAGTCTGCGCTGCCGGCGGCCGGGAAGACCGTGTCGAATCGCTTGAGCGAGGTGTCGAGGTAGACCGTGGCCGACTCCGGATTCGCGAAGGGGCACACGCCGCCGACCGGGTGTCCGGTCAGCGCCTCGACCTCGTCGGCCTTGAGCATCGAGGCCTTGCGGCCGAACGTGGCCTTGAAGGTCGCGTTGTCCGTGCGGGCGTCGCCGGCCATCACGACCAGGACGCAGCTGTCGGGGGAGTCGCCGCGAAAGGACAAGGTCTTGGCGATCCGGGCCGGTTCCACGCCGAAGGCCGCGGCGGCCTCGGCCACCGTGGCGCTGGAACCCGGCGTCTGCACGATCTCGTCGGCGCGGCCGTGGAGTGAGAGGAAGGTGCGCACGGAGTCCAGGGACATGGTTCAGATCATTTCAGAGGCGGCCGGGGCTCAGGACGCTGCGGTGCAGTCACTGCCCGGACTGATGCGCGTCAGGATCTCGCGGCACACGTCGCCGAACGTCTCGAGTTGCTCCGGCGGGATCGCGTCCATGATCACCTCGCGAACGCGCAGGACGTGTCCGGGAGCCGCGGCCACGACCTTGTCCCAGCCGGCCGGAGTCAGCACCGCCGCGGTGCGGCGGCCGGGGCCCTGCAGCCGCTCGCGGGTGACGAAACCTTGACGTTCGAGTCGACCGATCGTGTGGGAGAGGCGAGACAGCGAGGATGACGTTTCGTTGGCCAGGTGGCTCATCTGCAGCGACTGGTCCGGCTCCTCCGAGAGCATCGCCAGCACCATGTACTCGAAGAAGCTCAGGTTCTCGTCGCTCTGGAGCTGGGAGTCCAGCGCGGACTGCAGCCGGATCGTGACGGCCGCGACTGCCAGCCAGGTGGCGCGCTCGTCCGGGGTCAGCCAGAGGCCGGACTCGGCTGCATCGACTGGTGGCATGGTTCCTCCCGGGCTTACTTGATGTTTCAAGTTTACCCTGCGGCGACACCGCCGACGGGCGCTATCGGGTGATCAGGACCGGACGGTGCCGAAGCGTGCCAGTAGGTCGGTGTTGGCGAGCACTTCGTCGCGCAGGAACAGGCTGCCCTGTCGATTGGGATGGGTCCCGTCGGGTGCGTACTGCAAGGTCAGCCGCCGGGTGGGCACCCAAGTGAAGCCGTACCGTTTCGCCGTCTCGCGGATCAGTGGCCGGATCACCGCGGCCTTGTCGCCCCTGCTCTGTCCCCAGGGGGCCAGGACGTAGACGTCTGCGCGTTGCCGACCGAGGTCGTCCCACGTCTTGGCCAGTTCGGTGAAGAACTGATCGATGGCGGCAGCGATCTGGGTGCGGGTGGACGTGGCCAGTTGGCCCGATCTCGTGCACAGTCGGGGATCGTTGCGGCCGCCCTCGATGAACAGGATGCGCGGATCGAGTTCGCGAACCGCGTCGATGCGTGCGGCGTAGTTGGTGTGCTCGCAGGTGCCACCGCTGGCGAGGTAGCCGGTACCGGCCTCGGCGAACAGCACCGGCTCGAGACCCAGGTCGACGCCCAAGGTTGCCCACCAGCCGGGGAACTGGCTGTCCCGGTCGCCGTAGTAGGAGGTGTACGAGTCGCCGATGACCATCATCGTCTCGGGTCGAGGCGGGGGAACCGTCACCACGTCGGGAGTCGGCTGAGCAAGAGAGGCCGCTGGGGTCGGCACCGCGGTGCCCGTGCTGGCGACCAGTGCGGTCAGCGTCGCGGCGATGGCGACCGTGACGAGAGTCAGTCTTCTCGCGGCCAGGGACGCACGCCTCTTCACGCGATTCCTCCTGCGACATGGCTGCCATGGATTTGGTCGGCGGATCTGGCCCGCAACGACCTACGGCGTGACACGATATATGAACCGTTGTGCGAAGACCCCGAGAGTCCGCACGGCGGGAGACGAGGCGCCCAGGTCTGCACCCGAGATTAAGCACCCTGGACGCCTCGTCGTTATTGAGACGGGTGTGACAGTTGTGCATGACGCGAAAACTGTGAAGCTCTTTGGTCAGGTTTCCACGAGGTCATGGGTTGGCGCGGGCAACGTCCGCGAGCAGAACGCATCGATCCCCTTGGCGGCAACAATCAGCGTGATGCCGGCCACGACCGGTAGTGCCTCCGGGCCGAGCCAGGGGACCACGGCGATGATGAGCGACGCGGCACTGGCGGTCACGCCGCTGGCGAACATCTGTGCCGGTTCGGCTTCGATTCGTCCCTTGGAGATCTCCTTCGCGAGCTGCTCGCGGACGTCGGGGTCGTCGCACAGGTGAGGTCGCAGCCCATGAACCAGCGCGCGGAAGAGACCGCGCTCCGCATGGGTGGCGATCAGGAAGTCCGCGACCTGCTCGTGCTGGGTCATCTGTTGTGGGGGAAGCCAGTCGAAGGTCCTCACTCTCTCGACTTTCGTGAGAAAGTCGGAAATCAGGTTGTACTGCCAGAGGTCAGGACGCTCGACATCGAGGATCCGGGGGTCGAGATTCCACACGCGGAGCGCGTCGGTCTGCGATTCCTGGTCGGTTCGAGCTTGAGGTGTCGCGAACGGTTCCTTGATCGTGATTCCCATCAGGCGACCGATGCGCCAGAAAGCGTCATGGGAGTCGCGGAGCGCCATGGTGTCGAGGTCGTACTCTCCGCTCCGGACGGGGTCGTCATGGACCAGGAGCTCATCGAGACCTTCGCCGTACTCACTCCGGGCCAATTCGGACAACTGGGCCCACGCGACACGAAGCGATTCGTCGCTCACCTGAGCGGATTCGCTCATCTCTGGCTCCTGTGCCTGCTCCCACGCAGCGCTCTGGATCCACGATGCTCTCGCTGGTCGCGTCTGTCCAGCATTGCCGTGGCCTCGTGTCGGAACAGTGGTCTTCGAGACAGCGATCACCATGACGGAGACAAGGCGGGGCGTGAGCACGATGTCCTTGCTGGTGAGTGGATCGATCCGTGACCCGGCGCGAGGATCAAACTTGGACGGTTCTGCCTCGCACAAAAAATGAAAACCCCTGAAATCATCGCGATTTCAGGGGTTTTCGTGGGTGGGCGATACTGGGTTTGAACCAGTACGCCTCGTGCCTATCGATACTGCGTGATTCCAGCCTGATTCGCGTTCTGACCTGCGAATACTCGATACAGTAGCGTGTCATGTAGCGGAACGCAACGGAACCGAGATACTGTTTCATTGCCTACGTAGTGCCTACGTCGAAGGGAAGTCCGGTGAGCGAGAAGCGCGGTTTCGGGACCATTCAGAAGTTGACGAGTGGTCGCTACCAGGCGCGCTACGTCGGCCCGGACAGGCAGCGTCACGCTGCGCCGTCGACGTTCGAGGACAAGGAGACGGCACGCCTGTGGCTGGCTGGCGAGCGCAAGCTGACCGAGACCCCCGAGGCTTGGGAACCGCCGAAGGTACGCGCAGCAAAGAAACTCGATGCTCCCCTGACGTTTGGTGAGTATGCCGAGGCGTGGCTGGTCAATCGCAAGACGAAGGGCCGCGCGCTGGCTGATCGGACGAGGGAGCACTACCGGGCCATGCTGGATGCGTATGTGTTGCCGACGTTCCGTGACGTGGCCCTGAACGCGATCACACCAGAGATGGTCGATCGCTGGTATGAACTGACCGCCGTGGGCAAGGAGACCACACGGGCGCACGCCTACAGCCTGCTGAGAACGATTCTCGGGACTGCCGTGGATCGACGCCTGATCACCCAGGCCAACCCAGCGCGGATTCGTGGCGCGGGCAACGTCGAACGTGCCCGCAGGATCAAGCCCGCCACGCTCGATGAGTTGGAGACCATCGCCGCGTCAGTTCCCGAGCGCCACCAACTGTTGATCCTGCTCGGCGCGTGGTGCGCGCTTCGGTTCGGTGAACTGGCCGAACTGCGCCGTGGCGACATCGACACGAAGAACGGCGTGATCCACGTCCGCCGTGGTGTGGTTCGTACGAAGAACGGGCCGGTGGTCAAGTCTCCCAAGACCGCCGCTGGTGTCCGTGACGTGGCGATCCCGCCGCACCTGCTGCCGCTCGTGCGCGAGCACCAGTTGAAGCACACCGCTCCCGGCTCGAAAGGGTTGCTGTTCCCCGGTGCTGACCCGGACAAGCACCTGCAGCCGTCCACGTTCTACGGCAAGCCCGCCGTCGTCGCCAGGGACGGCACCGTGAAGCGCGCCGGATGGGGATTCTACGAAGCACGCCGTGCCGCAGGACGCGACGACCTGCCGTTCCACGCACTCAGACACACCGGAGCCACGCTCGCCGCTCAGACCGGCGCAACACTGGCCGAACTGATGAACCGGCTCGGGCACTCAACACCAGGCGCGGCCATGCGCTACCAACACGCAGCCGCCGAGCGTGACCAAGAGATCGCACGCAAACTCTCGGTGATCGCAGGAGGGCAGTCATGAGCGATTTCTACTCCGTGCGGATCTTCTGCGGCGCGCACAAGGCGGAACACCGCATCACCTCGTTCATGCGGCAGGACGGGACATGGAATGAAGTCGAGCATCAGGATGCTGTCGGCAAGCGCGAGTATCGGCGTCGGAAAGCAGAGTTCAAGCCAGCGCCACCGACCGGCAGACCAATCGATGATTGGCTGAATCAACCGAAGTGGGCGGATACGGCACGTCCCCTCACGGGCAGTCTGCGGGTTGAGATCACGGACGCGTCCATCCCTGCGGCGCTACAAGCAGGCCGCTCATACTGGCTGTTTGACCTGAGGTGCGAGCGTTGCGGCGACAACGTGCCGAGGCGCGATGACGGACTTTTCCCCGTGCTCGACATTCTCCGGGCGACCGGTATTCGAAAGATCGATCTAACGGCACTCCGTTCCGCCTGTCAGCGATTTGATGCGAACCATGAGCGACCCGACGCGCCGGGGGACTCGATTCCGTTCAACATCAGTCGAGACAGGTAGACTGTTAATGACCTGCCCGGCTCTCTACCGGGCCACCGTGGACAACCGTTCCGGTGAAGGCGACCTCTTACAGAGGCGCGTGTTTAAGCACGCCTCTGGAGGTCCCCCTCATGTGGGTCAATCAAGCCCAGGCCGCCGAGTACATCGGCGTCACCGAAAGAACCATCCGCGCCTACATCGCGCGCGGCACCCTCCCCGCTCGCCGGATCAAAGGCTCTCGCCTGATCCGCATCAGCACCGCTGACTTGGACGCCATGCTGCGCCCGATCCCGGCCGCAGGCGGCGATGCCGCGTGATGCCGGAAAGAGAACGCCCCAGCGCGGCTAACACTGGGGCGAAGAAGCGGCTGGCGGCCAATTCTGGTTCTGATTCTACGTTGAACGTGCCGATGTTTGCGGCGATCCCGGTTCAGATGAAGTCGTGGGTCACCGAGCGTTTGAACGCCTGTCGTGGCGAGGCTGTGATCTTCGGAAGTGATGAGTGGTTCTGTCTGCCGGTTGATGATCCGCGTCGTGATGCTGCGGCGGCTCGTGCTGCTCTGGCTTGGTACGTCGATGGTCTGCCGAGTGTCATCGCGGCGAATTTCCACAACGAGATCATGGGCCGTTCGCTTGCGGCGAAGCGTCGTGAGGATGAGGACTGGGCCGAGGCCAAGCGTGCTCATCGTCAGGCGTGGCCTGCTCGTCGTCCCGGTCGCTACGGCGTGTCCAATGCGGAGTTCCTGGCGCGTCGTCAGGCCCAGCTTGCGACTGAAGCGGGTGAGGGCCGATGAGGTCGCCTATTCGTATCGAGTTCGATTCCCCGCGCGGTAATGCCCTGGTGCGCGGGTTTGGTGGTGGTGACTACTGCCGACAGGTCGGTGGCCGTGGCATGTGGTTGCAATCGGCTCGCGGCTGGTCCACAAGTGCCAGGACTGCCCGTGACGTGATCGCCGCTGTCGAGCGTGACGGTCGATCCGTGGTCATCACCGAGGCTGGTGGTCTGTGATGGGTGTTGACATCAATCCGTGGGACGCTGCTGCGTCTGAGGTTGGCGAACAGCATCGTGGACAGGCGCGGCTGGCGTATCGGCTGGCCGCTGAGCACAAGTCGCGGCTGATGCACGTTCACGGTCTGGGCTGGCTCGTCTATGACGGTCGGCGATGGGTCGAGGACAAGCTTGATGAGGCCAAGTTGGCCGTGTTCGAGACGCTGCGCCAGGCGCTGGCCGACAGTCTGCACGATCCCGAGCTGCGCGCCGATGTGCGCAAGTCGGAGTCTGCGGCCGGTGTCGCGGGCATCCTCGACTTGGCCAAGCCGCACATGGCCGCGCGGGTTGAGGATCTGGACGCTGACCCGTACCTGATGAACTGCGCCAACGGGACGCTTGACCTGAGGACGCGCACCCTGCGACGGCACGATCCAGCGGACTGTCTGACGAAGGTGACGACCGGGGCGTATCGAGACGATGCCGACGGTCGGGTCTGGGGCGAGTTCCTGTCCCAAGTGCTGCCGTCTGCCGAGGTGCGCGACTACCTGCAGCGGGTCGTCGGGCAGGCGGTCTTCGGGCGGGTGCGCGAGCACCTGTTTCCTGTGCTGACCGGCACTGGAGCCAACGGCAAGTCCACCGCCTATACCGCGATCTGCGGGGCGCTGGGCGACTACGCCAGGGTGATCGACCCTGAGCTGCTGATGGCACGGGAACGTGGGCGTGCCGGTGGTCCCGAGTTGATGGTGTTGCTCGGTGCGCGGTTGATCGTCGGGTCGGAGACAGCGGAGGGACGCAAGCTCGACGAGGCCGTGATGAAGCGTCTCACCGGAGGCGACGAGTTGACTGCCCGGAACCTGTATTCGCCGGTCGTGACGTGGGTGCCGACGCACCAACTCGTCTACGTCACCAACGCGCTACCGGCGGTGCGCGGCAACGATCCGGCGGTCTGGCGTCGCGTGCGGGTGATCCCGTTCGATGTGACCGTTCCACCAGAGAAGCGCAACCCGGACTTGCCCGAGATTCTTCGCCTGCACGCTGACGCGATCCTCGGATGGGTCATCGCCGGTCATTTCGACTATGAGGACAACGGCGGCATGCGCGAACCCGATTCGGTCGTCCGGGCCACTGACGGTTACCGCACCGAATCAGATGCTGTCGCCCGGTTCATCATCGACGTTTGCGAGGTCGGGCCGCACTTCCACGCGACAACCCGAGAACTGTTCTCGCAATGGAGCCGATGGGCAGTCCGTGACGGGGCCGAGAACCTGACCGAGAAGGCATTCTCAGCAGAGCTTGAACGCCTCGGCCACGAGTCCAAACGAACCAAGTTCGGACGGACCTGGAAGGGCCTCAGGCCGATCCCAGAACAGCCCGAAATTGAAGGTGGTGACGGGTGGTGACGGGTCTAAACCAACTCCCCTACGCGAGTAGGTCTATAGGGAAGTTGTCTTCAACCCGTCACCACCCGTCACCCTTTCAGGGATTAGCCTGCAATAACAGGGAAATCACTGAACTCCGCACTTGCGGGACAGGTGCCTACGCCACCCACGGCCGCCCACTCGGGTGCGAGGTGGCCTCATGAGCCGTCAGAAGAAGTCCGACACGATCGCTCAGGAGTCCGCGCGCTCGACGGCGCTCCAGAGGCTCATGGGCGCGATCTTCGAGCACGACCAGGCGGGCGAGCTGGTGCCGTGCGTGGAACCGCGTCGTGGGCATCTGTGGCTCAGCGAGCATCAGGCCGATCAGGAGGCCGCTGTTCATGGCTGTGCGTCCTGTCCAGCACTGGATGCGTGTCAGGCGTATGTGACCGCACATCCCGAACCGGCAGGCGTCTGGGCCGGGCTGACCGATACCGACCGCAAGAAGACCCAATCCACTAGGAGGACCGCATGACCCATCTGACCAGCCACAACGACTATGACGACGTTCTCGACGAGGACGACGAACTGGAGCCACTGACTCCCGAAGCGGCGGCAGGCGTGAACGTCCTGATCGTCGCGATGGAGCGCACCGAGAGCCGGACGATGGGCGACCTCATGGCGTACTGCCAGGCGCACGACACGACGCCGGGCGCGATTGCTGCGGTGGGTTCAAGCGGCCGGGAGGGAGATCTGGCGTGAATGTTCGATCTCGTCTTCGTTCGCGTCCGGGAGTGCGGACGCTCGACTTTTCGCGCCGTGTACCGGCTGCGGTGTCTCCCACGGCGGCTGCACCGTCCGTTGGATGGCCAACCCCGCAGACGCCTGCTGTGGCGTCTGCAATCACCAAGAGAGGAACCACCGATGAGTGATCACAAGAACCTGCACGACGCGCTGGCCGATGCCTTCCCGGCATCGAAGCCGAGGGATGAGAGCAAGCCGATCAATGCGCTCGATGCAGCGATCCGCGAGCACTACCGAGAGGACAAGTCCGATGACGAATGATCCCGCCGAGGTATCGGCAACCATTCCTCGTGTCCATGCCGCTGACGCAGGTGACCAATGGACCTGGGTCGACGACGACGGGCGACGTCACTATCGCGCGAAGTCCATGCCGCCGCTGCCAGCAATCGTGAACGTCCAACGTCACGGCCGCGATTGGCTCGCCCGCGATGACGACCACTCCAGCCTGATCCTCCTGCTTCCACCCACCAACTGAAAGGCACGACCATGACCAAGAAGAATCCGACCACCGATCTCGTTGACCGGCTGGGTGCGGCCCAAGACGCCGCCAAGGCTCTGGCCGCCGAACTCGCCGAAACCGAACGTGCTGCCCATGATTCAGGCGAGGCCGCCAAGGCCAGTGTCTGGCAGAGGTACCTCGACGGATATGACGCGGCTGACGATAGGTCGGCCATCGTCGACGCGTCGGCTCGACTCGACGCCGCGATCGCCGAGACCGAACTGGGAAGGGCACTCGTCGGCTACGTCGAAGCGTTGATCGCCGCACGCACTCGGCACGACCTCGCAGACGCCGCGATCGCCAACGGTGCGCAGGGACACCATCCAGGCATCTTCAGCCCGAGGCTCGAAAACGGGAAACCGTTGGCGATCGCGCCGCGCACCCTGCTGGACACGCTCCTGTGGGATCGCGTTCACGCTCAGGCGCGGGTCTCGCCCGAGGCACTCGCCCAGACGCTTGAGGACCAGGCCGCCGAAGCCTACGCGAGCAGCGGCACCTCGGGACCGTCGCACTATCGCGTCACGATCGAGAACATGCCCGGCATCCGAACCAAGGAGGTGGGTGGAGTACGGATCAGGTTCGTCAACGGGACGACCTACCTCCCCGCGAACTCCCCGGCACTCAGGTACTACTCCCGCAGGGACGCCTACGCCGTCACCCCGGTGTTTGCCATCCCGGAGGACTGGGCCGCCGCCTCCACACAGCCCGACAACATCCCTGTCACCGAGACCGGCGATGGCATCGTCAAGCGACCGGCCACAGCGGCCGATGCGTACCGACGCGAGCCGCGCGGCTGACAAGCGTGCGAGCTGAATTGGCAATGGATGAAGCGAAGCCGAACATGATCAACTCAACGAGTCGCTTTCGTCCACACGTCGAGCGGACGAATCACTTTCGTCCGCTCGACGTGCAGCCTCGACCCCGGCGCGCTACTGCTTGGCACGCTGCCGTGATGCCGCGAAGGACCGAGGGTTCAGTGTGCGGCCCTCGGTGCGCTTGGCGATCTACGAGCGCGATGGGTGGCTGTGTGCAACTCGATCCGGGGCGACGACACGCATTGGACGGCTATCGACCTCGCTCTCCTATCTCACATCTGAGATACGGGAGCCGCGCGACCCCCAGGGGAGGGGGGCGAGACCCTGCGACGCCCGACCGCCGGGGAGGGCTGAAAAATGTTCGCGTACCAGTCAACCTCAATCCAACATCACATGTGAGATATGCGTGATCCTAGAAAGGGCCTGAAATGCCACCGAAGAAGAACGTTGCGAAGCCTCATTCTCGTGCACATCGTCGACCGGTCTCCAGCGGTGCCCGCGCCGCCCTGGTCGAACTTCCGGCCACCGGCTGTGACCTGCCAGTGCCGGACTTGCCAGGCGGTCGAGAGTGGACGGATGCCGAACAAGTCCGTTGGGCCGAACTATGGGAGTCACCACAGGCGACCCAGTGGGACGACACCGCACGTGGCACCGTCGCCGTATTGGTGATCTACGAATCGGCACTGTTCTCCGGTGAGGCATCGGCATGGCAGGCCCAAGAAGCCCGCTACGCATCCGAAGCATTGGGCCTCACTCCCAGGGCGCTCGCCGCGCTCGGCTGGAAGATCGTCGAGTGAGCGCCCGCAGGCAGGCCCGTGGGCATGGCCCGGTCGAGAATGAAGCCGAAGGAGTGCCGCGCTCGCTGCTCATCGGCCCCTGCATCGAAGTCTGGTCCCACTCCACGCCCAACGCCCTCACCGCCCGAAGCCGATACGCCACCGCCCGAACCGCATGGATCACCACCCGAGGCCTCACGCCGGTCGACGTACAAGCGGCCGGAATCGGATCGACCGGCGTGCCCTGGTCGGTCGAAGTTCTCGACGAGACCGGCCAGCAGATGTTCGTCACCAAGCGACTGCAACGCGCCCGCGCCACACGCGCAAGCCTGAACGCACTCAAGACCGAAGCTGATCGCCTCTACGAAGATGCCGCCGGGCGTCGGCACGCCCGACGGTAGCGGAAGTCTCTCCATCAGCACGAGCGCAGTTACGGGTGGTCGAGCATCGACACGACAGTGATCTCGCCGTTTCCCGGTCCGTACTGCCACCAGATCCGCCATGCTCCTGGCGTCCTGTTCTCTACGTACGATTGCCACACGTCCTTGCCGTCGCTGCCCGAGATAGTGCGGTACTTGTGCGTGTGCAGCCCGGGATGGCGCGGATTCTCGCTCAGCAACCGGAGCGTCTTCAAAACCTTCTTGTACTTCACTGCGTGTGAAGGCGAATTCTTCAACTCGTTGTGCGTCTCAGCAGCCTCTGGCGTGAACCGAAGGACGAACGGGCCAGCGGTCACTCGTCGTCAAGGTCGTCAAACAGGTCATCGATCGTGACGAGTTCGTCACGAGCGGCCTGATCCAAGCCCCGGGCCAACGACTCGCGAACGCGAGGATTCTCCCACACCGCGCGCTCGTCCTCCGGAACAGAGTCAACAGGGGTCAGCAGCATCTGGCCATTGTCGAGCGCGGTCAGGTAGTAAGCGCCATCACGAACGACCTCGGGGCCAATAACGATCCGGTGGTTCTGCGGCTCCACACGGCGTGTGTCAAGGGTCCGATTGACTGCGATGCTCATGACTGGACCTCCTTCGCCGGGTCTACTACCTATATACAGAGTGCCACGGACATTACACGCGTGAGCACTTAGGGGGAAGAACTCGTAGGGAAGCCTTGACAAGTACCGAGCCCCAGAGCGGCCTCTCTGCGAGAGGCGGACGGAGTGACCTGAGCACCTACCTTCGCTGGTTCCTTCCGCCTTCTTTGCTGCTTGGCAACTGTGTTCTCAGTCCGCTTCAGCAATCCCCTGCATCTTTCGCACCGAACTCGGAGCTGCCTCCTGGACCCGCGAGCAACCGTCGTGGGCCTCGGATCAACAGCCGCTGAGTCCACGACAGATGTTGATGCTCACGGAACAGTGTGTCCAACTCGGTGCCTTGTGTCGCTGGGAACCATGCGGTCTCCGTGCGCCTGCGGTAAGGATGTTTCCAGCTGACCATGACATGGGAATCATCCACCACCGCATCATCCCAGATCCCGATTTGCTTGGATTTCCAACTGCGCAGAACCGCCCCACCCGCTAACTCCGGGTGGGGCGGTTCCTTGATGTCGAGATAGTTCAGGTGAACGAGCTGGCAAGCCGTTCGAGCAGGTCTGACATGACTTCCTCGCGCTCGCGCCTGCACCGCTTCGTGCTCATCGTCCGGCGTCGATCTCGCCGATCTCGTCGAGCTTGCCGGCAGCGGCGATGAGCAGCCGCGCGGCCTTGCGCGCTTCATGTGATCCCTGCCCAGCCCATGAGGTCAACTCCCAGTGAAGTTCGTAGCCGTACTGGGGATGCTCCACGCTGATCGCGATAGACACACTTGCATCAAGACTGGAGTCACGGAACTCGATCGCGTGGCGTTCGTCGTCAGCGTGAGGCCCGCTTTCGTGATCGGTGCACCACGCGACTTCACATGTCGCGCTCACTGGTCCGCTCCCGTGATCTCGTCCAGGTCCTCAGCGGCAGCCAGCAAAGCATGGGCCAACTTCCGGGCCTGCGCGGCCGTGACGATTCCGCCATTGGTCACGTCGTTGGCATAGATGTGCGGCTGGCCCTCGACATCGACCTGCTCGACAAACACCGGCCCCGTCAGGCCGAAGTCATGCGGCGTCTGATGCGCTCCAGGACCGCCGTCCTCGTCGTACTCATGTGCCAGGCACCAACTCGGGCACGTGCTCGTGTTCTCGGTCGTCTCAATGCTGGTCATGATGGTTCCTTCCTTCTCAAGTGTGGTGATGGTTCCAGCCGGGTCAGACACTCTGCTCGCCCTCACGCGGGCCGTAGACGCTCGCCCGCACCGGCGCGTCACTGTCACTGATCGCAGCCGTACCAGCGCGGTGCATCTGCCAGCGTTCAAGAAGTTCGTCCCGCAACGGCACGTTCGTGAACACGGCGATCTCGCCAGCGTCCACGGTCACGCGGTACGCCTCGAAGTCCAGGACAAGCTGCTCAGCCTCCGCCAACTGCATCGTCAGCAGATAGCGGGGCTCAACAGCCGGGGTCATGGTGGTGGTCATGGGTGCTTCCTCCGTCTTCGGAGGGACAGCCACGCCTACGTATTGCCTACGGCTCAGAAATGCGAACTGCCCCTGATCCAGTTTTTCGCTGGAATCAGAGGCAGTTTCTCGGGTGGGCGATACTGGGTTTGAACCAGTGACCTCTTCCGTGTCAGGGAAGCGCGCTA
>CAYYQO010000058.1:0-1307 GCA_964473845.1 uncultured Aeromicrobium sp.
GCCGCGGAAGGCCGGACCGTGCTGGTCTCCAGCCATGTCCTGAGCGAGGTCCAGCACACCGTCGACGACGTCGTGATCATCGCGCAGGGCCGGCTCGTCCACGCCTCGCCTTTGCAGGGTTTGCACCAGTTGGTCGAGTCGCGGGTACGGGTCACCGGCCCTCAACCGGAGCGCATCGCGGCCCTGGCCACGGAGCAGCAGTGGCGCAACGAACCCGTGTCGGGCGGTGTCGACATCATCGACGTGCCCGCCGCGACGGTGGGATCGGCGGCGTTCGCTGCCGGCATCGAACTGCACCAGTTGGCCGACGTCGGGATCGGCCTCGAGGACGTGTTCCTGCGCCTCACCTCGAGTCCCGACGCCCCGGCGTCGCGAGGAGGTGTGGCGGCATGAGCGAGCGTCAGCGAGTGAAACGAGAGGCTGTCATGCCGGTTCCGACGTACCATTCCTGCCTTTCGACGGAGGTGCCGGTATGACGACAGCGATTCGCGCCGAGGTGCGCAAACTGTTCACGACGCGGCTGTGGTGGTTGCTGGCGATCGTGCTGGTCGCCTACCTGGTCTTCATCGGCGTCGTCATGGCGTTCTCGTTCACGGTCGACATGGACATGGAGATGACCGGCGGCGCGACGGGCTTGACGGGCGAGGACCTGGCCAAGCAGATCTACTCGCTGACCAGCCCCATCGGGTATGTCTTCCCGCTCATCATCGGCAGCCTGTTGTTCACGGGCGAGTTCCGTCACAAGACGATCACCGCGTCGTTGCTGGCCCAGCCCAGTCGTTCGGTGCTGATGGGCGCGAAGTTGGTCGCCGGTGTCGTCGTGGGCCTGATCTACGGCATCATCGGAACGATCTCGACGGTGGCGGGGGCGGCCCCGATCCTCGCGTGGCGCGGCGACGGTGCCTTCCTCGGCTCGAGTGACGTCCTCGTGCTGCTGGTCATGTCGGTCGTGGTGATGACGATCTGGGCCGTTCTCGGCACCGCAGTCGGCAGCGTCCTGACCAACCAGGTCGCGGCGATCATCGTGATCCTGGCGTTCACCCAGTTCGTCGAGCCGATCGCCCGGGTCGCCCTGGGCGCCTGGGATGCCACGTCAGAGGTGGCGAAGTTCCTGCCCGGTGCGGCGGCCGACGCGGTCATGGGCTCCAGCTTCTTCGCCCAGGACGCGTCGACCGACCTGCTCTCACGCGGGCCCGGCGCCGCCGTCCTGCTGGGCTACGTCGCCGTGTTCGTGCTGATCGGTCGTTTCGTGACCCTGCGCCGCGACATCGGCTGACCCGCCCACCGCCCACCGCACCCGCGCCCCT
>CAYYQO010000058.1:1407-16620 GCA_964473845.1 uncultured Aeromicrobium sp.
GGATCCATGATCTGCTCGACGGTTCCCCAGCCCTGCGAGGGCCGCTGCTGGAACAGGCCGATCGAATCGCGGTCGCCGTAGTCGATGTTGCGGATCTTCGATTCCTGGTACGCCGTCGCGATCGCGATCGTCGTGGCGCGGGGTCCCAGGCCCCGCTGGTGGGCCATCGCCGCCATGAGGGACGACCACTTCGCCTGCTCGACATCGACCTCGACGGTCGTGTCACCGACCTGTGCGACGCAGAATCCGGTGCTGGAGATGCCGCCTTCGAAGATCTTGAGCACGACGAGAACGAGCACCACCGTCGCAGCGACGGTGGCGACGATCCAGCGCATCAGTTCGCGTGCAGGGCCGCGTTGAGTTCGACGCCGCTGCGGCCTCCGCGGGGACGCGCCTCGAGCGTCCCGGTTTGGCTGTTCGTGAGGAAGAGGATGCCGTCGGCGCCGGACAGTTCGGACGCCTTGACGACCGATCCGTCGGGCAGCGTGACCTTCGAGCCAGCCGTGACGTAGGTGCCCGCCGCGACAACGCAGTCGTCGCCGAGCGAGATGCCGATACCCGCGTTCGCGCCGATGAGGCAGCCTTCGCCGACCCGGATGATCTCCTTTCCGCCGCCGGAGAGCGTGCCCATGATCGAGGCGCCGCCGCCGACGTCGGACCCGTCACCGACCACGACGCCAGCAGAGATTCGACCTTCGACCATCGCATGGCCGAGCGTGCCCGCGTTGAAGTTCACGAAGCCCTCGTGCATCACGGTCGTGCCCTCGGCCAGGTGCGCTCCGAGCCGGACCCGGTCCGCGTCACCGATGCGGACTCCTGAGGGGACGACGTAGTCGCTCATGCGCGGGAACTTGTCCACGCTCGTGACCGCGACGACCTTGCCGGCGGCCCGGGCGCGGGCCCGCACCGACTCGAATCCCTCGACGCTGCACGGGCCGATCGTGGTCCACACAACGTTGGTCAGCAGGCCGAACATGCCGTCGAGGTTCTGGCCGTGCGGTTGGACCAGCCGGTGCGAGAGCAGGTGGAGTCGCAGGTAGAGGTCGTACGTGTCCGCGGGAGCCGCCTGCAGATCGGGGATCTCGGTGAAGACGACTCGCGATTCGACCCCGCGGATCGGATCCTCGCCCGTCGCGGCGACGAGCTCGGCCGGTTCGCTCGTGGAATCCAGGGCTGGACCGAGGGCCGGCTGGGGGTACCAGACGTCCAGGACGGTGCCATCGGGAAGGACGGTCGCCAGGCCCCAGGCGTGGGCGGATCGAGGGGAGTCGCTCATGGACCAAGGTTATCCAGTGGTCACACGGCGCCGGTGAACCCGTGCTGGCGCCAGGCCTCGTACACGGCGATCGACGCACAGTTCGCGAGGTTCATCGACCGGCGTCCGGCCTGCATCGGCAGCCGTAACCGGCCGGTCACCCGGGGGTCGTCCTGGACCTCCTCAGGCAGGCCGGTGGGTTCGGGTCCGAACATCAGCACGTCGCCTTCCTCGTAGGCGACGTCGGCGTAGCTGGTCTCACCCGACGTCGTGAAGGCGAAGACCCGCGCGGGAAGCAGTTCGGCGTAGGCGTCCTCGAGGGTCTCGTGCACGGTGACCACGGCGAGGTCGTGATAGTCCAGTCCCGCCCGGCGCAGTTTGCTGTCCTCGAAGTCGAACAGCGGGGCCACGACGTGCAGGTGCGACCCGGTCGCGGCCGCCAGCCGGATGGCGTTCCCGGTGTTGCCGGCGATGCGTGGCTCGAAGAACAGGATCCGGAACACCCCACCAGCCTAGGTGTAGGGCGGGTGGCGGGGGAGCGGTGACTGTGCGTCCGTTCCGCGGGCGACGGACGCTAGCCCACCGCTCCCCGGGACCACCGCGCCATCCGAAACCTGAGACGCGCCCGGCGGCGTCGGTGATTCTGCGTAACGTCGTGTCCGGCCCATTCCCACAGGGAACTTTGCCCACAAGGCTCGGGCCGTCGCACTCTGAAAGGAACCACCGTGTCTGATTCGAACTCCCCGCTCATCGAGGCGCCCCAGGGCCGAGGCCGCGCGATCGCGCTCGGTGCCGTCGTGCTCCTGGTCGTCGCCGGGCTCATCGCCTTCGCGTTGACCCGAGGCGGCGACAGCGCCAGCGACCTGACCAAGGTCAAGCTGGGCACGGTGGGTGCCAGCGATCCCTACTGGAAGACCTTCACGGAAGAGGCCGAGAAGGAAGGCATCGATCTGGAGGTCGTGGACTTCGCGGACTACGCCCAGCCCAACCCGGCGCTGACCGAGGGTGAGATCGACATCAACCAGTTCCAGCACATCGTGTACCTGGCCGACTACAACGTGAAGAACGACCAGGATCTGGCCCCGATCGGCGCCACCGCGATCTATCCGCTGGGCCTGTACTCGCAGAAGATCTCCTCGGTCGACGAGATCAAGGACGGCGACACGGTCGTCGTGCCCGACGACGACAGCAACCAGGCCCGTGGCCTGCTGATCCTGCAGTCAGCGGGTCTGATCGAGCTCAAGGACGGCGGTTCGATCTTCTCGACCCTCGCGGACATCGACAAGGACGCCTCGAAGGTCAAGGTCAAGGCGATCAAGGCCGACTTGACGCCGACCTCGCTGCCCGACGTCGCGGCCGCGATCATCAACAACGACTTCGTCGAGAAGGCGGGCCTGAAGTTCGAGGACGCGATCGCCAAGGACGACCCGTCGGACGCAAATGCGCTGCCGTACGTCAACATCTTCGCGGTGCGCGCGGAGGACAAGGACAACGAGACCTACGCCAAGCTGGTCGAGATCTACCAGAACAGCCAGGCCGTCCTCGACGGTGTGCAGGACGTGTCCGGTGGTACGGCCGAGTTCCTGAAAACGCCGGCCGCCGATCTGCAGGCGTCGCTGGCCGACGTCGAGGCGGACACCCGGGCCCAGGGCTGAGTCAGCCGATGGCTCTCGTCGAACTGCGTGACGTCCACAAGACGTTCGCGCCGACGCAACGTGGCGGCAAGCCGGTCGAGGCCATCCGGGGTGTCGACCTCGACGTCGAGGCCGGCGAGATCCACGCGATCGTGGGGTACTCCGGTGCGGGCAAGTCGACCTTGGTCCGACTCGTCAACGCGCTGGAGCTCCCCACGTCCGGCAGCGTGACGGTGGACGGTACGCGGATCGACCAGCTGGGCGAGCGCGAGCTGCGGCAGGTGCGGCAGGGGATCGGCATGATCTTCCAGCAGTTCAACCTGATGCGCTCGCGCACCGTGTGGGGAAATCTGGAATTTCCCTTGCAGCTGGCCGGTGTGGACAGGACCGAACGACAACGCCGGATCTCCGAGTTGCTGCACTTCGTCGGCCTGGCCGACAAGGCGCACGCCTATCCCGAACAGTTGTCCGGCGGTCAGAAACAGCGCGTGGGCATCGCCCGTGCGCTGGCGACGAACCCGTCGATCCTGCTGGCGGACGAGTCGACCAGTGCCCTCGACCCGGACACCACGCGTGAGGTGCTGTCGCTGCTGCGCAAGGTCAACGAGGACCTGGGCATCACGATCATCGTCATCACGCACGAGATGGATGTCGTGCGCACGCTGGCCCACCGGGTCAGCGTCATGGAGCACGGCCGGGTCGTCGAGAGCGGTCCGGTCGTCGAACTGTTCGCACGGCCGACCCAGGACGTGACCCGGCGGTTCGTCGCGACGCTCGTTGAGGAGGTGCCGCAGGGTGCCGAACTTGACGTGCTGCGCGAGCAGTTCGGCGGTCGTTTCCTGGCGGTGGACGTCGAGGGTCACACGAGTCAGGCGGACGTGTTCGCGCGACTGGCCGCCCACGGCGTCACGGTCGAGGTCGTCCAGGGCGGGGTCAATCGGGTCGGGACCGCGGTGTTCGGGCACGTGACGCTCGCGATCGACGGTGAGCAGGTCGATGCGGCCATCGCCGAGGTCGGCCGGCTCGACGGTGTCGAGGTGCTCGCATGATCAGCCGTGACACGAACCTGCCCGACCTGTGGGACCTCATCGGGATCGCGACGTGGGAGACCGTCTACATGGTCGCGATCACCGTCGCAATCGGTGGCCTCCTGGGCCTGGTCGTCGGCCTGGCGCTCTACGCCACGCGCGCCGGTGGGCTGTACTCGAACCGGTTCGCTTTCGCGGTCCTCAACCTCGTGGTGAACTTCTTCCGGCCGATCCCGTTCGTCATCTTCATCGCCGCGGTCCAGCCGTTGGCCCGGGTCGTGGTGGGGATCGGCATCGGCAACAAGGCGATCATCTTCGCGATGACGCTGGCCGCGATGTTCGGCATTGCTCGCATCGTCGAGCAGAACCTCGTGACGGTCGAGCCGGGCGTCATCGAGGCGGCTCGGTCCATGGGGGCCAGCCGGCTGCGCATCCTGACGACTGTGGTCGTGCCCGAGGCGCTGGGCCCGTTGATCCTGGGCTACACGTTCGCGTTCGTCGCGATCGTCGACATGAGTGCGATGGCCGGCGCGATCGGCGCCGGCGGCCTGGGCTCGTTCGCCCTGCAGTACGGCTATCGCCAGTTCGACACCGTCGTCACGTGGACCGTCGTGGTGATCATCGTCGTGTTCGTCCAGTTGGGGCAATGGCTCGGCAACACGGCCGCCCGGCGGGTCCTGCGGCGATAGTCAGCGACTGATCGGATCGTGAGACGGTCACCTTCGGCGCGTGGTTCGTGAGTGACTGGGGATTCAGAGCCCACGAGCGACGTACGGAGGTGACCGTCATGACCGAATCGATTCGCCGCCCGGTCTCGCAACTGCGGGCCGGCGACCTGATCTCACTGGACGACGGAGGGACCGTTCACGTCGTGTGTGCGATCTCGCAGCCGGTCGGCTCGAGCCGTCGCGCCGAACTGGTCGATGCTCGCACGGGCGAACCGGCTCCGTGGGTGCGACTCGACCTCTATGAGGCCGTGCTGACGGTCCCCGGCAGGGCGCAGTGGTTCATCGTCACCGATCACGCCAGCGGCACGACCGAGACGATCCTGGCCGGTGACCAGTTCGAGGCCCCGGCGCAGGGTTCGCGCACGTTCGAGCCCTGGTCCGTCGAGGTCGACTCGCTGGGGCGCCCCGGCTGGGAACAGTTGCGGCGAGGGCTGCGCACCGTGGCTGCCGCGGCCGCCTGAACCGGAACCGGCACCTGACGACGCCCCCGGGTAAGACCCGGGGGCGTCGGACAGGTGTGGCTCAGGCGAGGTCGAACCGGTCCAGGTCCATGACCTTGGCCCACGCGGCGACGAAGTCCTTGACGAACTTCTCCTTCGCGTCGTCGCTGCCGTAGACCTCGGCGACAGCGCGCAGTTCGGAGTTGGACCCGAACACCAGGTCGGCACGGGTGCCGGTCCAGCGGCCGTCCTCGGAGACGAACTGGGTGCTGGTCTCGTCGGTGGCCTTCCAGTGCGTGTCGATGTCGAGCAGGTTGACGAAGAAGTCGTTCGTCAGCGCGCCGACGTTGTCGGTCAGGACGCCCAGGTTCGAGCCGTCGTAGTTGGCGCCCAGCACGCGCAGGCCACCGACCAGGACGGTCAGCTCGGGTGCGCTCAGGGTCAACAGGCTGGCCCGGTCGAGCAGTTCGTACTCGGCCGGCAGGACGCCCTTGCCCGCATAGTTGCGGAAGCCGTCGCTGCGCGGCTCAAGGTAGCCGAACGAGTCGACGTCGGTCTGCTCGGGGCTCGCGTCGACACGACCCACGGTGACGGGGACGGTGACGTTCACCCCGCCGTCCCGGGCCGCCTTCTCGACCGCGGCCGCACCGGCGATCGCGATGACATCGGCCAGCGACACGTTCTTCTCGTATCCGTCGGCGATGCCCTGCAGGGTCGTGAGGGCCTTGGCGAGTTGAGCCGGGTTGTTGACCTCCCAGCCGTTCTGGGGAGCGAGCCGGATACGGGCGCCGTTGAGGCCACCACGCTTGTCGCTGCCACGGAACGACGCGGCGGCCGCCCACGCGGTCGAGACGAGCTCGGCCACGGTCAGATCGGACTCGAGGACCTTGGCCTTGAGCGCGGCGACGTCGGCGTCGCCGATGACCTCGCCCTCCCACGCGGGGAGCGGGTCCTGCCACAGCAGGTCCTCGGCCGGGGCCTCGGCTCCGATGTAACGCGACTTCGGACCCATGTCGCGGTGCGTCAGCTTGAACCACGCGCGCGCGAACGCATCGGCGAATGCCTCGGGATCGCTCTTGAAGCGCAACGAGATCTCGCGGTAGGCGGGATCCTCGCGCAGGGCGATGTCCGACGTGAGCATGCGAGGCTCGCGGCGACCGTCGCCGTGCGCCTCGGGCACCATGTCGGCGCCGCCGCCGTTGATGGGACGCCACTGGTGCGCACCGGCGGGGGACGTGAACAGTTCCCACTCGTACGCGAACAGGATGTGGAAGAACTCGTTGTCCCACCGGGTCGGGTGGTACGTCCACGTGACCTCGAGGCCCGACTGGATCGTGTCCGCGCCCTTGCCGGTGCCGAACTCGCTCTTCCAGCCCAGGCCCTGCTGTTCCATCGGCGCGCCCTCGGGCTCGGGGCCGACGAGGTCGGCGTCGCCGGCGCCGTGCGTCTTGCCGAACGTGTGACCGCCAGCGATGAGGGCGACGGTCTCCTCGTCGTTCATCGCCATCCGACCGAACGTGTCGCGGATGTCGCGCGCGGAGGCGAGCGGGTCGGGGTGACCTGCGGGGCCCTCGGGGTTGACGTAGATCAAGCCCATCTGGACCGCCGCGAGCGGGTTCTCCAGGTCGCGTTCACCGGTGTAGCGGCGCTCGTCGCCGAGCCATTCGGTCTCCGAACCCCAGTACACCTCGTTGTCGGGCTCCCACACGTCCTCGCGGCCGCCCGAGAAGCCGAAGGTCTTGAAGCCCATCGTCTCGAGTGCGACGTTGCCGGCCAGCACCATGAGGTCGGCCCAACTGATCTTCTTGCCGTACTTCTTCTTGATCGGCCACAGCAGACGACGGGCCTTGTCGAGGCCGACGTTGTCCGGCCAGGAGTTGAGGGGAGCGAAGCGCTGCTGGCCCGCACCGGCGCCGCCGCGGCCGTCCTGCACGCGGTACGTGCCGGCACTGTGCCACGCCATGCGGATCATCATGGGGCCGTAGTTGCCGAAGTCGGCCGGCCACCAGTCCTTGGAGTCGGTCAGCAGGGCGGCGATGTCGGACTTGAGCTCGTCGAGGTCGAGCGTCAGGAACTCGGCCTTGTAGTCGAATCCGTCGTCCAGCGGGTTCCGCGCGGGCGCGTTCTGGGCGAGGATGTTCAGGTTCAGCCGCTCGGGCCACCAGGCGCGGTTGGGATCGCCCGAGGTGGGGTTGGGTAGCTGATCGTGGATCACGGGGCACTTGCCCCGGGCCTCGTCGGGCTCGTTGATCTCGGCGAGTACCGCATCGGGGTGGTCGGACGGGTGGTCAGACATGCTCGGTCCTTTCGGGGATCTTCAGGAGTTCTCGGAAGTGCAGGCGGGGCACAGGCCCCAGAAGACGACCTCGGCCTCGTCGATGACGAATCCGTGGTCGTGCGACGGTGTCAGGCACGGCGCGGCACCGATCGTGCAGTCGACGTCGACGATCCGGCCGCACGAGCGGCACACCAGGTGATGGTGGTTGTCCCCGGTGCGGGTCTCGTATCGCGCCACGGAGCCGGCCGGCTCGATGCACCGCAGCAGGCCGGCCTCGGTCAACGCCCGCAGCGAGTCGTACACCGCCTGGTGGGACAGCTCGGGGATCGCCTCGCGGGCAAGGTCGATGATCGCGGTGGTGTCGGCGTGGGGGTGCGCTGTCACGGCCGTAAGCACCGCCGTGCGCTGTTTCGTGACCCGCAATCCGACGTCGCGCAGCGACTGCTCGACATCGGGGGAGGTGGTCATGCCCTCACTCTAGCGGTTTTCCTGAATGAATCAAGAAAACACTCCGGTCCGTCCCAGCCGGTCCAGTTCGCCCGGACCTGTCGCCTCGTCATCCACAGACGTGCGGTCGGCCGATTCGCGCAGGCGTGGTTTGCTGGAACCGAACCCAGAGGAGACACGCATGCCACTGACCGGAGAGTACGAACCCAGCACGTCGGAATGGGCGCGCCAGCAGGCCGAGACCTATGAGGCCACCGGTGGCCGCGAGGCGGGACTTCTGCAAGGGGTGCCGATCATCGTGCTGACCAGCGTCGGGGCCAGGTCCGGCAAGCTGTACAAGACCGCGTTGATGCGGGTCGAGCACGAGGGTGACTACGCCGTGGTCGCGTCGAAGGGCGGCGCACCATCCCATCCGTCGTGGTACTGGAACCTCGTGGCGAATCCGCACGTCGAACTGCAGGACGGCGAGGTCCGGAAGGACTATCGCGCGCGGCAGCTCGAGGGTGCTGAGTACGAGACCTGGTGGGAGCGGTCCGTGGCGGTCTGGCCGGATTATGCGAATTACCAGACGAAGACGGACCGCAAGATCCCCGTGTTCGTGCTCGAAGAGATTGGGTGAGGGCCGAGCGATGCCGTTGACCGGTGAGTACCAACCGAGTGCGTGGGAGTGGGCGCGTCAGCAGGCCGAGACCTATGAGGCCACGGGTGGGCAGGAGGCCGGGACGCAGAAGGGCGTGCCGATCATCGTGCTGACCAACGTCGGGGCCAGGTCCGGCAAGCTGTACAAGACCGCGTTGATGCGGGTCGAGCACGAGGGTGACTACGCCGTGGTCGCGTCGAAGGGCGGCGCACCATCCCATCCGTCGTGGTACTGGAACCTCGTGGCGAATCCGCACGTCGAACTGCAGGACGGCGAGGTCAAGAAGGACTATCGCGCCCGGCAACTCGAGGGTGCTGAGTACGAGACCTGGTGGGAGCGCTCCGTGGCGGTCTGGCCGGACTATGCGAACTACCAGACGAAGACGGACCGCAAGATTCCCGTCTTCGTGCTTGAAGAGTTCGACTGACCGAATTCTCATCGGCGTGTGACGCGGAATCGCGAGGCGGCACCGGGCGTCGAGGCGAGCGACATCGTCGCGGCGCCCTCGTTCCACGTCGTCAGGTGCAGGTCCGCGACGTGATCGGCCAGCACGTCCAGTGATCCCACGTCGTCGAGGGCGGCGACACCGGCCTTGACGAGGGCCTCCTTGCGGGTCCACAGCCGGATGAAGTCCCCACCGGAGTCGACCCACCGGCGTTCGGCCTCGGTCAGGGCCCGGCGCGGCGGCGGCCCGGTGAGCGGACCTTCGACGTCGATCCCGCACGGTCCGAAGGTGGCCGCCGCAACGAGATGGTCCCGTGAGTGCGACCAACTGACGCCCACGTCAGGGCGGCCGGGAACGAACGGCCGGCCGTGATCGCCGCCGCCACAGGTCGGGCACTCCTGCGCCAGGGTGATGCTGCTCGCCCTGACCTGCAACAGGTCGGCCACGCACGCACGCGCCAGCGCGGAGGAGGCCTCATGCATTGGGGACCACCAACCGCGACAGGAGTGCACCGACCTCGTGCACGACCGGCGGCCGCACCAGTTCGCCGTGCGTGGAATCGAGGGGGACGACGTGCAGATCGCCACCCACGTAGGGTCGCCACGCCTCGGCGCTCAACCAGTCCTCCGGCCGCGGAGCAGTTGCGACGACGATCGTGACGTCGCCGTCGAACACCTGGTGCTCCGACGTGCGCGTGATCCGTGCTGCCTCGATGACGGAAGTCAGACAGCCCGACAGGGTCCGGTCGGGCAGGTGGCCCACCGCGCTGCCGGACTCGCGCAGCAGTCGTACGACCGTCTCGCGGTCCAGTCGGTCGTGTTCGTCAGGATCGAGACCACCGAGACGCAGCACTCCGCGCAGGGCTTCGGCTTCGCTCGGCTCGGGCAGGTGCCGCCACTGATCGGCCGGGTAGGCATCCAGCAGGACGACGGCGCCGACCGGCTGACCTTCGGTGTGGGCCTGGGCGGCGACGGCATGCGCGGCCATCCCACCCAGGGACCAGCCGGCCACGTGGAACGCGCCGTCGCCGACGACGTCCCGGATCGCGGCGAGCTGTCGCTTCGCGAGCGCCGCCAGATCCGCCGCTGGTTCGGGCTGCCCGTCCTCGAGACCGGGAGCCTGGATCGTGTGCACGCCCACAGCAGGAGGCAACGACCGCAGCAACGAGGCGTAGCACCAGCCGAGCCCACCGGCCGGCGGGAGCAGGAACAGGGGAGCCACGGCCGGGTCCCCGGCACGCAGCGTGAGGACCTCGCCGGTGTCGGTTCCCGCCCCGTCTCCGATCAGGTGGGCCAGGTGGCCGGGCGTCGGCGCAGCGAAGACGTCGGCCAACCGCAGTTCGATCCCCAGGTCGTCCTCGAGTCGGCTGATCAACCGCAGGACGCGCAGCGAGTCACCTCCGAGCGCGAAGAAGTCCTGGGCGGGGCCGACCGAGGTCAAGGAGAGGACCTCCGTGAAGGCGGCGCACACCCGCTGCTCGAGCAGGCCTGAGGGTGAATCGTCGGTGGCGGAGGCAGCAGGCTGCCACGAGCGGATCAGCGCCCCACGGTCGACCTTGCCGCTGGTCGTCAGTGGCAGCGCGTCGACGCGGACCCAGTGGTGGGGGAGCACGGAGGCCGGCAGCACCGAAGCAGCCTCGTCGCGGAGAGATTCGGGCGTGGCCCGGTCGTCCGGCGTCACAAACCAGACGATCAGGAGGTCGTCGACCAGGGCGGCCGCGCAGGCCTGGACGACGCCTGACAGCGCGGCCTCGATCTCGCCCAGTTCGATGCGCTGCCCCCGCACCTTCACCTGGTCGTCGGTCCGGCCCAGGTAGTGCAGCGCACCGTCCGGCCGCCACCGAGCCAGGTCACCGGTGCGGTAGAGCCGATCTCCGTGTGTCCCCAGCCCCGCAGGTGCGGGCACGAAGCGTTCGGCGGTCAGGTCGGCGCGGCCGACGTAGCCGTCGGCGAGTTGGGTACCGCTCAGCCACAGTTCGCCCGGCACGCCGACGGGTTGCGGCCTCAACCGCCCGTCCAGCACGAAGCAGGCGGTGTTCCAGACGGGCCGGCCGATCGGCACGGCTTGATCGCCGGTCGCGCACTCCCACCACGTGACGTCGATCGCGGCTTCGGTCGGGCCGTACAGGTTCGTGGGTGCGACCCCGAACGCCTCGGCGCATCCCGTGACGAGGTCGGGTGTGAGGGCCTCGCCGCTCGTGACGACATGCCGGACCGAATGTCCGGTGGCAGCGACGGCGACCCGGTCGGCCAGGAACGCCCGCAGCATCGAGGGCACGAAGTGCAACACGTCGATCTCGTGCAGCGACACGAGTCCGGCGATCGCCCGGGGATCGCGGTGGGCGCCGGGCGGCGCAATGACCAGCGTCGCGCCGGTCTGGGTGGGCCAGAACAGTTCCCACACCGAGACGTCGAACGAGATCGGCGTCTTGTGCAGTACGCGATCGCCGCGGCCGAGCGGCAGCTGGTGCTGCATCCAGGCCAGCCGGTTGTCGATCGCCCGCTGGCCCACCTGCACGCCCTTGGGCCGCCCGGTGGACCCGGACGTGAAGAGGACGTAGGCCGGCGAGTCGAGATCGTCGGGCACGTCGCTCGGGTGCGGGTCGTGCGCAGCGAGTTCGGGCAGCGATGCGGTGGTGATGACGAGGGCGGCTCCGGCATCCTCCACCATGGCGTCGATCCGGGCCGGGGGCAGATCGGGATCCAGGGGCAGGTAGACCGCTCCCGCGAGAGCGATCCCGTGGACGACCTCGATCAACGCCATCGAACGGGGGAGCGCGACACCCACGACGGCACCCGGCTGAACGCCTCGGTGGCGCAATCCGGCCGCGAGGGAGCGGGCAGCCCTCGCGAGCTCGCTGTAGCTGCGCTGGTGTTCGCCGTCGATGACCGCGATCGCCTCGGGAGTGCGCGCGACCTGGTCGAGGAAGCGCCGGCCCAGGGTCGCGGCGTCGCGCTCGACATGGGTCGCGTTGAAGCGCCGGACGACCGTGTCGAACTCCTCCGGTGTCGGTAGGGGCAGGTCGACCACGGCGGTGTCCGGACCTGTCCCGGCCCACGTGTCCAGCCACGTCGCGATGCGAGCGAGATGACCATCCACGTCGCACTGGTCGTAGAGCTCGGGATTCGCGTCGATCTCGAGTCGTACCGTGCTGCGCCGGCCGGGGGTGCCCCGCAGGCACACGGTCATGTCCTCGACCGGTCCGGCGGTGAGATTGCGCACCGAACCGACGGCTCCGTCGACGCGCAGCGTCAATCCGAACGGCACGAGGTTGACCTGCACCCCGAACAGCTGGTCGCCGCGCACACGCAACGTCCGTGCCAGGTCCTCCTGTCGCTCCAGTGAATGCGCGCGTACCGCTGCGTGGTCGTTCACGACGGCCCGGGTCGACTCGATGACGCTGCCCGACACCGGCACGGTCACCGGCAGCACGTTCATCGCGGTGCACACCGTTCCGGCCGAGGGCAGGACGCCCTGACCGGCGCGCAACCGGTTCATGAACGGCACGCCCAGGCGGGTGTCCTCGCGACCGGTGAGCCTGGCGACGTATCCGCCCAGGGCAGCCAGCACCAGGTCGGGCCACGCGACGCCCAGCCGCTCGGCGGCCCTCAGCCAGCGGCCCTGTTGCCCACTCGTGATCTCACGGACGGCTCGCAGTGCCCGTGGCGCGGGCGACGCCTCACGCCCCGCTGGTGAGACCACCCCGGACATGGCCGGGAGGCGATCGGTCCAGAAGGTGTCCGCGGCCACCTCACGCTGATCGGCGAGGTCGGCCGCGACGAGGTCGGTCAGCGGTACCGGAGCCGCCGGCGAAGCCCCGCCGTACAGGTCGCCCACGCGGCGCAGCAACTGCTGGGCGCCGTAGCCGTCCAGCACCACGTGGTGGGCCGCGTGATACCACCAGCACCGGCCATCGGGCAGCGTGAGCAGCGCCGTTCGGCAGGTGCCGGTTCCGATGTCGATCGGCCGCGCCAGATCGGAGTCGAGCCACGCCTGCGCCGCCGCGTCGTCCGCCACCTCGATGACCCGGAGGTCGACCGGAGCCGATGGCAGGACCCGCTGCCGGGGGCCATCGGCGGTGAGCCGATGGACGGTGCGCAGCTGTTCGAACTCCGCATACGCCGCCGTGATGGCGGCGCGCAACCGATCCGGGGCGAGGGGGCGGTCGAACTCGACCACCTCGGCCGTCGTGTGGCACGGATTCTGCGGATCGAGGTGGTGGGCGAAGAACAGGCCGCGCTGGGCTGCGGTCAGGGGCAGCCAACCGTCCTCGGGCGCGGTCATCGCGGCAACGGGGCCTGCGCCTGTTCGAGCAGGAACGAGACGGTGGGCCGGCGGACCAGCTCGCCGAAGTCGATGTCGATTCCCAGCTCGGCCAGGTCGTCCAGCATCGCGAACGCCGTCAGTGACGACAGGCCGATCGCGAACAGGTCGGTCTCGGGCTCGTGCAGCGCCGTGGCGAAGGCCTCGGGCTGCAGGACGGAGGCGAGCGCGGCGTGGACGGGGTTGCTGAGCCGCTGCACGACCTCGTCCGTCATGGTCACCACGCCACACGAGTCGGCGACGATGTCGAGGGTCCGAGCGTGCTGATCGGGGGTGAACGCGGCGACGGCGTCGGCCGGGACGAACGGGTGCACCTCACGCTGGAAGGCGTCGTACGCCGTGGCCGTGATGCCGATGTGGGCGTAGACGCCCGTGATGACGAGTTGGTCGCGGTCCCCGGCGGCGAGTCGTTCGGCCAGGTCGGTCTTGGCGAAAGCGCTGTAGCGCCGCTTCGTCACGACGTGGTCGCCGGGCGCCGGCTCGACCTCGGGCACGATCGCGGTGTCCTCGGCACGGGGGGACATGCCCGGCCCCCACAGGTCTCCTTGCAAGCCGCGATCGGAATGATCGCCGTTCTGGGCGGTGTAGAAGACCGGGACTCCGGCCGTGCGGGCCGCCGTCAGGATCCTGGCCGTGCTCGCGAGCGCTGTCGAGAGCGCCTCGCAGTCCGGCGCGTAGGGCCGCAGGAAGTAGTGCTGCAGATCGTGCACCAGCACGGCCACCCGAGCGGGGTCGAGTTGCCAGGCCGCGCGGCTCACCGGCAGGTCGGCGACGGGCGGAATCGGTGCGCTGTAGTCGATCAGGTGCGGAAGTGCGGCCATGGAGGTCTCCGGTGTTCAGGGGGTCAACTGCTGGGCCAACAGCCGACGCAGGTCGCGGCGGCTGTTCTTGCCGACATGGGTCTCGGGCAGGGAGTCGAGGAAGCGGAACTCGTCGGGGAGCTTGTGGGTCGCCAACCCTGCGGCACGCAGGTGCTCGGCGAGATCGGTGGGTTCGGGGCGCCCGTCCTCGGCGCGCACCACCACGCACAGGCGTTCGCCCAGGAGCGAGTCGGGCACGCCGACGGCGACGGCGTCGAGCACATCGGGATGGGTCAGCAGGGGCGTCTCGATCTCGTCGGGAGCGATCTTCTCGCCGGCCCGGTTGATCTGGTCCTTCTCGCGCCCGGTGACGATCAGGTGACCGCTGGGAAGCCGTTCGACCAGGTCTCCGGTGCAGTAGAACCCGTCGTCGGTGAACGAGTCCCGGTCGGCTGCCTCGGCCCGGTAGTAGCCGCGGATCGTGTACGGGCCGCGGGTCATGAGCCGGCCGTCGATCACGCGGATCTCGTCATGGGGAGAGATCGGCCGGCCTTGTGTCGTCAGGACCAGCTCGTCCGGGTCGTCGGCGCGCGTGTAGTTGACCAGGCCCTCGGCCATGCCGAACACCTGCTGGAGCCGGCCGTGCAGGACCGGCTGGATCTGCTCGGCGACGGCATCGCTGAGACGTGCCCCGCCGACCTGGACCAGCCGCAGACTCGACAGGTCGGGGCTTCGGCGCCGCGCGGCCGAGATCCACGCCTGGGCCAGCGGAGGCACGAGCGAGACCACGTCGACCTGCTCGCGTTCGATCAGCCCGAAGGCGGTGCGCGGACTGGGGTCGAGGGCCAGCACGACCGTGCCGCCGACGTGCCACACGCCGAGGATGCCCGGTGAACTCATCGCGAAGTTGTGCGAGACGGGCAGGACCACCAGCAGGGTGCTGTCCCCGTCGAGCTCGCAGATGCGCGCCGACTCGCGGACGGAGTAGAGGTAGTCCGCGGCGGTGCGCGGGATCAGTTTCGACAGCCCCGTCGTGCCACCCGACAGTTGCAGGAAGGCGATGTCCTCGGAGGTGGGTCCCTGATCTCGATACACCGTCTCGCTTCGCTCGCCGGCACTCGATCGACGAGCCAGACCGCCGATCGAGTAGCTCTGCGAGGAACGAGCGGGTGTATCGAGCTGGTGGGAGGCTGCG
>CAYYQO010000059.1:0-15743 GCA_964473845.1 uncultured Aeromicrobium sp.
CGTGCTTCCTGTCCGACAGCGTCCAGGCCAGCTTCTGGACCAGGACCACGGCCTCCTGGTGATTGAGGTTCGACTTCCAGTTGCCCGCCATCAGGGGGGTGCGTGTCATGAGTTCTCCTCCAGTACCGCCAGGCCGGGGAGCTCCTTGCCCTCCAGGTATTCCAAGCTGGCACCGCCGCCGGTCGAGATGTGACCGAACTGGTCGTCGGTGAAGCCCAATTGACGCACGGCCGCCGCCGAGTCGCCGCCACCGACGACCGACAGGCCGTCGACCTCGGTGAGTGCCTGCGCGACCGTCCGCGTGCCCTCGGCGAAGGCCGCCATCTCGAACACGCCCATGGGGCCGTTCCAGAAGACCGTCTTCGCCTCACGGATCACGTCGGCGAAGGCCGCTGCCGACGTGGGACCGATGTCCAGCCCCATCTGATCGTCGGGGATCTGATCGACAGGAACAGTGGTCGCGGGCGCATCGGCGTTGAACTCGGGCGCGACGACGACGTCGGTCGGCAACACGATCGAGACGCCGAGTTCTGCAGCGCGCTCGAGATACTCCCGGGCCACCTCGATCTGGTCCTGTTCGAGCAGCGAACTGCCGACCCCGTGACCCTGGGCAGCCAGGAAGGTGAAGACCATCCCGCCACCAATCACGAGAGTGTCGGCCTTGGTCAGCAGGTGATCGATGACGCCGAGCTTGTCGGAGACCTTGGAACCGCCGAGGACGACCGCATACGGACGCTCAGGCGCCTCGGTCAGCCGGTGCAGCACCTCGACCTCGGCCTGGACCAGTCCCCCGACGGCAGCCGGCAGACGCCGGGCGATGTCGTACACGCTGGCCTGCTTGCGATGCACGACGCCGAATCCGTCGGACACGAACAGGTCGGCCAGGGCCGCCAGTTCGTCGGCGAAGGCGCCACGCTCGGCGTCGTCCTTGCTGGTCTCGCCCGCGTTGAAGCGGACGTTCTCGAGCAATGCGACCTCGCCGTCCTTGAGCTCGGCGGCCGTCCGCTGGGCATCCACGCCCACCGTGTCGGACGCGAACCGGACGGAACGACCCAGCAGTTCACTCAGCCGCGAGGCGACGGGAGCCAGCGAGTACTGCGGATCCGGCTCGCCCTTCGGCCGGCCCAGATGCGCGGTCACCAAGACGCGGGCACCCAGATCGGCCAGCTTGGCGATCGTCGGCACGCTGGCGCGCACCCGACCGTCATCGGTGATGGTGGTGCCGTCGAGGGGCACGTTCAGGTCACTGCGGACCAGTACGCGCTTACCCTTCAGGTCACCGCCGTTCGCGGCCAGCAGATCGTCGATCGTCTTCACGTAGGAGCGCCTCAGAGGGACGAGCCGACGAGGGACGTGAGGTCGACGAGGCGGTTCGAGTAGCCCCACTCGTTGTCGTACCAGCCGACGACCTTGACCAGGTCGCCCGTGACCTTGGTCAGCGGAGCGTCGAAGATGCACGAGTGCGGGTCGGTCACGATGTCGGTCGAGACGAGTGGATCGGTGCTGTACTTGAGGAACTTCGAGCCCTCGGCGGCCTTCTTGACGATCTCGTTGATCTCCTCGACCGACGTCTCACGGCTGGCCGTGAAGGTCAGGTCGGTCGCCGAACCGGTCGGCGTGGGGACACGCAGCGCGTAACCGTCGAGCTTGCCCTTCAACTCCGGCAGGACGAGGCTGACGGCCTTGGCCGCACCCGTCGAGGTCGGGACGATGTTCAGGGCGGCGGCGCGGGCCCGGCGAAGGTCACTGTGCGGGGCGTCCTGCAGGTTCTGGTCCTGCGTGTACGCGTGGATCGTGGTCATCAGGCCACGCTCGATGCCGATGCCGTCGTTGAGGGCCTTGGCCATCGGCGCGAGGCAGTTCGTGGTGCACGAGGCGTTCGAGATAACCGTGTGGGCAGCCGGGTCGTACAGGTTCTCGTTGACGCCCATGACGACCGTCAGGTCCTCGTTCTTGGCCGGGGCCGAGATGATGACCTTCTTGGCACCGCCCGCGATGTGCGCCTTGGCGGCGTTGGCGTCGGTGAAGAAGCCCGTGGACTCGATCACGACGTCGGCGCCGACCGAGGCCCAGTCGAGGTTGGCCGGATCGCGGTCCTCGAACGCGACGACCTTTTGGTCACCGACGTAGATCGCGGTGTCGTCGTAGGTCACGTCGGCGTCGAGACGTCCCAGGATCGAGTCGAACTTGAGCAGCGTCGCGAGCGTCTTGTTGTCCGTCAGATCATTGACGGCGACGATCTCGATGTCAGCACCGGCGGCACGCGCCGCCCGGAAGAAGTTACGGCCGATGCGGCCGAATCCGTTGATTCCTACACGAACAGTCACGGGTAGCTCCTGAGTTGCCGGGGTGCGAAGACTCGCTTACGCCCTCACCCTACCGAGATCGGCTCGTCAGGTGTACCGGGCATCCGGCCGTGTGACGGACGAGGCGACTCAGCCGTCGGCGAGCTGGTCGAGGTTGAGCCCGGCCTCGGTGTCGTCGATGCCCAGATCGTGCGCGCGCTTGTCGGCCATCGCGAGCAGCCGACGGATTCGGCCGGCGATCGCGTCCTTCGTGAGCGGCGGATCGTGCAACTGGCCGAGCTCTTCGAGGCTGGCCTCGCGGCGCTGGACCCGCAACTGGCCCGCCAACCTCAGATGATCGGGGACCTCGTCGCCGAGGATGTCCAGGGCGCGCTGGGCGCGGGCTCCGGCGGCCACGGCGGCGCGGGCGGAACGGCGCTGGTTGGCATCGTCGAAGTTCGCGAGCCGGTTGGCCGTCGCCCTGACCTCACGACGCATGCGGCGTTCTTCCCACGCCAACAGGGTCTCGTGGGCGCCGAGCCTGGTCAGCAGGGCGCCGATGGCCTCGCCGTCGCGAATCACGACGCGGTCGCCGCCACGGACCTCACGGGCCTTGGCCGCGACACCGATGCGGCGCGCCGCACCGACCATCGCGAGGGCGGCTTCGGGGCCGGGGCAGCCGATCTCGAGCGCGGAGGAACGGCCGGGTTCGGTGAGTGATCCACGGGCCAGGAAGGCGCCGCGCCATGCCGCGACGGCATCGCAGGACGGACCGGTGACCACCTGGGGCGGGAGGCCGCGCACGGGACGCCCGCCGCCGTCGACCAAGCCGGTCTGGCGGGCCAGCAACTCACCGCCCTGGGAGATGCGCACGGTGTACAACGTGGTCTTTCTCACGCCCGCACCCTGTTGGACGATGATGTCGCTGTCGTGCCCGTAGACGTCGGCGATCTCCTGCCGCAACCGGCGTGCTGCGGCGGCCGTGTCCAGCTCGGCCTCGATCACGATGCGTCCCGACACGATGTGCAGGCCGCCGGAGAAGCGCAGGATCGTCGACACCTCTGCCTTGCGGCAGCACGCCTTCGTCACGGGGATCCGGGCCACTTCAGCCTTCACCTGTGCCGTCATCGCCATCGAGCCACATCCTCCAGTCTTGCGAGTCCCGAGTTACTCGCTCGGGCCACTCTATGCCCGGGCCGGTGAGACCGCCGAAAAGTGAGACGCAAAGACCTCGGCCAGGGCACCAGGATGGTGCTGATCGGTCCGAGAATGCGAACGGACCGGCGCCGTCACCAGGTCGGCGCCCAGGGCTGCTGCGGCCCGGCGCAGGGCCGTGACGTCACCCACGGAGTCGTCGTCCGCCACGACCAAGTCCAACCTGAGGTCAGGGGCGTGCTCGGCCAGCACCTCGAGGTGTTCATCGGTCGTGAGGTGGTCGGATTCGCCGGGCTGGCCGACCAGGTTCAGGACGAGGGCCCGTTTCGCGGGGGTCCGCTCCAACGCCTGACGCAGTTGCGGCACCAGCAGGGTCGGCATGACGCTCGTGAACCACGATCCCGGTCCGATGGTCACCCAGTCGGCGTTCTCGACGGCGAGGACGGCCTGCGGGCACGCCGGCGGGTCACTCGGGTCGAGACGGACGGACAGGATGTGCGCGGGCGTGGTGGCCACCTCGGCCTGCCCACGGACGATGTCGACTGCTCCCCCGTCGACCGACACGTCCGCCTCGATGTCCAGCGGGACGTTCGACATGGGCAGCACCCGACCGCGGGCACCGAGCAGTTCACCGACGAGGTCGAGCCCGGCGACCTGGTCGCCCTCCATGTCCCACAGCGCTGCCAGCAGCAGGTTTCCGACCGCGTGGCCGGCCAGGGGTCCGTTCCCGGTGAAACGGTGCTGCATGATCTCGGCCCACGCACGACCCCAGTCGTCGTCGCCGCACAGGGCGGCCAGCGCCATGCGCAGGTCGCCTGGCGGCAGGATGCCGAACTCCGACCGCAAGCGGCCCGACGAGCCACCGTTGTCCGCGACGGTCACGATCCCGGTCAGATTGGTCGTGACCCGGCGCAGCGCCGACAGCGTGGCCGCCAGACCGTGACCACCGCCGAGCGCGACAACAGCCGGCCCGCCCCCCTGTGCCGGCCTCATTCGCGGCCCAGGTCGCGGTGGACGACCAACGTCCGGACATCTCGCTCGCGAAGCCGGCCGGAGAGCGCCTCGGCCATCGCGACACTGCGGTGGCGGCCTCCGGTGCAGCCGATGCCGACGGTGAGGAACAGCTTGTCCTCGTGCAGGAAACCGTTCGTGATCAGGTCCAGCAGGTCGACGTAGCGATCGAGGAACTCCCGTGAGCGCTCCTGACGGTAGACGTACTCGCGCACCGGCTCGTCCAGACCGCTGAGCGGCCGCAGGTCGTCGACCCAGAAGGGATTGGGCAGGAATCGCATGTCGGCGACCATGTCGGCGTCGATCGGGATGCCGTACTTGAAGCCGAACGACACGACCGTGACGTGCAGGCCCCGTTCGCCCTCGACCGCGAACGACTCGCGCACCTGGTGCGCGAGTTGATGGACGTTGAGGCGGCTCGTGTCGATGACCGAGTCAGCACGGCCGCGGATCGTCCGCAGCAGCTCACGTTCCCGCGCGAAGCCGTCCATCAGCCGGCCCTGCCGGCTGAGCGGGTGGGGGCGGCGGGCCGCCTCCTGACGACGGACCAGTACCTCGTCGGAGGCCTCGAGGTACAGGGTGCGCACCTTGACACCCAGATCGCGGACCGACTCGATCGCGCCGACCAGTCCGAAGAAGAACGTGCGGGAACGTGAATCGACCACGACGGCCAGCCGGTCGATGTCCTCGGCCGCATCGACCGACGAGACGAGTTCGGCCAGCATCCCGGGCGGCAGGTTGTCGACCACGTAGTAGCCGAGTTTCTCCAGTGCCTTCGCGGCGGTGCTGCGTCCGGCCCCGGTCATCCCGGTCACCAGGACGAACTCGGTGATCTTGGTCATGATCGGTCTCATTCCTCCAGAATCTCGCCCGTGGCCGTGTTCACGGACGGAGCGGACGGTTCGCCCTCGTGCAGGGCTGCCACGATGGATTCTGCCGTAGCCGGGCCGATTCCGGATACTTCGGTGATCTGGTCGACCGTCGCGGCCCGGAGTTTCTTCAGGGAGCCGAAGTGACGCAACAGGGCCTTGCGACGTGTCTGACCCAGTCCGGGCACGGGGTCGAGGAGGCTCTCGACCATCGACGTGCTGCGCCGTTGGCGGTGGTGGGTGATGGCGAACCGGTGTGCCTCGTCGCGGACGCGCTGCAGCAGGTAGAGGCCCTCACTGGTGCGCGGGAGGATCACGGGATCCTCGTCATCGGGCAGCCACACCTCCTCGAGCCGTTTCGCCAGACCGCACAGGGCGATGCCCGTCACGCCCAGTTCGTCCATCGCCTGCTTGGCGGCCGCGACCTGCGGCGGGCCGCCGTCGACCACCACGAGGGACGGTGCGTAGGCGAACCGGCGCGGCTTGCCGGTCTCGGGATCGATTCCCGGCTCGGCGTCGCCTTGACGCTCGACGGCGCGCAGGTGGTGGGCGAAACGGCGGCTGATGACCTCGTGCATCGCCGCGACGTCGCTCTGACCCTCGTGCCGAACCGTGAAGCGGCGGTACTCGGACTTGCGCGGCAGCCCGTCCTCGAACACGACCATCGACGCGACGATCTCGGTTCCCTGCAGGTTGGAGACGTCGAAGCACTCGATCCGCAGCGGCGGCGACGGCAGGTCGAGGGCGGCCTGGATCTCCTCCAGGGCCCGACTGCGCGCCGTCAGGTCGCCCGATCGCTTGAGTTTGTGCCGCATGATCGCCTGTTTGGCGTTCTGCTCGACGGTCTCGAGCAGCTGACGCTTGTCACCGCGTTGCGGCACGCGCACCGTGACCTTGGCGCCTCGTCGCTCGGTGAGCAGTTCGGCCACGGCGTCATGGTCGGCGGGCATCGTGGGCACCAGGACCTCGCGCGGGATGGCCGACGGCGCCACGTCGGCGTACAGCGTCATGAGCGCGTTCTGGACGAGTTCGGGCAGATCCGCCTCGTCGTCCTTGTCGGCCACCCAGCCGCGTTGGCCGCGAATCCTGCCGCCGCGGACGTTGAAGATCTGGACCGCGACCTCGAGCGGATCGTCGACGAAGCCCAGGACATCGGCGTCCGTGCCATCGCCCAGGACGACGGCCTGCTTCTCCAGGACCCGGCGCAGCGCCGACAGGTCGTCGCGGTACTTGGCCGCGAGTTCGTACTCCTGGCTGGCGGCGGCGTCCTTCATGCGCTGTTCGATGGATCGCTCGAACCCCGCCGTCTGACCGCCCATGAAGGACAGGAAGTCATCGACGATCCCGCGATGTTCCTCGGGCGAGACCCGGCCGACGCACGGCGCGGCGCACTTGCCGATGTCGCCCAGCAGACAGGGCCGGCCCGAGGATTCGGCCCGTTTGAAGACCCCGGCGCTGCAGGACCGCATCGGGAAGACCCGGAGCAACGTGTCGACGGTGTCGCGGATCGCCCAGGCGTGACCGTAGGGACCGAAGTACCGGACGCCCTTCTTCTGGGCGCCGCGCATCACCAGCACCCGTGGGATCTTCTCGCTGACGGTCACGGCAAGCCAGGGATAGGACTTGTCGTCGCGGTACTTGACGTTGAACCGGGGGTCGTACTCCTTGATCCAGGAGTATTCGAGCGCGAGCGCCTCGACCTCGGTGTTGACGACGGTCCATTCGACCGAGGCCGCCGTCGTCACCATCTGGTGCGTGCGCGGGTGCAGGTTTCCCAGGTCCTGGAAGTAGGAACTGAGCCGCGGGCGCAGACTCTTGGCCTTGCCCACGTAGATGACCCGGCCGTGGTCGTCCCGGAACCGGTACACCCCGGGATTGGTCGGGATCTCGCCCTGTTTCGGCCGGTAGGTGGACGGGTCAGCCATGGGTGGCCTCCCCCGGCGCGGGACTCATGACAGCAGCGGCTTGAGGAACCGGCCGGTGTGGGATCCGTCGCTGGCGGCCACGTCCTCGGGCGTGCCCTCGGCGATGACCAGGCCGCCTCCGCTGCCGCCCTCGGGGCCGAGGTCGATGATCCAGTCCGAAGCTTTGATGACGTCGAGGTTGTGCTCGATCACGATCACGGAGTTGCCGGCGTCGACGAGGCGCTGCAACACCCCCAGCAACTTGCGGATGTCCTCGAAGTGCAGACCGGTCGTGGGCTCGTCGAGCACGTAGACGGTCCGGCCGGTGTTCCGCTTCTGCAGCTCGGAGGCCAGCTTGACCCGCTGGGCCTCGCCGCCGGAGAGCGTGGGCGCCGGCTGGCCGAGCCGGACGTATCCCAGACCGACGTCGACCAACGTCCGCAGATGCCGGGCGATCGCCGGGATCGCCTCGAAGAAGTCGACGGCTTCCTCGATCGGCATGTCGAGGATCTCGGCGATCGTCCTGCCCTTGTAGTGCACCTCGAGCGTTTCGCGGTTGTACCGAGCACCGTGGCAGACCTCGCACGGCACGTAGACGTCCGGCAGGAAGTTCATCTCGATCTTGATCGTGCCGTCGCCGTGGCAGGCCTCGCAGCGGCCGCCCTTGACGTTGAAGGAGAACCGACCCGGCAGGTAGCCGCGCATCTTGGCCTCTGGGGTCTGGGCGAACAGCTTGCGGACGTGGTCGAAGACGCCGGTGTAGGTGGCGGGGTTCGAGCGGGGCGTCCGGCCGATCGGCGACTGGTCGACGTGGATCACCTTGTCGACGTTCTCGGTGCCTTCGATCGTGCGGTGGCGACCCGGGATCGTGCGGGCCTTGTAGATCTGCCGCGCGAGCGAGGTGTAGAGGATGTCGTTGACCAGCGTGGACTTGCCCGAACCGGACACACCCGTGACCGAGACGAGTTGACCGAGCGGGAACGTGACGTCGACATCACGCAGATTGTTCTCGCGGGCGCCACGGACCGTCAGCTGGCGGTCCTTGTCGCGCGGGCGGCGCACCTCGGGGACCGGGATCGACTCGCGGCCCGACAGGTAGGCACCCGTGAGCGAGTCGGGGTTGGCCAGCAGTTCGTCGATGGTGCCCGAGACGATCACCTGGCCACCGTGCTCACCCGCGCCGGGTCCGATGTCGACGACCCAGTCCGAGGCACGGATCGTGTCCTCGTCGTGCTCGACGACGATGAGCGTGTTGCCGAGGTTCTTGAGTCGGACCAGCGTCTCGATGAGCCGGTGGTTGTCGCGCTGGTGCAGGCCGATCGAGGGTTCGTCGAGCACGTACAGGACACCCACGAGGCCCGCACCGATCTGGGTGGCCAACCGGATCCGCTGGGCCTCGCCGCCCGAGAGCGACCCGGCGGCGCGGTCGAGCGCCAGGTAGTCGAGGCCGACGTCGAGCAGGAAACGCAGCCGCTCGTGGATCTCCTTGAGGACCCGCTCACCGATCTGGCGTTCACGGTCGGTCATGACGAGGTCCTGCAGGAAGTCGGCCGCGTCGGCGATCGAGAGGTGGCAGACCTCGGCGATGTTCTTGTCGCCGAACTGGGCGGACTCGAGCGTGACCGAGAGGATGACCGGCTTGAGCCGGGTGCCCTGGCACGCCGGGCACGGCACCTCACGCATGAAGCCCTCGAGGCGTTCACGGCTGGTGTCGGACTCGGTCTCGGAGTGGCGGCGCTCGACGAACTTCTTCGCGCCCTCGAACTCGGCGTAGTACGAGCGCTGACGGCCGTAGCGGTTCTTGTACTGGACGTGGACCTTGGTGGAGTGCCCGTTGAGCAGGGCGTCCTGGACCTCGGGTGTGAGGCCGCGCCACGGTGTGTCGACGTCGAAGCCGAGTTCGTCGCCCAGTGAGCTCATGAGCCGTAGGAAGTACTCGGACACTTGGGTGTAGCTCCATGCCGCGATCGCGCCCTCGGCGAGGGTCTTGTCGGGATCGGGGACGAGGAGCTCCGCGTCGACCTCCATCCGCGACCCGAGACCGTGACATTCGGCACACGCGCCGTACGGGGCGTTGAACGAGAACGACCGGGGCTCGAGCTCGTCGACCTGGAGCGGATGGTCATTCGGGCAGGCCAGCTTCTCGGAGAAGCGACGGCGCCGCTCGGGGTCGTCCTCGGGCAGGTCGACGTAGTCGATGATGACGAGCCCGTCGGCCAGGCCGAGCGCGGTCTCGACGGACTCGGTCAGGCGCTGCTTGGAGGACGGCTTGACCGTCAGTCGGTCGACGACGACGTCGATCGTGTGCTTCTTCTGTTTGGCCAGCTTCGGCGGCTCGTCCGCGAGCAGGTGCGTCTCGCCATTGACGATCGCACGGCTGAAGCCGGCCTGCTGCAGCTGCTTGAACAGATCGAGATATTCGCCCTTACGGCCGCGGATCACCGGGGCCAGGACCTGGAAGCGCACCCCCGCCTCGCCGGCCTGGATCCGGTCGACGATCTGCTGGGGGGTCTGGCGCGCGATCGGTTCACCGCAGGTCGGGCAGTGCGGCCGGCCGGCGCGCGCATAGAGCAGCCGCAGGTAGTCGTAGACCTCGGTGATCGTGCCGACGGTCGACCGCGGATTGCGTGACGTGGACTTCTGGTCAATCGAGACGGCAGGCGACAAACCCTCGATGAAATCGACGTCGGGCTTGTCCATCTGACCCAGGAACTGACGCGCGTACGCGGACAGCGATTCGACGTAGCGACGCTGCCCCTCGGCGAAGATCGTGTCGAACGCCAGAGACGACTTCCCGGAGCCGGATAGGCCCGTGAAGACGATCAGCGAATCGCGAGGGAGATCCACGGACACGTCCTTGAGGTTGTGCTCGCGCGCACCCCGGACTACTAGACGATCGGCCACCCGTACAGCCTACTGAGCGGGTCCGACAGAAACCTCTCGGCGAGTAGGGTCAGTGACATGACGTACACCGGAATGGTCACGGTCGGCGGCCCGACGGACACCCGCGAGGCCGGGGATCTGGTCATCACGAAGGTTGCCGTGGGACCGATGGCCAACAACGCCTACTTGTTGCGCTGTGCCCTGACGGGCGAACAGGTGCTCATCGACGCTGCCGACGAGGCTCCCCGACTGCTGGAGATCATCGGCGATGCCGGTCTGGCGCGCGTCGTGACGACGCACCGGCACGGCGACCACTGGCAGGCGCTGGCCGACGTCGTCCGGGCCACGGGCGCCGAGACGGTGGCCGGCGAGGATGATGCCGACGAGCTTCCCGTCGAGGTGGACGTGCGAGTGCGCACCGGCGCGCGCGTCCGGGTCGGCTCGTGTGAGCTGGAAGTCATCGAGATCGTCGGGCACACACCCGGATCCATCGTGCTCGCCTATGACGATCCCGATGGCATCACTCACCTGTTCACCGGCGACTCGCTCTTCCCCGGCGGCGTGGGTCGCACGTGGTCCCCCGACGACTTCATCAGCCTGCTCAACGACGTCGAGTCGAAGATCTTCGGCCGATTCGACGACGACACGTGGTTCTACCCCGGCCACGGGGACGACTCGACGATCGGTGCCGAGCGTGAAGCCGTGCCGAGCTGGCGCGCCCGCGGCTGGTGACTCATCAACCGAACCCCGTCGCAGGCGGTGGGCCATCAACCTCCTCAGCCCGGTATCGGTTGACAGATCACCACCCACACCAGGGAAGGGTTGACCACTCACCGCCTCCCCGAGCCCGCCCATGGTCCATACCCATCGTCCGATCCGATGCCACATCATCAAGGCAGCACTCCCGGGGACAAGACTGATCTTCTACCTCGCGATCGAGTGCGCCCGAGGAACGAGGGCGTGTATCGAGATCAGGCCAGCGTGACGGGCAGTTCCTCGATGCCGAACACGAAGCTCAACTGACGGAACTGCAGTTCTGACTCGGGCACGGCCAGATGCAGGTCCGGGAAGCGCTGCAGCAGCTTCGGCAGCACGATGCGCAGCTCCATGCGGGCCAGTTCGGCACCGATGCACCGGTGGATGCCGTGACCGAACGCCAGGTGTCCGCTGGACGGAATACGCGCGGGGTTGAACTCCTCGGCATCGGAACCAGACACGTCGGTGTCACGGTTCGCGGCACTGAGCGAGACGATGAGCACGTCACCGGCCTTGATGTGCTGGCCGAACAGTTCCATGTCCTGCTTCGCGAAGCGCGGGAACGCCACCTGCACGACGGAGAAGTACCGCAGGAGTTCCTCGACGACCCGGTCGAGCGTCTCCTTGTCGCCTGACCGCACCATGTCGGCATATGCGGGGTCGCGGGTCAGCATGATCGTGCTGAGGGCGATCATGCCCGCGGTCGTCTCGTACCCGCCGGTGAAGACACCGTCGGCCAGGCCGGCGAGGTCGTAGTCAGAGATCGTCTCGCCCTCCTCGCGGATGATCTGGCCGATCAGTCCGGGGCCCGGCTCCTTGCGCTGGCGGGCGACCGCGTCGAACAGGAACTCGCGCTGGGCCGAGACCGCACCGAAGGCCGCCGCTCCCCCGTTGGTCGCGTCGAAACGATCGCTGCCGAGCTTGGAGAACGCCACGGTGTCGTCGAAGTCGAGCCCCAACAAGGCGCAGATCGTGTTGAAGGGAACAGGGAAGGCCAGGGTGTGCGCCAGATCGACATCGGGTCCGGCCGCCTCGAGTTCGTCCAGCGCCCTGTCGACGATCTGCTCGATCATCGGTTCGAGCCGCGCGAGCCTACGCATCGTGAACTCGGGCGTGATGATCTTGCGCAGCCGGGTGTGGATCGGCGGGTCGGTGAATCCGAGGCCACCGATGTCCTCGGACGTGGCGGGACCATCCCCGGAGAACAGGTGCCGGATGTCGGTGGAGTACTCGTCCCGCGCCGTGAGCACCTGCCGGGCCTCGTCGTACCCCGTCACGAGGTAGGCAGTGAAGTCGAACGGCAGGTCGAGCCGGTGGAGCGGGCCCTCCTGGCGGATCTCGGCCATCCGCGGCACGGGATCCATGCCGATCCGCTGCAGCGGGGCCTTCGTCGGCTCAGGGATGATCGAAAGACTCGCCAGATCGATCCCGTGCTTGTTCACATGACGCCGTGCCAGTGCAGACACGACTCTGGATCGGATCCCCCGCAACAGTCTCACTGCCACATGTTAGCTGGCCCGGTTGCCGGATCTGGCGAGCAGCGCCACCCTGAAAGGAATCACCTCCAGGGGGACCCATGGCGACCACGACCGAACAGCCGACCGAACTGAGGCGAGTTCTCGGCCCCAAGCTGCTCCTGTTGTTCATCATCGGCGACATTCTCGGCACTGGTGTCTATGCGCTGACCGGCCAGGTGGCGGCCGAAGTGGGCGGCGCGGCGTGGCTCCCGTTCCTCGTGGCGTTCGTGGTCGCCCTGCTGACCGCGTTGTCCTACCTGGAGCTCGTCACGAAGTATCCGCAGGCTGCTGGCGCCGCGCTCTACGTGCACAAGGCCTTCGGCATCCACTTCGTGACGTTCATGGTCGCGTTCACGGTGATGTGTTCCGGCATCACCTCGGCGTCCACGGCGTCTCGGGCCTTCGCCTCGAACCTGGCCGTCGGCATCGACTGGGAGGCGTCGAACTTCGAGATCATGCTGATGGCACTGGGTTTCATGCTGTTGGTCGCAGCGATCAACCTGCGTGGGGTGAGTGAGGGCGTCAAGACCAATGTCGTCCTCACCCTCGTCGAGTTGTCCGGCCTGCTGCTCGTGATCCTGGTGGGACTGTGGGCGATCGCCGGTGGGAACGCGGACTGGGGCCGGGTCGTCGCCTTCGAGACCCCTGACGACAAGAACGTCTTTCTGGCCGTGACGACAGCCACCTCGCTGGCCTTCTTCGCGATGGTCGGCTTCGAGGATGCCGTGAACATGGCCGAGGAGTGCCACGAGCCCAACCGGATCTTCCCCAAGATCATGCTGACCGGACTGGGCGTCACGGGCGTGATCTACATCCTCGTGTCGATCTGCGCGGTCGCCCTCGTGCCGGTCGGCGAACTCGCCAACAACGACACGCCGCTCGTGACCGTGGTCGAACGCGGGGCGCCTGACATCCCCATCGACCAGATCCTGCCGTTCATCTCGATGTTCGCCGTCGCCAACTCGGCCCTCATCAACATGCTGATGGCCAGCCGACTGCTGTACGGCATGGCCAAGCAGGGCGTCATCCCGACGAGTCTGGCCAAGGTGAGCCGTCGTCAGACGCCGTGGGTGTCGATCGCCTTCACGACGGCCATCGCGCTCGCGCTCATCGCCTACGTGTCGAACGCGAAGCCCGATGCGGTCGCGGTGCTGGGCGGAACGACCAGCCTGTTGCTGCTGGCCGTGTTCGCCGTCGTGAACGTCGCGGTGCTGATCCTGCGGAAGGACAAGGTCGACCACTCGCACTTCACGACGTCCACCCCCGTGGCCGTGCTCGGCGTGGTGACGTGCGTCTACCTCGTGACTCCCCTGTCAGGCCGGCCGGCGTCGCAGTACGAGATCGCCGGCATCCTGCTGGTGGTGGGCCTCGTGCTGTCGGTGCCGATGTACCTGCTCAGCCGCCGTCGCGGTGAACCGCTGCAGGTCAAGGATCCCGACGACCTGCCGCCGCACGAGATCCCCTGAGCCGCTGGGAGTGACGTTTGCGGGGTCCCGAACGGCGTGTCGACCCCGCGAACGTCACTCCCAGCGGGTTGGGATCAGTGGCCGCCGACGCGATCGGGGTACTTGCGGGCGTACCAGAGGCTGGCCAGCGCGGTGACGCTCAGGATCACGATGATGACGCCGAGGCTGAGCAACGTCGGGATCTCCGGCACCGGCACCGGGCCGATGTGGTGGACGTTCTCGCCGCCGTTGATGAACGGCAGCTCGTTCTCGTGCAGGGCGTGGGCCAGCAGCTTGATGCCGATGTAGAACAGCAGGATGGCCAGACCGTAGGACAGGAACACCAGACGCTGTAGCAGGTCGCCCAGCAGGAAGTACAGCTGGCGAAGACCCATCAACGCGAAGACGTTCGCGGTGAAGACGATGTACGGCTCCTTGGTCAGGCCGAAGATCGCCGGGATGGAGTCGAGCGCGAACATGATGTCGGTCGTGCCGAGGGCGATGATGACCAGCGCCATCGGCGTGAGGGCGCGCTTGCCGTTCTCGACGACGATGAGCTTCAGGCCGTCCCACGTGTCGGACATGTTGAAGTGGGTCCGAGCGAAGGTGACGACCTTGTTGTCACCGTCTTCGTCCTCGTCGGAGTCCTGGGCCAGTTTGATCGCGGTGTAGATCAGGAAGGCGCCGAAGATGTAGAACACCCACGAGAACTCGTTGATCGCCACGGCGCCGAGTGCGATGAAGATGCCGCGGAAGATCAGGGCCAGGATGATGCCGACGAGCAGGGCTTCCTGCTGGTACTTCCGCGGGACGGCGAAACTGCTCATGATGATGATGAAGATGAACAGGTTGTCGATCGACAGGCTGTACTCGGTGAGCCAGCCGGCGTAGAACTCGATGCCGTACTGGCTGCCGTGATAGGCCCAGACCCACCCGCCGAAGGCCAGTGCCAATCCGATGTAGAACGTCAGTGCGAGGGCGCACTCCCTGGTCGTCGGCTCGTGCGGCTTGCGGGCGATGACGATGATGTCGAACAGCAAGATGGCGACGGTGACACCGAGGGTGATGCCCCACTCGAGCATGCTGACGTTCACTGGCGGTCCTCTGTTTCTCTCCGGGTCGACAAGACTCGGAGGTCTCTTCCGCCGGACGGCCGGCCCAGCGCCCCGGGACGGTCGACATTGACCGTCCGTGATGACGAGACGTAGGTGATGGGAATACTCCCCTCCGCCGACCAGTCTGGCAGGTGGCTGACGCCCACGTTAAATCAGGTTGCGGCGTCGAGCATCCCGCGCAGCTCGCGCTTGAGCTCGCCGATCTCGTCGCGCAGCCGGGCCGCGACCTCGAACTGCAGCTCGGTCGCTGCCTGGTGCATCTGCTCGGACAGCTGGTCGATCAGCGAGGCCAGCTCCGCCGACGGCAGGTTCGCGAGATCCTTGGTGTGCTGGCCGAGCGGCACGGCGGCGCCCTTGCGCCGGTGGTCGCCGGTGGCGGCCAGCAACGCCTTGGTGTCCTCATCCTCGCGCGCGAGCATGTCGGTGATGTCGCCGATCTTCTTGCGCAACGGCTGCGGATCCACTCCGTTCGCGGTGTTGTAGGCGACCTGCTTGGCCCGGCGGCGATTCGTCTCGTCGATCGCCGAGGCCATCGAGTCGGTGATGCGATCGGCGTACATGATGACCTGGCCCGAAACGTTGCGGGCTGCTCGGCCGATCGTCTGGATGAGGGACCGCTCGGAGCGCAGGAAACCTTCCTTGTCGGCATCGAGGATCGCCACGAGGCTGACCTCGGGCAGGTCGAGACCCTCGCGCAGCAGGTTGATGCCCACCAGGACGTCGTACTCGCCCATGCGCAGCTCGCGCAGCAGCTCGATGCGGCGCAGGGTGTCGACCTCGCTGTGCAGGTAGCGCGTCCGGAT
>CAYYQO010000059.1:15753-16597 GCA_964473845.1 uncultured Aeromicrobium sp.
TACCGGCCTCGAGCAGGTAGTCGGTGAGGTCCTCGGACATCTTCTTGGTCAGTGTCGTGACCAGAACACGGTCGCCGCGTTCGACCCGGTCGTTGATCTGCCCGATCAGGTCATCGATCTGGCCCTTCGTCGGCTTGATGACGACCTCGGGGTCAATTAGCCCGGTGGGACGGATGACCTGCTCGACGACGTCGCCGTCGACCTTGGTCATCTCGTACGTGCCCGGCGTGGCCGACAGGTAGACCGTCTGACCGATCCGATCGAGGAATTCGGGCCATTTCAACGGCCGGTTGTCCATCGCGCTGGGCAGCCGGAACCCGTGCTCGACGAGCGAACGTTTGCGGCTCATGTCGCCCTCGTACATGGCACCGATCTGCGGAATCGTGACATGCGATTCGTCGACGACCAGCACGAAGTCCTGGGGGAAGTAGTCCAGCAGGCAGTTCGGAGCGGTCCCGGGGGCGCGGCCGTCCATGTGCAGCGAGTAGTTCTCGATGCCGGCGCACGTGCCGACCTGTTCCATCATCTCGAGGTCGTAGGTCGTGCGCATGCGCAGCCGCTGGGCCTCGAGCAGCTTGTTCTCGCGCTCCATGATCGGGAGCCGTTCCTCGAGTTCACCCTTGATCCCCTCGATCGCCCGGGCCATGACCTCGGGTCCGGCGGCATAGTGGGTGGCCGCGCCGACATACAGTTCCTGGTCGTCGCTGAGCACCTCGCCCGTGAGCGGGTGCAGGGTCATGAGTCGCTCGATCTCGTCGCCGAAGAACTCGACCCGGACCGCCATCTCCTGGTAGACGGGGAAGATCTCGACGGTGTCGCCCTTGACCCGGAACGTGCCGCGGGT
>CAYYQO010000060.1:0-16590 GCA_964473845.1 uncultured Aeromicrobium sp.
TCCGGACGCCGGCAGCATCCATCTGACAAGCGAGTGAACTACCTAGGAGATCACGTTGCCCAGAGGGGAACGAGTCGGCGCGTCCCGCCACGGGTGCGCCTTCACGGCTGGTTCGCTCGGCCGTGATGGGATGGATTCATGCGACTGCTGGTACCCGTGCTGCTCGTGCTCGCCCTCGCGGGGTGCGGTGGCGGCGATGACGAGCCCGCGGCGACGCCCAGTGCCGAGGTGACCTCGGCGGCGGGGGTGCCGGCGCAGGCCGAAGGCACGGTCGACCCGTTGGCGATCACGACCTTCACGTGTCGCAAGAACGCCGAGGGGCGATGGGGTGTCAAGGGCACGCTCACGAACACCGGCAAGCAGGCACGCAACTACCGAATCACGGCGTTCATCGGCCAGCAGACCGGCCCTGCTCGAACCCTCGATCTCGACCGGATCAAAGCCGGCGCGAGTGTGCCGTTCACGCTGCGACCGATCGTCGCCGCCCCGGACGGCCCCTGCCGTCTCCAGGCCCTCATCCTGCACTGATCCTCTGGTTCCGCCCCGGGCCGAAACGGTTACATTTTGGCTAAGACGGCTGAGTGATCTCCTGGAACGACGGGGCTTTTGGACTTTTTGCCAGTCCTTAACCAAACCGACACGTTCCGGCCAGTCTCTTGGCAGATTCTCAGGGTTACGGTGTCGCAATCCGTATCCCTGCAACCAAGGACAGACGTGATCCTCAAGTCCCGCCGATCGATTTCGGTCGTCGCGATCGGTGCGCTGTTGAGCGCGCCGATCGCTGTGGCACCCGCAGCCACCGCCGCCGATCCCATCGACATCACCCTCGTCGACATCAACGATTTCCATGGCCGCATCGACGCGAACACCACCAAGTTCGCGACCACGGTCGAACAGATCCGCCAGGCGGCCGGAGAGGACAACACACTGTTCCTCTCGGTCGGTGACAACATCGGTGCTTCGCCCTTCGCCTCCGCGACGCAGCAGGATGCGCCCACGATCGACGTCCTGAACGCCCTCGACCTGGCGGCGTCCGCAGCCGGCAACCACGAGTTCGACCGTGGTTTCGATGACCTGACCGGACGCGTCACCGATCGGGCCGACTTCCCGTACCTCGGGGCGAACGTCGTGAACAAGTCCGACGGCTCGCCGGCACTGCCCGCCTCGGAGACGTTCACCGTCGGCGGTGTCAAGGTCGCCGTGGTCGGTGCCGTCACGCAGGAGACGCCCACGCTCGTCACCCCGTCCGGCATTTCGACGCTCGACTTCACCGAGCCCGTCGCGGCCGTCAACGCTGAGGTCGACCGGCTCGAGGCACTGCCCGAGGCGGACCAGCCCGACGTCATCGTCGCGGCGTTCCACGACGGCGCCAGTGCGGGAACCCCCGACGGCTCCAGCCTCGCGCAGGAGTTGGCCCACGGCGGCGCGTTCGCGAACATCGTGAACAACACGGATGCCTCGGTCGACGCGATCTTCACCGGGCACACGCACAAGGCCTACGCCTGGGACGCCCCGGTGCCCGGCGTGACCGGCGCGACCCGGCCGATCATCCAGACCGGCAGCTACGGCGAGAACATCGGCAAGGTCACCTTGTCGGTCGACCCGGACACCGACGCGATCAGTGCGTACACGGTCGCGAACGTGCCCCGCGTCGCCACGGCGGACGAGGCCCTTCCCCGGGTCGCCGAGGTCAAGACGATCGTCGACGCCGCGCTCGCGCACGCTGCGACGATCGGCAACGAGAAGGTCGCGGACATCTCGGCAGACATCACGACGGCCTACCTCGGCGGCAGCTACGTCGACGGCGTGTACACGGGGTCGGACCCCGAGAACCCGAGGACCGGTCGCGACGACCGCGCGAGCGAGTCGACAATCGGCAACCTCGTTCCCGATGCGATGCTCGCGCAGTCGAAGGACACGAACGCGCCTGCCGACCTGGCCCTGAACAATCCCGGTGGCCTGCGCGACGAACTGTTGTACGCGGGCAACACGACCACCGGTGGCCCGAACAACACCGACGGTTCCGTGACGTTCGCCGAGGCCAACGCGGTGCTGCCCTTCACGAACAACCTGTACACCGTGACCCTGACGGGTGCCTCGCTCAAGAAGGTGCTCGAGCAGCAGTGGCAGCGTGACGCGGACGGCAACGTGCCGAGCCGCCCGTACCAGCAGCTCGGCCTGTCCAAGAACACTCGCTACACGTTCGATGCGACGCGCCCCGAGGGCGACCGCGTCACGAGCGTCTGGATCGACGACGAGTTGCTCGACCCGGCGAAGTCCTACAAGGTCATCGTCCCGTCGTTCCTGGGCACGGGTGGCGACAACTTCACGGCCTTCCTCGAAGGTTCGTGGGTCGACACCGGAGTGGTCGACTACGAGGGCTGGATCGAGTACCTGGGTGCCAACAGCCCGGTGACACCGGACTTCGCTCGCCGGTCGGTCGCGGTCACCGGTGTCGCGGACTCCTACGAGGTGGGCGACACGGTCAGCTTCTCGTTGCCCAAGCTCGACCTGACCTCGATCGGCAGTCCTGCCAACACGTCGGTCGCGGCGAAGCTCACGTACGGCAACGGACAGACGCTCGACCTGGGCTCCCAGGCGGTGACGAACGGCGCTTCGGGCACCTTCGCGTTCACCGTCCCCGCCGGCATCGGCGCAGCCACCATCACGACCGAGGCGTCGCCGAGCGGCACGGTCGCGACGATCCCGTTGTCGATCGAGCGGGGTGCCAGCACCACGAAGGCAACGGCGCCTGCGCAAGTCACGAAGAGCGAGAAGTTCGCGGTCGACATCGCCGTGGAGGGACCCGGCGCGACCGGCACCGTCACCCTCAGTGAGGGCGGGACCCGGCTCGGTTCGGCCCAGCTCGCCGGTGGTTCGGCATCGATCACGCTCGATGCCTCCGGACTGCGGCTCGGCAGGCGCACCCTGACGGTGGCGTACTCCGGCTCGGACGCACTGCGCGCCTCGTCCACGACGGTCTCCGTCGAGGTCGTCAAGGGCGAGACGACGTTCTCGGCCACGGGCTCGACCAAGCCGTACGGCACGGGAGCGACCATCACGTTGAAGGCGGCACCCGGAACCACGGGCATCGTCTACGTCGCGAATGCGCTCGGGATGACGTACCCCAATCCCGCGGTTCTGGTGAACGGCAAGGGCACGTACCGCTTCGGTGGCACGACTCTCAGGCCGGGCACCCATCGACTGGTCCTGTTCTTCAACGGCAGCGCCTCGTACGAGCCGGCCGACACCACCGTGACGGTCAAGGTGACGAAGGCCGCCACCAAGGTCAAGGCCTCGGTGGCCAAGAAGATCAAGGTCGGCAAGCGTGCGACGCTGACCGTGCGGGTCACGGCCAAGGGGTTCAAGCCGCACGGCGGGAAGGTCGTCGTGAAGCGCGGCAAGAAGGTCGTCGGTTCGGCCACCGTCAAGAACGGGGTGGCGCGGGTCAAGCTGGCCAAGCTCAAGCGCGGCAAGCACAAGCTGACCGTGACCTACGCCGGCAATGGCGTCGCGAAGGGCTCGAAGACCACCGTGAAGACCACGGTCGTCAAGAAGAAGTGACCGGAACCGGGGCGGCCTGCGTGCAGGCGGCCCCGGTCCACTCCCACCCAGCACCACCATCGAGGGGAATCCGATGTCTCGTCCTGTTCTGCGCGGTCTGACTGCGCTCGCCCTCGCGGCCGGTACCGCCGTGTCGGTGCCCACCGCGGCGACCGCGGCACCCGACGGCTCCGGTCTCGTGATCAACGAGGTCTACGTCGACGGCGGCTCGGCCAACGCCACCTACACGGTCAAGTTCGTCGAGTTGCACAACCCGACGGACGAACCGATCGACGTCACCGGGTGGTCCGTGCAGTACCGCTCGGCCACGGGCACGGCGGCCTTCACGGGAATCACGTCGCTGGGTGACCACGAGGTGCAGCCCGGTGGAACCTTCCTGATCGCCGGCGAGGGCAACCCCTCGGGGATCGGAGCCGAGCTGCCCGCGCCAGACGTGACGGGACCGATCAACCCCGCCGGGGCCTCGGGCACCATCGCGCTGGTGAAGTCCACCGCCGCGCTGACGGGACAGCCGGCCGCGGTCCTTGCCGACCCGAACCTGGTCGACGTGATCGGTTACGGCACGTCCAACACGTTCGAGGGTGCCTCCGCCGCACCGACCGATCCGTCGGCGGCCGAGTCGCTGGCCCGCACCGCCGGCATCGACTCGGACCAGAACGGTGCCGACTTCACGAAGCAGGCACCCAGCCCTGTGGCCTGCGGCGAGGCGTGCGATGTCGCGCCGCCACCGGTCGAGGAGCGTTCGATCGCCCAGATCCAGGGCACGGGCGCGGCCAGCCCGCTGGTCGGCCAGACCGTCACGACGACAGGTGTCGTCACGGCGCTCTACGCCTCGGGCGGCTTCAACGGCGCCTACATCCAGACGCCCGGCACCGGTGGTGTCCTCGATCCGGGACACGACGCCTCGCACGGCCTGTTCGTGTTCGGCTCGGCCTTCGCGCAGTCGGTCGACCTCGGTGACACGCTCGACATCACGGGCACGGTCTCGGAATTCAACGGACTGACGCAGATCCAGCCGGCCGAATGGCAGGAGTCCGCGACGGCCGGAACGGTCACGCCGACTCCGATCACGTTCCCGATGGCCGAGCCGCAGCGCGAGGCACTCGAAGGCATGCTCGTCGACGCGACCTCGGGCACGTACACGATCACGAACAACTACGCCACGAACACGTTCGGTGAGCTGGGCCTCGCGGCGGGTGACACGGTGCTGCCCCAGCCGACGAACGAGGTCCGTCCGCGGACCTCGGCGTACGACAACCTGGTGGCCCGGAACGCTTCGCGGCTCATCACCCTTGACGACGGCCAGAGCATCAACTTCACGTCGGGCGCGAACCGCAACATCCCCGGGCCGTGGCTGACGACGGGCAACGAGGTGCGCACCGGCGCCTCGGTCACGATCGACGGCCCGCTCGTGCTGGACTACCGCAACAACCTGTGGAAGCTGCAGCCCGTCGAGCCGTTCGGTGCCGGCGGCGAGTCGGCCACCGTGGCCTCCGGCAGCACGCGCGAGACGCAGCCCGACGACGTCGGCGGTCCGATCAAGCTCGCCTCGTTCAATGTCCTGAACTACTTCACGACCACCGGCGAGGACTGGGAGTCGTCGAGCCGCGGTACCTGCACCTGGTACACCGACCGCGACGGCGAGCGCATCACGGTCAACACGTGCACGAACAACGGACCGCGCGGTGCCGCGAACGACACCAGCCTGGCGCGGCAGCAGGCCAAGATCGTCGCGGCGATCAATGCGCTGGACGCCGATGTCCTCTCCCTCGAGGAGATCGAGGACACGGCCAAGCTCGGCGGTCCCGATCGCGACGAGGCGCTCACGACGCTCGTCGCCGCGCTGAACGCCGATGCCGGCCACCAGAAGTGGGCGCCGGTCCTGTCGCCGGACACGGTCCCGGTGACCGGTCAGGACGTGATCCGCACGGCGTTCATCCACCAGGTCGATGCCGTCGAGCCGGTGGGACCGTCGGTCATCCTCGACTCGCCCGCGTTCGTGAACGCGCGAGCCCCGTTGGCGCAGGAGTTCCGTCCGGTCGACGGTGACGCGGGCCAGGACTTCCTGGCCATCGTCAACCACTTCAAGTCGAAGGGTTCAGGAGAGGGTGCCGACGCCGACCAGGGCGACGGCCAAGGCGCGTCCAACCGCTCGCGGGTGCGCCAGGCCGAGGCGCTGGTCGAATTCGTCGCGGCGCTCGAGGCGCAGACCGACACCGACCGCGTGTTCCTGCTGGGCGACTTCAACTCCTACGCGAAGGAGGACCCGCTGCAGATCATCGAGGACGCGGGCTTCGTCAACATCGACCAGCGGCTGACCGACGAGGAGACCTACCAGTTCGACGGTCTGCACGGCTCACTCGACCATGTCTTCGCGTCGTCGGCCGCCTTCGCGCGGGTCACGGGGGCGGATGTCTGGACGATCAATGCGCCCGAGTCGATCGGTCGCGAGTACAGCCGGTTCAACAACAACGTGACGAACCTGTTCGACGCCTCGTCGCCGTACCGGGCCAGTGACCACGATCCGGTGCTGGTCGGGTTCGACCCGGGCGAGGCTGCGGCCGTGGGCACCACGACGGCCGCGAAGGTGCCGTCCCCGGTGTGGGCCGACGAACCGTTCGAGGTCGCCGTGACGGTCGCGTCGAAAGTGGGCTCGCCGCGCGGCACGGTGACGGTGTCCGCCGGCGGCAAAGTGCTCGGTTCGGCCCAGGTATCCGACGGTGCGGCGACGGTGAAGATCGCGGCCAACTCGCTCAAGGCAGGCCGTCAGGCGTTGACCGTTGCCTTTACCGGTGAAGGTCGTTACGCCGATTCCGCCGCCACGGTCGCGGTCGACGTGCGAGTCGAGGCGAAGCTGACGGCGAAGGCGGCCCGCGGCACGTACGGGAAGCCGACCGCGATCACGGTCACCGGGGCGCCGGGCGCCGGCGGCCTCGTCTACGCCACCGTCGGCGACCGCATCCTCGCCTCGGCGATCATGATCGACGGCCGGGCCACGATCAGAGTTCCGGGCACCGCAGTGAAGCCCGGGTCGACCAAGGTCGGTGTGTTCCACGCGGGCAGCCAAGGCGTCGATCCGAGCCACACGTCGGTGACGCTGACGATCTCCAAGGCTCGGACGGCCCTGCGGTCCACGGCGCTGACGAAGAAGATCACGAAGAAGACCCGGGCCCAGGTACGGGTCGCGGTGCGGACCTCCGGCTTCACGGAGAGGTCCGGCACCGTGCGGATCTACCAGGGCTCCCGTCGCATCGGCACGGCCAAGGTCGTGAAGGGCAAGGCCACGGTGCGACTCGCGAAACTACGCGGCGGCAAGGGCGTCAAGACCTTGACGGTGCGGTACGGCGGTTCGACCACCACGAACCCGGCGGCAGGCAAGCTGCGCTTGCGGGTCCGCTGACATCTCGGGGATGACTCGGCCGCCGGCTCGCGCCGGTGGCCGAGTGGTGTCGGGTCAGTGAGGTCGTGAGAACTCCGTGGCCTCACGTGAGTCGAGGTACTCGCGCAGTTCGACGATCAGGCCGTCCGCGTCGAAGCGCACGACGACGCAGGCCTGCAGACGTACGCGCTTCTGGTCTCGGGTCCGTACGCCTTCGAGCACGTGCTGTTCGACGGCGCCGCCTTCGAAGAGATCGATCCGGCGGTCCACGTACCGGCGTTCCGCCACGGTCTGCGCGAGCATTCGCAGGACGGTGAGGAACTCCGGGACGCTGGTCGCACGTCGGCCGAGGTTCTGCCAGATCGTGGCATCGGCCGCGAACAATCGGCAGAAGGCGGCTTCGTCCGCGGCTTCGGAGGCCTCGGTCAGGGCGTCGAGCACGCGCAGGTGAGGGTGGTCGGTCATGGGTCGCTGCAGCATCGTCACGCCTCGATGCTCGCGACGACCTGGCCGGTCGTGACGGAGTCGCCCGGGGCGACGTGGACGGAAGCGACGACACCGGATGTCGTGGCGCGCAACTGTTGCTCCATCTTCATCGCCTCGACCACGACCACGACGTCACCGGCGGAGACGTGGCTGCCGGGGTCGAGTGGCACCTGCAGGACGGTTGCCGTGATGGGAGAGACGATGTCGCCCACGGCGGCGACAACGGCGGCACCGGGGCTCTCCGCGACGGCATCGCGCGCCGCGCTGCGATCCACGCGTCGAGGTGTGTAGGCCTCGAGCGGGACGTCGAAGTCCTGTTCGATCCAGCGCGTGTGCACCGTCAAAGGCTCTGCGGTGAACGACGGATGGTCGACGACGGCACGATGGAACGCGGTCACGGTGGCGACCCCCTCGACGGACAGTTCGGCCAGGGCCCGGCGAGCCCGAGCCAGGGCCGTGGGACGGTCCTGACCCGTCACGATCAGCTTGCCCAGGAGCGAGTCGAAGTTGGTGGTGACCCGGTCGCCGTCGACGACGCCGCCGTCCCAGCGGATGCCGGGCCCGTGGGGAACGGTCAGGGACCGGATGGCACCGGGGATCGGCAGGAAATCACGTCCGGGATCCTCGGCGTTGATCCGGAACTCGATCGCATGGCGGTCGGCCTGCACCATGCCGGCAGTGATGCTCTCGCCGGCCGCGATACGCAATTGCGCGACGACCAGGTCCTGGCCGGTCGCCTCCTCGGTGACGCTGTGCTCGACCTGCAGCCGGGTGTTGACCTCGAGGAAGTACAGCTCGCCGGCCTCGTCCAGGAGGAACTCGCACGTTCCGGCGCCGACGTACCCGACGGCCCGCATGATCGCCGTGGACACGTCCTGCAGGTGTGCCGTCTGCGTCGGGGTGAGGAACGGTGCGGGTGCCTCCTCCACCAGTTTCTGGCTGCGCCGCTGCAGTGAGCAGTCACGGGTGCTCACGATCTGCACGGTGCCGTGCGTGTCCGCCAGGCATTGGGTCTCCACGTGTCGCACGGGGCTCAGGTGGCGCTCGACCATGCAGGCGTTCGAGCCGAACGCGAGCTCCGCCTCCCGGCGTGCTGATGCCCACGCGTCGTCGATCTCGTCGAGGGACGTCACGATCCGTTGACCGCGACCGCCGCCACCCAACACGGCCTTGATGACGACGGGGAGGCCATGGTCGGCGACGAAGGTGCGAACCTCGTCGGGCGACGCGATTGCTCCGGGGCTCCCGGGCACGAGGTGCGCGCCCGCCTCCGCGGCGATCCGGCGGGCCGATGACTTGTCGGCGAGTAGGTCGATCGCCTCGGGGGGAGGGCCGATCCACACGCGGCGTGCCTCGAGCACGCGCCGGGCGAACTCGGCGCTCTCGGACAGGAACCCGTACCCCGGATGCACGGCGTCAGCGCCCGATTCCCACGCGGCGGCCAGGACGGCGTCGATGTTCAGGAACGAGTCGGTCGCCTGCCGCCCGGGTAGTTCCAGCGCCTCGTCGGCCAGCGCGACATAGGACGCAGCCGACTCCTCGGCCGTGTGCAGCGCCACCGACGTGAGTCCGAGATCCCGACAGGCGCGGATGATCCGGGTCGCGATCTCGCCACGGTTGGCGATCAGTACCTTCTTCATGCAGGTGTGCTCCAAGCGGTGGGGAATCAGGGGTGGAAGGGCGTGGGTGAAAGCCCGAGTTGGCGCGCCAGCGGTAGCTGGGCATCGCGGACGAACTCGACGACGAGGTCCCGCGTCTCTGCGGGATCGACGATGTCCTGTCCCGTGGCCTCGGCCGTCCGGAACGGCGACGTGACGGCGCGCAACTCCGCCTCGATCCTGGCCTGTTCGGCTCGGGGGTCGGCCGCGGATTCGATCTGACTGCGGAACGCCGCGTAGGCACCGCCGCTCACGTGCATGGACCCCCACTGTGCGGTGGGCCAGGCGATCCGCCGGAACATCCCGGTGGCGCGGTGGTGGGTCTGGCCGCCGACCCCGAACAAGCGGCTCATCACGACGGTCATCAGTGGCATGCGGCTACGGCACACGGCCCACACGAGGCGCGCGCCCGCGTTCTCGATCCCGGCGAGTTCCGAATCTGGGCCGACGAGCACTCCGGGCTCGTCGACGAGGGACACCAGGGGCAGGTGGAACTGGTCGCAGATCTGGATCAACCGGATGGTCTTCATCGCGGCCGCGGTGTCGGTGGAGCCGCCGAGGACTCCCGGGTTGTTCGCCAGGATGCCCACGGGGTACCCGTCGACCCGGGCCAGGCCCGTCATGCGGGAGGCGCCGTAGGAGCCGGACAGTTCGAAAAACGATCCGTCGTCGACGACCGCATCGACGACGTCGCGCGGATCGAAGGGGATCTTGCCGTCCTCCGGGATGACATCGCGCAGTGACATCGGGTCGCCGGCCGGCGCAGCTGGTGTGGCCCTCGGTGGCAGCGCGTGGACGTTGGTGGGCAGGTACGACAGGAAGGTGCGAATCTGCGCCAGGGCGTCGTGCTCGTCCACGGCCAGGTTGTTGACACTGCCGCTCTGCTGGACGTGCACGCGCCAGCCGCCCAGGTCCTCCTTCGTGATGTTCAGGCCGAGCGCTGCCTTGACCACCGGCGGTCCTCCGGGGAAGAGCTGTGACGTCTCCTTGACCATGACGTTGAAGTGACCGAGGCACGCTGCCACGGCCGGTAGTCCTGCCACGGGGCCCAGGACGGCCGAGACGACCGGTGCCACTTGCAACAATTCCACCTCGGAGGCCACGAAGGCATTGCCGTCGGGGGTGTAGGTCCGGCCCAACTCCAGGAAGCTCTTCACGCTTCCGCCGCTGGCGTCGAGGAGGCGGATGTAGGGGACTCCCATCTCGAGAGCGCGCTCGGCGGCCATCGGCTCGCGTCCGAAGCCGAAGGCGGCGACGCCGCCCGCGCCGCCGCGGATCGTGAAGTCGCCGGCGCTCACGACCGCGGGTCGACCCTCGAGGTCGACGAACCCGTCGACCTGCCCCTTGGGCGTGAAGTCGAGGAGATTCCCGTCGTCGTCATAGTGGGCCTGTCCGGAGAGGATCCCGAACTCACGCAAGGAACCCACGTCGGCGAGCAGGTCGATGCGTTCGCGGGCGGTGAGCTTGCCCTGCGCGTGTTGACGGGCGACCTGTTCGGCCCCGCCCAGGCGGAGCGCGAGTGCGCGGCGCCGAAAGACCTCATCGTGTCCGAGAGTTGTTGTCACGCGTGAGTTCCTTCCGCAGCACCGCCATGCGGGCATGGCAAACTGAGCGATCGATCGGTTAGGTTTGCGACGATATGATGAACCGGCGCTCGGCGTCAATGTCGGCGAAGTCGAAGGAGTGGCGAGGCATGGCACAGCGGAAGCAGCGTCCGCGCGGCGATCGGACCCGAGCACGCCTTCTCGATGCCGCACGTGCCGAGTTCGCTCAACACGGCTTCGGGGGCGCGTCGACCCGGGGTATCGCCGAGCGGGCCGGCATCAGTGCCTCGGCCCTGTACGTCCATCACCGCTCCAAGGAGGAACTGCTCTTCCTGATCGCCAAGGAAGGGCACGAGAACGCGCTGCGCGACATGCAGCGCGTCCTGGCCGCGCAGACCGGACCGGGCGCGCAGTTCGTCGGGGTCATGCGCACCCTGGGCGCCGGCCACGCGCGTGAGCAGTTCGTCTCCCATGTGTTGGCAAACGAACTGGATTCATTGAATTCGCAGCACTATGCGGAAGTCGCCGCGATCCGGCGGGCGATGGTGGGCCTGGTGCGCGCGATCATCGACCGCGGTGTCGAGCTGGAGATGTTCGAGAGTCCGCGGATCGACATGACGGTCACGGCGCTGTTCTCCCTGTGTGTCGACGTCGCGCGCTGGTATCGCCCGGAAGGCCGTTGGACGCCGGAGGAGATCGGTGACCACTTCGCGTTGTTGGGGCTGCGCATGCTGAATGCCTCACCTGCGGTGATCGACGCCGCATTCGCCGCCAACTGACCTCGACGTACACCAGCGCGCCAGCCCTCGCCGCCTCCCGCGGCCCTGGGTGATGTCCGCGCGGGCATCACCTGAAACTAATCTCAACTTTTCCTTGCGTTCCGTGAGAGGCGTCACATACGATCGCTCTGCCTGAGCGATCGCTCAGATAGATGTCGCCGGTCGACGGCGGCTCTGTTCGCCAGAAGGAGTGAGGCAGTTGGACGCCACCAGGTCACAAGACCTCGAGAATGTGCTGGAGTACGACTTCGCCACGGCCGTGGAGGCGCTGGACCACCACGTGGGCGTGCGTCCGGATCGCGTCGCGATCACGTACGGCGAGACCGGCGAGCAACTGACCTACGCCCAGTTCGGTGCGCGCACGGATGCGATCGCCGGAAACCTGGCGGAGCGATTCGCGGTCGACCGCGGTACCCGGGTGAGCGTGCTCTCCACGAACGCCATGGTTTCGGCGGCATCGATGTACGGGCTCTGGAAGGCCGGTGCCGTGTACGCGCCCGTCAACTACCTCTACCGCGGTGAACTGCTCGCGTACCAGTTGAACGACACGCGACCCGCATTGCTGATCGTCGACGAGAGTCTCGTGGCGGCCGTCGAGGAGATCAAGGCCGACCTGACGGTCGACCCGACGGTGATCGTCGTGTCGTCGCAGGAGTCGGACCAGGTCTGGCCGCACGTCTTCGCCGACCTGCTGGGTGAGGCGAAGCGTCCTGACGTGACGCTGACCTTCAACGACCCGGCCAACATCATCTACACGTCGGGCACGACCGGACCGTCGAAGGGCGTCCTGCAGTCGCACCGCTGGGTCAACGGCTACACCTGGATCGGCCGCAGGATCCTCAACGAGGAGGACGTCGTCTACAACGACCTGCCGCTGTACCACGTCGGCGGCGCGCACTACAACGTCGCACGCGCACTCTGGGTCGGCGCCGGTCTGCAACTGTGGGACCGCTTCAGCCCCAGTGACTTCTGGCGTCGTATCAAGGAAGGCAACTGCACCACGGCGACCCTGCTGGACGTCATGATTACGTGGCTCCAGAAGCAGGAACGCCGCGACGACGACCGCGAGAACGCACTCAACAAGGTCGTTCTGGGGCCCGTGCCGGTCAACCATCACGAGTTCGCCGAGCGGTTCGGCATCGACTTCGCTCTCACCGGCTTCGGCCAATCTGAGTCCGGCAGCGCGATGATGACGCTCGTCGAGGAGCTCCCGCAGGGTGAGGGCACGCCGGAGTCCGTCTACCGGGGCCTCGACCACGCGACGATCCGCGCCTCCTTCGAAGACGTCGGGATGCTCGTTCTGGACGGGAAGGATTCGCGGGTCATCAAGGGCATCCTCGGGACACCCAGCCCGTTCTTCGAGGTAGCCGTCCTCGATCAGCACGACCGACCCTGCGCTACGGGTGAGGTGGGCCAACTGGCCATGCGGTCGGCATTGCCCGAGCTGATCTTCACCGAGTACCTCGCGAAGCCCGAGGCCACGGCGAAGGCCTTCGCGAACCTGTGGTTCCACACGGGCGACGCCGCTCGCCTCGACGAGTACGGCGTGTTCCACTTCGTCGACCGACTCGGCGACCGGATCCGGGTGCGGGGGGAGAACATCTCCGGGGCGCAGGTCGAGGAACAGATCGCGCGCCACCCCAGTGTCCAACTCGCCGCCGTGATCGCGGTGCCCAGCGATGAGGGATACGAGGACTCGATCATCGCCTTCGTCGAACTCGTCAAGGGCGAGACCTTCGACGAAGCGGCGCTCGATGCGCACTGCAAGGACGTCATGCCCAAGTTCATGTGGCCCCGTCGCATCATCCGGGTCGACACGATCCCGCACACCCCGACCAACAAGATCGAGAAATACAAGTTGCGCAAGCTGTTCAAGGAAGGACAGACGCTGTGAAGATCGCTGCAACGATGAAGGTGGCGGCCGCGGCCGCCATGATGGCCGCCCTGCTCGCCGCCTGCGGGGGCTCGGACGAGGCCTCGACCGGATCGACGACTCTGCGCGTCGCCGCACAGTCGGACGTGTCCTCGCTCGACCCGATCCGGGGCAACTCCGGCAACGACCACGTGATGCTGTTCCCGATCTACGACACCTTGGTCTCGTTCGACGAGGGCCTGCAGCCGTTACCGGGTCTGGCGGAGTCCTGGGACTCGCCTTCGCCCCAGGAATTGACGCTGAACCTGCGGAAGGACGTCAAGTTCCACGACGGCACACCGCTCGACGCCGAGGCGGTCAAGGTCAACCTCGACCGTGCTCGCGCTGAGGACTCCGTCGCCGCGGCCGACCTCGCGTCGATCGACGAGGTCCGCGTCGACAGCGAACTCGCCGTCACGCTGGAACTGAGCCGGCCCGACGCCTCGTTGCTGCTCGTGCTGGCCGATCGTGCGGGCATGATGGTGTCCCCAGCCGCCCTGGAGGCGAACGACAACGACGTCAGCCGCACACCGGTCGGTGCCGGCGGTTGGAAGTTGGCGGACTGGAAGCGGGGCAGCCAACTGCGGCTCGAGCGTTTCGACGACTACTGGGATGCCGACGCCGAACGCGCTGAGACCCTGCTGATCAAGATCATCACGGATCCTCGCACCCGCGTGACCGCGATGAGGTCCGGCCAGCAGGACATCGCCCTGGACGTCCAGCCTGTCGACGCCGAGTCGTTGGAGAAGGAGAAGTCCGTCGTCCTGGAGTCGCAGACGAGCCTGCTCGTGCACGGCATGTACCTGGACACCTCGGCGAAGGAGTTCTCCGACGCGAAGGTTCGCCGCGCGCTGGCGATCGCGATCGATCGCGACACGATCGTGAAGAACGCCCTGTTCGGGCACGGCCAGTCGGCCAGCGGTGTGTTGCCCGACGGCTACTGGGCCGAGACGCCCGATGAGGTCGACTACGCGTATGATCCCGACGAGTCCAAGCGGCTGCTCGCCGAGGCCGGCGCGCAGGACCTGGAGTTCGACATGCTGAGCCGTAGCGACACGTCGAGTGTCCGGCTGGCCGAGATCCTCAAGGACCAGTGGGCCGCGGTGGGCGTGACGGTCAAGATCCTGCCCCGCGACGTCGTCGAGGCGACGGATCAGTACTTCAACCAGAAGAGCAGCCCGGCCTACCTCGCCGGCTGGTCAGGGCGACCCGACCCGAGCATGACCTACCGGTCGTTGTTCGACGAGAAGGCCTACTACAACGTGGGCGGCCTGAAGGTCGACGGGCTGGACGAGGCCATCAGTGCGGCGGACAAGTCGTTCGACCTCGACGAGCGGGTCGTGGGCCTGGACGCCGCTGCCGTGGCGGCCTTCGAACAGACTCTCTTCCTGCCCGTGGTCTTCCAGGACGCCCTGATCGCCCGGAGCGACAAGGTGAAGGGATTCCAGATGAATCAGATGGGCAAGCCCAAGTTCATCGGGGTCTCCGCAGGCTGACCTCATTCGGTACGCGCCGCCCGCGTTCCCGCTTTCCAGCGGGGCGCGGGCGGCGTACGCCAGGGGATCGGCGTCGTTCACGCAACCTCGGCCGTGGTCAGCAAGTACTCCCACTCCATGGTGAACCGACCGTCGGACCGCGTTCCCTCGCGATCTCCCAGGGCGTCCAGGGCGGCGATGCGGTCCGGGTCGTCTGCGTGAGCCGCGTAGGCGGTGATCGTCGGACCGCAGTGCGCAGCGAAGTAGTCGCGGAAGTCCGCACCTGAGTCGAAGCAGGTGACGGGCAACCTGCCGCGTCGTACCGTCAGATCGCGGATACGGTCGCCGAACAGCTCCCGCACGTGTTCCTCGGAGCCCCACAGCGGTGGCGGTGAGACCCCTGCCGGTGATGCCGGCAGGTAGGGACGCATGGTGGCGAACAACTGGCCGATCGTGCCCTCGGGGCTCCACGACAGAATGCCGATCCGGCCACCGGACCGGCACGTGCGGACGAGTTCGTCGGCTGCGGTCTGGTGGTGTGGCGCGAACATCACGCCGATGCAGGACATCACCACGTCGAAGGCGTCGTCCTCGTACGGCAGCGCCTCAGCGGCCGCGACGTCGAGCACGCGTTCGCCTGCGGACGTCGCCCGCCGTGCCGTCGAAACGACTGCAATCGCTCGAACGTCACGGCATCGTCGAGCATGCGGAGGACGGGTATCGACCTGTCCCGACCTGTCCCGGGCGGTCACTGCTGGCGGACGCGCTGGCGGCGCAGGGCTGAGTCGGCTCAGCGAGGAACGACGTAGTCGATCAAGGTGGCGTGGCCCGCGTCGAGGTCGGCCCACGATCCCGGCACGTCCAGTACGGCGATCGCCGAGGTGGGGAATCCGGCCCGGATCTGGTTGAGGAGACCGGGGTCCGAACTCGCGCCCGCCAGCCGGGCGGCCAGCGACGGAGTGCCCGGGGAGTGTCCGACCATCACGAGGGTTTCGGCCTCGGGATCGGCGGCATTGACCGCCGTGAGCAGGTCGCCGGTCCACGCCTCGTAGATCTCGTCGAGGTACCGCACCGGGGCGTCGAGGCCCGTTGCCGCATACGTCTCGCGCGTCCGTTGCGCCGACGAGCACAGCACGAGGTCGACCGTTCCGACGTTCTCGCGGATCCACTCACCGGCCAGGGCGGCTTCGACTCGGCCCCGCTCGGCCAGTGGCCGGTCGAAGTCGGGCACGCCGCCGGGGTAGGCGGCCTTGCCGTGACGCATCAGCAGGAGTCGGCCCATGGCCCGAGTTTAGGTCCTGGCGGGGTCCTCAGCTGCGCGAGATCGTGACCATCTCGTCGCGCTCGACGACCTTCTTGCGCTCGCGCGGGTGGGTGTCGTTCTCGCCGAGCGACTGCTCGTGGGCGTCGAGCTTTTCCCAGCCCTCCCAGGTCGTGTACTCGATGCCGCGGCTGTCGAGGTGACGACCGAAGGCTTCGGGTTCACCGAATTCGGGGGCAGGCAGGTTCGGCAGGTCCTCGACGAGCATGCCGATGGTCTGGGCGGCGTCGGACTTGGTGTGCCCGATCAGGCCGACGGGGCCGCGCTTGATCCACCCGGTGGCGTAGACACCCTCGATCGGCGTGCCGTCGATGTCGAGCACGTGGCCGCCGTCGTTGGGCAGCACGCCGGCGTTCTCGTCGAAGGGCAGGCCCGCGAGGTTGTCGGAGTAGTACCCGATCGCGCGGTAGACGGCCTGGACGGGCCAGTCCTTGAACTCGCCCGTGCCGCGGACGTTGCCGGTGCCGTCGAG
>CAYYQO010000061.1:0-16010 GCA_964473845.1 uncultured Aeromicrobium sp.
GTCGTCCGGGCCGGACTCGCTCAGCGGACACCGACCTTGGCAGCGCACGACCACTGGCCCCAGCCGGAACGCTTCTGCAGGATCTCGGCGTACTTGATCTGCGTGGCTTTGCTCTGCTCGTGCGGGTAACCCGGACCGCCGACACTGCGCCACGTGGCCAGCGAGAACTGCAGGCCGCCGTAGTAGCCGTTGCCGGTGTTGATGCTCCAGTTGCCGCCGGACTCACACTTGGCGATGCGGTCCCAGACCCCACCGTCGATCGTGTTGGGGTCCTTCGTGCCACGCTTCTGGACTTCGGCGATCGGTTCGCGGACGGAACTGCGCGAGACGATGCGGCGCTCGCGGACCTTGCCGTCGGCCAGAATGAGTTCGACGCGGGCCCGGTCGACGCCGTCGCGGCCCTCGGTGACGACCTCGGTGTCTCCCTTGAACAGCGACGAGTCGTCCTTGTAGGTGACGTCATGGTCGACGGTCAGCTTCTCGGTGCGCGTGACCTTCTCGATCCGCACCACCTTGAGCGCCTGACCGGCCTTGAGGTACGAACCCAGACCCGGCTTGACCTCGTCCAGCTCACCGACCTTGACGCCGTGCTGGTCCAGCAACGACTGCACGGTCGGCGCAGTCGTGGTGAGCTTCTGCTTCTTGCCGTCGACCTTCAGCGTGACCCGCTTGGGGTTGCTGACGATGAGGCTGTTGCCCTCGGTGCTGAGTCGCTGGATCAACGGCATCGACAGGGACGCACCCTCGCGCGGTCGGACACCGAGCGTGTCCAGTGCGCCGGCGACGTCGACGTCGTGCACCGTACGCTGGCTGATCTTGCCGTCGACGACCAGCGTGACGGCCTTGGCGCGGCGCACCTTGACGACGTCTCCGTCGTCCAGGTCAGTGGTGGCGGCGGGGCTGACCTTGTCGTTGACGTCCAGGGAGACGTCCTTCTCGGTCAGCAGGGCGGCGACGTCGTCGCTCTCGGTGCGGACACTGGTGACGACCCCGTCGACGTCGAAACGCACGAGGTGGTCGTAGGTCGACGCTTGGACGATGCCACCCACGGCGAGGACCAGACCGACGGTCAGTCCTCCCATGGCGACAGCGTTCCGGGGAGTGATCTCAGGCAACAAACGGGGCACAAACAACCTCAGGGTCGGAAACACAGCCTTTCCACCATGCGTGAGGGCTGCGTCAATATCAAATCCTGCGACTCAGGACACACTAGCCAAACGGGTCGGCCAGTGTCCTGCGAACGCCCGATCGGTGTTGTCGTCGATCGCCCCACACAGCTGAGCCAGATCGGTCTGCAGCACGTCGGCCATGAACCTGACGGTGTGCGGAATCAGGAACGAGGCGTTGGGCTCGCCCCGGTGCGGCATGGGGGTCAGGAAGGGCGCGTCGGTCTCGACCAGGATCCGGTCGTGCGGCGTGATGCGCAGTGCCTCACGCAGGTATTCGGCGTTCTTGAAGGTGACCGTTCCGGCGAACGACAGGTACGCGCCGCGGTCCAGGCAACGGCGGGCGAACTCGGCGTCGCCGCTGAAGCAGTGCATGACGACCCGGTCGGGCACGCCCACCTCGTCGAGGATCGCGAGCACGTCGTCGTGGGCGTCGCGGTCGTGGATCACGAGCGTGCGATCGTGGCGCTTCGCGATCTCGATGTGGCAACGGAATGAATGCTGTTGCTTCTGCCACGCATCCGCAGCGGTGCGGAAGTAGTCCAGCCCGGTCTCGCCGACGGCGCGGACGACCGGATCAGCGGCCAGCCGGTCGATCTCGGCCAGATCGTCCTCGAGGGTCTCGCTGCGGGCGGCGTCGTTGGGATGCATCGCGACGGCCGCGACGACGCTGGGCTGCAGCCGGGCGAGCTCGACGGCCCACCGCGAACTCTCCAGGTCGCAGCCGACCTGGACGATCCGGGTGACGCCGGCCGCTGCAGCCCGGTCGAGCGCCTCGTCGACGGGAATCAGTGCACCACCACGGATCCGGGTGTCCAGGTGGCAGTGGTTGTCGACGACCGGGACAGGAAGCGGTTCGGGTGGCTCGGGCCAGCCTGGCGTCAACTCCGTCATCAGGATTCGGCGAGGTCGATGCGCGGGAACAACGACGGCACCTTGGTGATCGTCGACCCCGGACGCAGCCGGCCCCACGCGGCGACCTCGTCGATGCGCTGGTCGGCGAGCGCACCGAGGTCGGGCTCGGCACCGAGCGACTCCCACAACGAGACGGTGGCCTTCGGCATGACCGGGTGCAGCGTCACCGCGAGCACGCGCAGGCCCTCGGCCGCGGTGTTGAGGATCGTGCCGAGTCGCTCGCGCGCGGACTCGTCCTTGGCGACGGCCCAGGGCTGCTGCTCGGTGATGTAGAGGTTCAGCGCGTCGACGATGCGCCAGATCGCGGCAAGCGCATCCTGCGGGGCGATCCGCTCGATCGCGGCGTCGGCATCGGCGACAGCAGTGGCGACTGTGTCGACGATCGCCTGCTCGGCCGCGCTCAGCGGGCCGGCGGCCGGCAATTCGCCGTCGAAGTACTTGCCGATCATCGCGGCCACGCGTGAGGCGAGATTGCCGAAACCGTTGGCCAACTCGGCGTGATAGCGAGCGCCGATGTCCTCCCACGAGATCGATCCGTCGCTGCCGAACGTCAACGCGCGACTGAAGTAGTAGCGGTACGCGTCCGAGCCGAACGTCTCGACGATCTCGGTGGGGTGGATGCCGTTGGCCTTGCTCTTGCTCATCTTCTGGCCGCCGACCAGCAGCCAGCCGTGCGCGAAAACGCGGTGCGGCACGGGCAGGCCGGCCGCCATCAGCAACGCCGGCCAGATGACGGCGTGGAAGCGGACGATGTCCTTGCCGACGAAGTGGACGTTCGCGGGCCACAGGTCGGCGAACCGCTCGTCGTCGACGCCGTACCCGGCTGCCGTGACGTAGTTCAGCAGCGCCTCGATCCACACGTACATGACGTGCGACTCGTCCCAGGGCAGCGGAATGCCCCAGTCGAACGTCGAGCGCGAGATCGACAGGTCCTTCAGGCCGCCCTTGACGAACGCGATGACCTCGTTGCGGGCGGATTCGGGCTGGACGAAGTCGGGCCGCTCCTCGTAGAGGGCGAGGAGCCTGTCGGCGTACTTGCTGAGGCCGAAGAAGTAGTTCTCCTCGGTGACGTGCTCGAGCCGGCTGCCGTCGAGGGTCGAGACCTTGAAGCCCTCGTCCTCGCCCTCGCCGTCGGCGACGTACTCGTCGGCCACGAACTCCTCGGAACCGACGCTGTACCAGCCCGAGAACTCGCCCGAGTAGACCTCGCCCCGGTCTTTCAGGTCCTGCCAGAACGCCTGGGCGCCCTTCTCGTGGCGCGCCTCGGTGGTGCGGATGAAGTCGTCGTTGGCCGCGTCGATCGTGCGCAGCATCGGCAGCCATTCGTTCTCGACCAGTCGGTCGACCCAGTCCTGGGGCGAGACGCCGTTGGCCTCGGCCTTGCGCAGCACCTTCTGGCCGTGCTCATCGACGCCCGTGAGGTACCAGACCCGCTCGCCGCGCTGGCGATGCCAACGGGTCAGCACGTCGCCGATCGTGGTCGTGTAGCCGTGCCCGATGTGGGGGGCGTCGTTGACGTAGTAGATCGGGGTCGTGGCGTAGAACGTGGGATCCGGCACGCTTTCAAGTCTAGGGGGCCGGTGCGACAGCCGGGGCACCCCTTGCCCGCCCCACGACGCAACGCATAGCGTCGTCGGCACCATGGATCTCTTCACCGCGCCGGACGGCGACCTTCGGTGCGGCTGGGCCGCGTCGACACCGCAATACCTCGACTACCACGACACCGAGTGGGGCTTTCCCGTCCACGACGACATCCGACTGTTCGAGAAGGTGTGCCTCGAGGGTTTCCAGTCGGGTCTCTCGTGGCGCACGATCCTGGAGAAGCGCGAGAACTTCCGGCGTGCGTTCGCCGGCTTCGACTTCCACGAGGTCGCCTCGTTCGGAGACGCCGACGTGGAGCGGTTGCTGGGCGACGCCGGCATCGTCCGCCACCGCGGAAAGATCGAGGCCTCGATCAACAACGCCGCCCGTGCCGTGGAGGTCGAGGCCGAGTTCGGTTCGCTCGCGGACTACTTCTGGTCGTTCGAACCCGACCAGGCCGAGGTCGACCCGCCCGCATCGCTGACGACATCGCCCACGTCCGTGGCGCTGTCGAAGGACCTCAAGCGGCGCGGCTGGCGCTTTGTCGGCCCGACGACGGCGTTCGCGTTCATGCAGGCGATGGGCCTGGTCAACGACCACGCATCCGGTTGCGTCACTCGCACGAAGGTGGCGGAGGCTCGAGCGGCGTTCCCGCCGCGCCGGGCCTGACGATGCTCAGCGCACCGACACGCCGGGCGCGACGACCGTGACCGGCGCGGTCCGCACGGGAGCGGCCGCGATCCGGTTCTTGTCGACCTGCCACAGGCCGGCGGTGAAGGTCGTGTCGTTCGCGGGCGTCAGGACGAGGTAGGCGGCCCCGCGGTCGGGGGCCGGAACAACGGCCGAGGAGCCCGGCGCGATCGACACCGACGACTCTCCGAGCGATTCCATCGTGGCCGAGAAGGCCTCGACCGTGACCTCGGCTGCGGCCTCACCCGTCGCGAGGCTGACGCGGACCGGCCGGCCGTCCAACGCGACCGGCACCACGGCGGGACCCGTGATCTCGGCGCCCGGCACGATCCGCGCGATGTCGTCGTTCGTGGCGACCGTGGCCGACGCCACGACCGGGAGATCGGACGTCACCGAGAGTGCGGCCCCACCGCCGAGGTCGACCGACGACGGGATCGAGACGACCCGCGTCGACTCGGGCTCGACCGTCACGTCATCGAGGCCCTGGGCCGCGAAGGATCCTTCCCTGCCCCGGACATCCACCGTCACGTGTGCCGTGGAGGTGCCCGGATTCACCAGGGCCAGCCGCGTCGCACCGCGCGGGGGCAACCCCGTCAACACCTGCTCGGTCGCCGCGCCCGTCGTGGGCGACACCAGATCCGCCCGCCCGCCACCGGCGTCGAGCGCCATCGCCGTGAGCGAACCGCGTCGACGGGACACGTGGACCGCAACGGCACCCTCACCGGCGGCGACCGCCTCGACCGACACGACGCGGCGCTGACCGGGCTCGACGACCAGACCCGACGTGTCGAGTGACTGGATCGGCCCGTTCGCCCCCCACCAGGTCAGATCCGCGACCGCGCGACTCTCACCGAGATTGATCAGGGTGACACTGGCGTCGGCCCGGTCGCCATCGCCCAGACCGGTGAACCAGGCCTCGTCCACGACCGACGGGCAGGAACCGAGGACCGCCGCGCCGCCGCGGGTGCCCGCGACGTAGCCGACGGAACCGGAACCCTGCCCGGACTGCTCCACCACGAGTGCGTCTCCGCCCGGTGTCGCCGTGCGCCAGCGATCCGCCTGAGTCCAGACCGGGTCTGCGGCGGCTTCCTCGGGGATCGGCCGGGCGAGCGCGCCCGTGCCGGCCTCGACCTGGCCGGCCGCCACGGTCCAGCCGGACGCCGCGGGACACGCCCACACGGTCTGCCGGACGGGCACCTCGCTGGTGCCGCCGTCCACCACCGGCGGCTCGGGCTCCGGGACGAACCAGACGCCCGCGGACAGGACCGCTGCCAGGACCGGCAGCACCATCCGCACAGGAACGCGACCAGTCATGATGCGTCGTCCTCCTCATCCGGTGACGATGCCGATTCGGCGGTACGTCGCACGGGCAGGGCCGCGACGATTGCAGCGACCCAGGCCACCATCCAGCCACCGGCGATCCACGGCCTGCTCGCAGCTGCGCGAGGGGCCGGCTCGGCCTCGACCTGCGACTGCACGGCCCAGACCCGCGAGTCCGGTGAGTCACTGCCCTTCTGGGCCAGCCCAGGCGCGGCATCGATCCGGCGTGCCAGATCCAGATCCACGTCGGGCGCATACAGGCTGTCGACCCCGAGCCGGGCCAGTTCGTCGACGTCCTCGCGCGTCGGCGTCGTGACCAACGAGACGATCGAGTCGTGCAGCCGCTGCTCGCGTTCGGCCGTCGTGCGCAGCGCCTCGGCACCGAGGAAGGGTCCGGGCCCGACGACCGCGTCGGCCACGATGCCTGCCTCGGAGTCACCCGTCAGCACGACCGTCGTTCCCGGTCGCGCAGCCAGGAAGGCCGGGACGACCCGGGCGTCACCGGACTCGAGCGGATCATCGATGCCGCGCACGATCCACCAACTCCCGGCCAACAGCGGAAAGGCCGCCAGCAGGGCGATCGCAGGCCGGAGATAACGGCGGTACCGGCGAGTACGCAGCACCGGCCACGCGAACAGCACCGCGGTCAGCAGTCCCCCGAGCCACAATCCGGCGCCGAGTCCGGACCAGGCCCGCACCTCGGGTGCGCCCGGATACGGGACGTACGTCGAGATCGAGGCGAGCAGACCGGTGGCCAGACCCACGACCGCGACGATCCACGCGGCCGTGACGGACCGACGGGTCGCCTGGGGCACGAGTGCCGCCACGGCCAGGATGAGCAACGGCACCACGATCCACCACGGAGCCGCGCCGCTGCCGCCGCCGGTTCCGGTGACGACGCCCCACGCGGTCGAGGGCGCGTCGACGGGGTTGCCCGCTTCCCACCAGATCCGGCCCGAGAGGACCCGATCGACCAGCCACGGCCCCAGCAGCGCCGTGCCGACGACGGCGCTGACGGCGAGATACCGGGCCGAGGCACGGACCAGCACCGCGCACACGGCCAGGGCGACGAGACCCAACATCCACGCAATCGGCGCGAACGCCGCCACGAGAGCGATCCAGACCCCGACGAGGATCGCCCGAGTCCAGTCGGGTTCGAGCACCAGTCGCAGCAGGACGTTCGAGAACAAGGGCGCGACGACCAGGACGATCACGGTGCCCAGCCGCCCGTCGGCCACGGCTCCGGTCACGGCGACGATCAGGCCGTAGGACACGGCCCACACCATGCGCATCGCGCGATCGTCGCTGACCAGCCGACCGAAGCGATGCGCCGTCAGCGCGGCGAACGGCACGGCCAGGACTGTCAGGATCCAGGCGATCAGGCCCGGTGAGAACCACACCAGGACACCGGCCAGCGCCAACGGGATGACATAGGCGGGAGCACCGTCGGCGCTGCCGAGACCGACCGCGTGCGACCGCTCGAAGATCAGGTTCCACCAGGCCGAGACCGCATCGGGCGAGGCAGGCAGCGTGGGGCTGAACAGTTGCCCGACCACGACCGAACGGGCCGCGACGGCCGATCCGACCAGCAGCACGAGGATCCACGTGAACCAGGGCCACCGTCGCCACCAGGGCGGCAACTCGATGACGACGGGGTCGTTCTCGTCCTCGTCCCCCACCCCTATCGTGCGCAGGCCCATCGTCTCGACGGCCTCGGGACGAACGATCGCCTGCATCGTCGAGGCAGCCACGTCGAGTCCGTGCTGGTAGGGCGCCCAGAACGGCGCGAACAGATCCTTGAGTTCGCGGTTCGTGCGTTTGAGCAGCGGCTTGCGGCGTCGCCGGGCCGAGATCATCCGGCCCGGGTTGGCGAACACCGTCACCATCGCCATGATCTCGCCGCGAGCCGAACGCAGGTCCTTGCCGAACAGGAACCCCACGAAACGCAGGAGCGACCCCAGGAACAACCGGATGCTCGTGATGGGGAACTGACGCGGATCGCTGTTGGCCAGCATCGTGTACAGCGCGGCCGCACGGCGCTCGCCGGCATGTTCCTTGATGCCCTTGCGCCGCACCCGGCGACGGTTGCGACTTGCCTCGGCGTGGAACACGACGGCGTCGGTGGCCGGCCGGACCCGGTAGCCCGCACGGTTGGCACGCCAGCCGAAATCGATGTCGTCGAAGAACAACGGCAGCCGGGGATCCATCCCGTCCAGGCGTTCCCACACGTCACGCCGGACGAGCATGCCGGCCGTGCCCACCGCCAAGACGTCACGCGCGCGATCGTGCTGGCCCGCGTCGGGTTCACCCGATTCGAGCGACGTCTCGCGCTGACCCGTCCCGGTCACGGTGACGCCGACCTCCAGCAGTCGCCGCAGCGAGGGCCATTCGCGCACCTTCGGGCCGACGACGCCGATGTCCGGGGCTGACGTCGCCTCGTCCAACAACCGGGCGAGGGCGTCGGGTTCGCAGATCTGGTCGTCGTGCAGCAACCAGATCCAGTCGTACGCCTCGGTCTCGGACTCGAGCGCCGCGGCGACCTGGGCACCGAAACCGACACGCGGGCGGGCCTTCAGGATTCTGGATGCGCCGATGTGACCGTTGATCAGGTCACGGGTCGCCGGATCGCTGTCGTCGTGGACCAGGACGAGGTGATCGGGCCGGTGGGTCAGGTGGTCGAGAGCCGCCAGGGTCTGGGGCAACCAGCGCGATCCGCGGTGCGCGACCAGCACTGCGACGACGGCCGGCGGCTTGGCTCGCCATGCGGGCTCGGGTGCGTCGTCGTGCATGATCGACACCTTAGGCGGTCACCCCGAACCGCCAGGCGTCAGCAGGTGCGGATCTCAGGCGCGCTTCTTGAGCTTGCGACGCTCGCGCTCGGACAGTCCACCCCAGATGCCGAACCGCTCGTCATGGGCGAGTGCATATTCCAGACATTCGCTCTTGACGTCGCAGGTCAGACACACGCGCTTTGCCTCGCGCGTCGAACCGCCCTTTTCAGGGAAGAACGACTCGGGGTCGGTCTGAGCGCACAGTGCGCGCTCCTGCCACATGAGTTCGGGGTCGTCGCCCTCGATCCAACCGACTAATGACATGTGTGTAATTACAATCGCCTGGCTGCCAAACGTCAAGCCGAATAGCAAATGTCGGGCATTCTTCGGCGTGTCGCGCTCCGGGCTCGGCGTGTCGGCGCGTAGGGAACCACGCTAGCGTCGGGTTCGTGACCACCACCCTCGCCACCGCACTGACTCCCTCCCCCACTCCCGTGGTCACGTACTACGACGCCACGACGGGCGAACGGGTCGAACTCAGCGGCGTCACGCTGGCCAACTGGGTCGCCAAGGTCGCCAACTGGCTGGTCGACGATCTTGACGCCGAACGGGGCTACCGGATCCGGATCGGACTGCCCAGCCACTGGCTGCGGTACGTGTGGCTGCTGGGCGCCTGGCGGATCGGAGCCGTCGTCACCGATCACGACGCCCAGATCGGCCTGTCCGGACCCGAGCTCGAGGCGGACGAGCCCACCCGCCTGGCGGCCTCGCTGCGACCCTTGGGAGGGCGTTTCGTCGACGAACCGAGCGGATTCCTCGACATCGCGGTCCACGTGCCGGCCAACCCGGATGTCTTCATCGATCTCGACCCACCGGCACCGCAGGACCTGGCGATCGACGTGGCGGGTGAGCGCGCGACCCACGCCGACCTGCTGGCCGTCACGCCCATCACCGACCGCGTCCTGCGCGAACCGGGTTCGCTCACCGACGACGCCCGCGCCCTCGCAGGCACCCTCGTCGGGGGTGGCTCCCTCGTCGTCGTCGCAGGAGCCGACCGGGAAACGCTGGATCGCATCGCCGGGCAGGAGCGCGCTCGGGTCGACCGGCCGGGACGATGAGGTTCTCGTGATGGCCGGTGCCCTAGACTCAACGGGCATCCGCGCGCACGCCCGGCGCGGACATCCTCCAGGACAGGAACGACGAGTATGACCCCGACGGTCGACGACCCGCAGGCCCACGGCCTGACCCGGGTGGGCGGCCGACCCCCGCTGCCGCAGTACCTCTGGGGGGTCGCACAGCGCAAGGACTTCATCCTCTCCCTGGCGAAGTTCCGGATCGAGGCCGAGAACCAGCGCCAGCGCCTGGGCATGCTGTGGATCGTGCTCAAACCGCTGCTCAACGCTGCCGTGTTCGGCGTCGTGTTCGGCATCTTGATGGCCAGCACGAAGTCGGTCCCCGACTTCGTGCCGTTCCTGCTCGTGGGAGTGTTCATCTTCGAGTTCTTCGCCTCGTGCATGGGCAGCGGATCGAAGTCGATCACCTCCAACCAGGCGCTGGTCCAGAGCCTGGCGTTCCCCCGCATGTCGCTGCCGATCTCGGTCGTGGTCCAGAAGTTCATGCAACTGGTGCCCACCCTCGCGCTGCTGGCACTGATCCTCGTGGTGATGGGTCACCCGCCCACGTGGAACTGGCTGCTGGTCGTCCCCCTGATCGCGTTGTACTTCCTGTTCTGCCTCGGCGTTGCCCTGCTGACGGCACGCCTCGCCGTGCACATGCCCGACCTGTCGAACCTGCTGCCCTTCATTACGCGGTTCTTCTTCTACACCTCCGGCATCTTCTTCAGCTTCGACATGCGGTTCGAGGGCAACGAGAAGATGCTCGGCATCGTCCAGTACCAGCCCGTCTACGCCTTCCTGAGCCTGGCGCGCGAACTGTTCCTCGATTCCGATCCGCTGTACGACGTGCGCATGCAGTTCTGGCCGATCATCACCTGCTGGTCCATCGGCGTGTTCCTGGTCGGAATCGTCTTCTTCTGGGCCGCGGAGGAGCGCTATGGCCGTGTCAACTGAGTCGACCGGGACGCCGCGGCTGCCCGACGGTCGGCGTCCGGTCGTCGTGGTGCAGGACCTCCACGTCGAGTACAAGGTGTTCGCCACGGGCAAGCGCGCCACCGAGACCGATCGTGGCGGCCTGCTGCGCCGCGCCAAGCGCACCCAGACCGTCCATGCCCTCAAGGGCATCAGTTTCACCGCCTACGAGAACGACAGCATCGGTGTGATCGGCTCGAACGGGTCGGGCAAGTCCACGCTGATGCGCGCGATCACCGGGCTGACGCCCGCCACGCGCGGCGCTGTCTACGCCAGTTCCCGCCCCAGCCTGCTGGGTGTCGGCGCCGCCCTGATCAAGGCGTTGTCGGGCCAGCGCAACGTCATTCTGGGCGGCTTGGCGCTCGGTCTGTCGAAGTCCGAGATCGAGGCGCACTACGACGACATCGTCGACTTCGCCGGCATCCGTCCCTACATCCACCTGCCGATGCGCACGTACTCGTCGGGCATGACGGCCCGGCTCAAGTTCTCGATCGCCACGATCCGCAACCACGAGATCCTGATCGTCGACGAAGCGCTCGCCGTCGGCGACCGGGCCTTCCGCAAGCGCAGCGAGGAACGCATCCGCGAGATCCGCGACAACGCCGGCACCGTGTTCCTGGTCAGCCACTCGATGCGCTCGATCCGCGACACGTGCAATCGGGTCATCTGGATCGAGAAGGGCGAGCTGATCATGGACGGCGAGCCCGATGACGTCATCAACGCATACGAAGAGACTCGCTGAGGTTCCCTGTCCCGGCGGCGCGATCAGCAGCTGGCAGCGAGGTCGTCGGTGTTGTTCGCCGCCGACGGTGATGCGGTGGTCGGAGTCGCCGTCGGAGCCGCTGTCGTCTCCCCCGCGGCCGGCGTGGTCGCGGATGCCTTCGGCTTCGCCTTCTTCTTCTGCTGCTGTTCACTCTTGGCGACCAGCGCAGCGACATCGGCGCGAATCTGATCAAAGTTCGGGGTGACCGTCGAGTACTGCGGCGGCACGACCGACAGGGTCGCGATCTGCTTGTCCTTGGCCTTGAGCGCCAGGTCGCCGAACGAACCGAGCTCCGACGCGGGAATGTCGGTGCTGAGCATCTGGGCCGAGCTCTTGGCGATCGAGCCGGCGTTCAGCACGACCTGTTCCGGGCTCATCTGCTGCAGCATCGCCTGCATGAGGCACTTCTGGCGCCCCATCCGCGTGTAGTCGTCGGACTGGACCCGGCTGCGCCCGTACCAGAGCGCCTCCTTGCCGTTGAGCTTCTGCTGGCCCGGCTGGATGTAGACCTGTTTCCAGGCGTCGTCCTTGCCGAACATCGCAATGGGCTCACTGATGTCCATCGTGATCCCGCCGACGGCGTCGACCAGACTGGAGAAGCCCTTCATGTTGACCAACACGTAGTAGTTGACCTTCAGGCCCGTGACGCCCTCAACGGCTTCGAGTGTCGCGTCCAACCCGGGATCCTTGCTCTTCGGATACAGGTCCGCGCGGTCGGCCGCGGCGGTGTGGACAGCGTTCAGCAGACACGTAGATCCACAGTTGTAGCCGTACGGGTAGACCGCCCGCATCGGCGAATCCTCGGGGAACGGCACGTTCTGCAGGTTGCGCGGTAGCGACACCATGACGGGGACACCGGTCTCGGCGTCGATGCTGACCAGGTTGATCGAGTCGGGTCGCATACCGAAGCGATCGTCTCCGGAGTCAGCGCCCAGCAGCACGATGTTGTAGCGGCCCTTCAGCGGGGTCTTGACCTCGGTCTGGTTGAAGACCTGTTCGACGACCGCCTTCGAGGCCGACACCGTGTTCCAGCTCAGGTAGGTCGACGAGGTCGCGAGCGCGACGATCGTGATGTTCACGACCGAGATCACCCCCAGCCGCCACCAGCCCAGGCTGCGGACCAGCGCGAGCCGCCAGGCGTCGACGAACAGGAACAACCACAGCACCGCGACGATCAACCCGACGAGCCGGACGGCTTGCAGGACGGAGGGGTCGGTGAGCCAGTCGATCATCTGCGTGCGGTCGGGCCGGAAACGGAACCAGATGACGCCGATCGCGGTCAGTGTCGCCACCCACAGCACCATGATGACGGCACCGAATCGGCGCGCCCCGGCGAGGAACTGGGCGCTGCCCGGCCACACGACGGTGCCCAGGATCAGGACGAGCGCACGGCGCAGCCCACCCTTCTGGGCGACCCGAGTGGGTCGTGCGCCCATTGCACTCAAGTGTGAACCTTCCTCGACCGAGACCGACTGACGCACCATTAAACCCGGCGATCCCAAGCCGGGACTCCGACGGGTCCGGTCAGCAACTCTCGTTGAGGTTGGCGCTGCGGTTCGCCTTGCGCGGATCCTTCTTCTCGGCCTCGGCACCGACCTGGATCAAGGAGAGCTTCGCCGTGACGAGGGCGGCCTTCTGCACGTCGGTACGACCCTCCGATGTCTCGACCGCGTCCGAGACCAGCCGCCGGACCTTGTCGAAATCGGGGTTGCCGGTGTAGATGACCGGCGGGACCAGTGACACCGACGAGATCGGCTGCGACTTCGTCTTGAGCGCGAGATCCATGAACACATTGAGGTCCTGGCGCGGAATGCTCGTGTGCAGCATCGCCGAGCTCGAGTCGGCGATGTCCTGCATGTTCAGGAGGACCTTCTGCGGGTTCAACTGGTGGACCATGGCGTTCATGACGCACTTCTGGCGACCCATGCGCGACCAGTCGTCGTTCTCGACGCGCGATCGGGCGTACCAGAGGGCGTGGTCGCCGGAGAGTTTCCGGTTCCCGGCCTCGATGTAGCCGCGGATCGGCGAGCCGATACCGCCGATCGCCGTACGCTCGCGCACGTTGATCTTGACGCCGCCAACGGCGTCGATGAGCTTGGAGAAGCCCTTCATGTTGATCAACGCGTAGTAGTTCAGCTTCAGCCCCGTGATCTCCTCGACCGCCTCCATCGTGACGTCGATGCCCGGCTCCTTGCTGTCGAACAGGTCCGCATGGTCGTTCGCCCACGTGTTCACGGCGTTGAGGTAGCAGCCGTCGCAGTCGAAGCCGTTCGGGAACTGCTTGCGCATGACCGATCCCTTGGCGAAAGGCACGTTCTCGAGGTTGCGCGGCAGACCGATCAGGACGGCCTTGCCGGTGTCGGCGTCGATGCTGGCGACGTTGATCGAGTCCGGACGCATGCCGACGCGATCCTTGCCCGAGTCCGTTCCCATCAGCAACACGTTGTAGCGACCGTCGTGGGGCTTGCTCACGGTGCTGGAGGCGAAGACGGTGTCGGTGAACCCGTTCATGATCGAGACCGTGTGAGCGGCGAAGAACAGGACGGCGGCGGTGCCGACGACCAGCGCGCCGTGCAACACGGTCGAGATCGCCAGGTGCGGCCGGGCCAGTTCGCGCGGCCGGCCCAATCGCCAGGCGTCGACGATCAGCGCGACCCATCCGATGGCCATGGCCATCAACAGCCACCGGCCGAGCGTCAGCAGCATCGCGTTCGTCGCGAGCCCGAACACGAACTGGCGATTCACGAGCGAGAGCACGGCCAGCAGCACGATCAGCGCGATCGACACGAGCCAGACGCGGATGGCGATCCGGCCGACTCGCCTGTTGCCCTGCACCAGTTGGGCCGAACCGGGCATCACGAGGGTCATGGCCGCCAGCGTGAGCGCACGCCGGAAGCGGATTCGAGCCGTCGCGCTGGTCGGGTCGTCGTAGTTGCCGCCGAAGGTGCTCATGCAGCCACCCATTCTGAGAAGCACAGCACGGCGGTGCCGGCCTTCGTGATCGTGATGTTCGCTCGCTGGCGTTCACTCATGGTCACTGGCTCGCTCGTGCGGTCGTGGTGCATCGCTGTCCTCACGGTGGGGAAGAGTCCGTAGGTTTCCCCAGTATCAAGCGCCACACCCCTCCCAGCGGGAGGACGCGCCGAGGATCAGGCCAAGGATTCTGAACTTGTCTTCTCGCGGTACCTTCACCCCATGCCCCCCTCAGGCCCCAACTCCGGCGGCTACGACTGGCTCTACGAGGACGAGTCCGGTCGCACAGCGCCCATGCCCGCGTCGTCGGGCTCCGACCTGCCTCCGCCGAAACTGCCGCCCTCGGGGCCGGGATCGAAACCACCCGAGCCTCCCAAGGGGCGGCGCAAGCGCGGGAAGTGGCGGCTGCTGTGGTTGGTGCTGGCGTTGTGGGTGGCCTTCTTGGTCATCGTGCCGATGGTCGCGTGGTCGAAGATCACCAAGGTGGCCGCCACCCCGGAGGGCGAGCGTCCGACCGATGACACGACCACGTGGCTGCTCGTCGGGACCGACAAGCGTCCCACGGACAAGTCACGGGGCCGGACCGACACCATCATGCTGCTGACGTACGGCGGCAGCGGACCGTCCGTCCTGACGTCGATCCCCCGTGATTCGCTGGTCGAGATCCCCGGCTACGGACGCACCAAGGTCAATGCCGCGTATGCGTACGGCGGCCCGCCGCTCCTGGTGCAGACCCTCGAGGGCGCGACCGGACTGAGCGTCGACGGATACACCGAGATCGGGTTCGCCGGGCTCGAAGACGTGGTCGACGCCTTGGGCGGCATCGAGATCTGCCCGACCCAGGACATCAAGGACAAGGACGCCCACCTCGACATCAAGGAGGGCTGCCAGGAGGTCGACGGCAAGACCGCGTTGGCCTACTCGCGCTCTCGCAAGGCGTTCGCCAGCGGCGACATCGCCCGCGGCGAGCACCAACGTGAGGTCATCGGCGCCATCGGCACATCGGCTGCCTCCGCATCCACGATCCTGAATCCGTGGAAATTCACGCGGGTCGCCACGACGACCGCCGAATCACTTGCCGTGGGTGATGACGATTCGATGTTCTCGTTCGGGCGTTTCGCCTGGAAGCTGGCCCGGTCGATGAGCGGCAGCGGACTGAGTTGCACGGTCCCGATCGCCGACCTCTCGGTCCAGTGGGACCGCGAGCGCGCACTGGAGTACTTCGGCCACCTGCAGGACGGCACGACCGACCAGCTGGGTGATCTGTGCACGAAGGACGGCATGCGCGGCTGACCGCCCTGCCCCACTGAACTTTCTACCTTCGGGTCGTCCCCGCGACATCTTGGTACAAAGGTGCAGCCCACCTGAACGCCAAGTGGGCCGGCGAGGAACTCCCGACTCCTCGCCGACCCACGCCTGGGGGGATCACCTCACCGTGCAGGTGAGTCCCCATTCTTCTTGCGCTCCCAGATCAGCCACATCAGCGCGTCGCGGATGCGAAACGCATGACTCGACCGGCGGTCAGTCGCGATTCTTGGTGGACCGCCACGCGACAGCCAGGATGGACAATGCCAAGTAGGCGAGCAACATGTAGCCGCCAAACCTCCAGTCATCCGCTTCGCGCTCTGTCGTCAGGAGAATGACACCCAGGAGAGCTACGACAACAGCGAGAAAACTCACCACCTCTTGCCTGATCAACACTTCACCACCTTCGCTGTCACAACCGCTGGGCCAATGACTCGAA
>CAYYQO010000062.1:0-15531 GCA_964473845.1 uncultured Aeromicrobium sp.
CGGCCTCGGCTACGCCAACCTCGGCGCGCTGCTCATGGCCTCGGGCCTGGCGTACGACTCCGACGGCGGTCGCGCGCTCGCCGCGTCGATCACGTCGCTCATGACGGGTACGTCCTACCGTCGCAGCGCCGAGCTCGCCGGTGTCGTCGGCGCCTACGACGGTTACGCGGCCAACGTCGACGGCCACCAGCGGGTCATGCGCAAGCACCAGAGCGCGAACGACGAGATCCGCACCAAGCACGCGATCGACATCGCCGTCCAGAAGGAAGCCACCAAGCAGTGGGCGGCCAACATGAAGATCGGCGAGAAGAACGGCTGGCGCAACTCCCAGGCGTCCGTGCTGGCTCCGACCGGCACGATCGGCTTCATGATGGACTGCGACACGACCGGCATCGAGCCGGACATCGCGCTCGTCAAGTACAAGAAGCTGGTGGGCGGCGGTCTGATGAAGATCGTCAACAACACGGTGCCGATGGCGCTCTCGAAGCTCGGCTACACGACGAGCCAGGTCGCCGAGATCGTGGCCTACATCGACGAGAACGAGACCATCGAGGGCGCGCCGAACCTCAAGGCCGAGCACTACGAGGTGTTCGACTGCGCGGTCGGTGAGCGGGCCATCAAGCCGATGGGCCACGTGCGGATGATGGCGGCGGCCCAGCCGTTCCTGTCCGGCGCCATCAGCAAGACGGTCAACATGCCCGAGACCTCGACGGTCGAGGAGATCGCCGACGTCTACTTCCAGGGCTGGAAGCTGGGCCTCAAGGCGCTCGCGGTCTACCGCGACAACTGCAAGGTGGGCCAGCCGCTGTCCAGCCAGAAGGCGCAGGACAAGGCCACCACGACCGAGGAGGCCGAGGTCAAGACGGTCATCGTCGAGAAGCCGATTCGGCGTCGTCTGCCGAAGTCACGCGCCTCGATCACGACCAGCTTCAGCGTCGGCGGTGCCGAGGGTTACATGACCTCCGGCGCCCACGACGACGGCACGCTGGGTGAGATCTTCCTCAAGCTCGGCAAGCAGGGTTCGACGCTGGCCGGCGTGATGGACGCGTTCAGCATCGCGGTGTCGATCGGTCTGCAGTACGGCGTCCCGCTCGAGACCTTCGTCACGAAGTTCACGAACCTCAAGTTCGAGCCGGCCGGTCTGACCGACGACCCGGACGTGCGGATGGCGCAGTCGATCATGGACTACGTGTTCCGGCGCCTGGCGCTGGACTACCTGGACTTCGACACGCGTTCGGCGATGTCGATCCACTCGGTCGACGAGCGTCAGCGTTACCTGGACACGGGCTCGTACGAGCCGGTCAAGGGCGACGGCTCGACGGCGGCCGAGTTGGTCAACGACGAGCCGACCGGAGCCTCCTCCGAGGCGGCCGCCGAGCTCAAGGCCGAAGCACCGCTGGCCGATGCCCAGTCGGTGTCGGTCCAGATCGAGACGGCGCGTCCGGCGTCCGGTCAGGCACACACGTCGGCCGAACTGCTCGAGGAGATCACCGGCTCCGCCGTCGACAGTCCGCTGTGCATGACCTGCGGTACCAAGATGCGGCCGGCCGGCTCCTGCCACGTCTGCGAGGGCTGCGGCAGCACCAGCGGCTGCAGCTGACCGCCGGCACCGAGACCGCGGCGCGGTCGACCCTGGGGAAGGGGTCGGCCGCGCCGCTTCGTGTCCGCCGCCCCAGTCCCAGCCCGCCGCCCTCGCCTCCACTTTTGGTACGGGATCCACGTTCAAAGCGGCGACAAAGGTGTATCCCGTACCAAAAGTTGGGGCACGGGCGACGTTGCGATGCGGTCCGGGCCTCGCGGTTGCAACCTGGGCCGACAGGCGGACGATGGGGACATGGAGAACTTGGTTTTCGTCGGGGGAGGACTGGCCACCGCGAAGGCGGTCGAACGATTGCGTGACGAGGCATACGACGGGTCGATCGCGGTCTTCGCGGCCGAGAACCACCTGCCGTACGAGCGACCGCCGCTGTCGAAGGAGCTGTTGTTGGGCAAGGACGCCGACCCGACGGTGCTGGCCCACGACTGGTGGGCCGCCCACGACGTGCAGTTGCGGACCGGGGTCACCGTCACCTCCGTCGATCGGGAGGCGCAGCGGATCGGCTTGGACTCGGGGGAGTCCTACGACTACGACCTGCTGGTCCTGGCCACAGGTGCCGAACCGCGGGTGCCCGACCTGCCCGGTGCCGACCAGGCGGAGTACTTGCGCACCCTCGACGACGCCGAACGGCTGATCGCCGACCTGGAGTCCGGCGGCCGCCTGGTGATCATCGGGGCGGGCTGGATCGGCCTCGAGGTGGCGGCCGCGGCGCGCCACCACGGGGTCGATGTCACGGTCCTGGAAATGGCGGATCTGCCGCTGCAGAACGTGTTGGGCACCGACCTCGCCCAGCACCTGGCCGACCTGCACCGCTCGCACGGGGTCGATCTGCGCCTCGGGGTGACGGTCGAGGAGGTGATCCTCGACGAGGGTCGCCCGGTGGGAGTTCGCACCTCGGACGAGACCATCGATGCGGCACACGTCCTGGTGGCGGTCGGCGCGGCGCCGGCCGTGACCCTCGCGCAGGATGCCGGACTCGAGGTCGACAACGGCATCGTGGTCGACCAGCGATTCCAGACCGCCGACGAGAAGATCTTGGCGATCGGTGACGTCGCGAACGCGTGGAACACCACCGTCACGGACCGGATCCGGGTCGAGCACTGGGACAACGCCATCCGCCAGGGGCGAGCCGTCGCCGACGTCCTGCTGGGTCGCGAGACGGTCCACGACTGGTGGCCCTACTTCTTCACCGACCAGTTCGAGTTCTCGATGGAGTACGTCGGGCACTCCTCTCCCGAGGACGAGGTCGAGATCCGCGGGGAGTTGGCCGCGAACGAGTTCATCGCCTACTGGATCGACGCGAGCCGGCGGCTGACGGCGGCCATGAACGTCGGGATCTGGGACGTCAACGACACCCTGCGCGACCTGATCGGCACGGAGGTCGTGCGCAGCGAGCTGACCGACCTGCGCTGAGGGAGGGCGGCCAGGGCCCGGTAGGTGAAGCCCCGGGATGCACCACACCTCCCGGGGCCACGCATCCATGCGGCCGGGGCGCCGCGACCGGATTCTCCCACGATACGTGACGAACAGCACATGGCGCAACTACGAGTTACACCCGTCTTGCACTAGTGCAATGCGTGCAGAAGTGCATAGACTGCAGTAGTGCAAACAGAAGCCGTCAGTCCGCTCGTCGCCGAACGGCAGCGCCGTACCTGGACTGCGATCCATCGGGCGGCGGCCGAGGCGACGATCGCCCGGGGTGCGTGCGACGTGACGGTCGCCCAGATCGCCAAGGACGCCGGCATCTCGCCGCGCACCTTCTTCAACTACTTCGACTCGAAGGAGGACGCGATCGTCGGCGTGCGGGCTCCCCGTCTGACCAATGAGTCGCTGGAGGCGCTGCGGGCCTCGGCGGGCCAGCCCTCGCTCAAGCGTGTGAGCAGGCTCGTGACCGATGTCGCTCGATCCACGATCGGCCCCGGCGTAGACCTGGTCCAGCGTCGCGCGATCGCCGCGGCGCACCCGGCCCTGCAGAGTCGTCTCTCGCAGGTCTTCACCGCCAGCCGCAAGCACCTCATCACCCGGTTGGTCGATGACGCCGACCAACCGTGGCTCGGTATCCCGGGTCTCCCGACGGAACCCAGGGAGGCCCGGGCGCTGATCCTGCTCGCCGGTTCCGTCGTCACGTTCGCGTGGATGACCGACGCCGATCACTTGTTCTCCGACATCGACGGCGCCCTCGACGACGCCATCGCCACGTTCCGAAAGGTCACCTCGACAGCTCTATGAATGACACCATCACCACCTCCGCCACCCACGAGAAGCGCACCGTACGGCTCATCTTCGCCGCTCTCATGCTCGTCATGCTGCTGGCCTCGCTGAGTCAGACCGTGCTGTCCACGGCTCTGCCGACGATCGTCGGCTCGCTCGACGGCGCCGACCACATCATGTGGGTCATGACGGCCTACCTCCTGGGTATGACCGTGACCATGCCGATCTACGGACGCTTCGGCGATCGAGTCGGGCGCAAGCCGATGCTCATGGTCGCGATCGCGTTGTTCACGATCGGCTCCCTCGTCGGCGCCGTGGCCGGCGACATGACCACGCTCGTGGCCGCACGCACCGTGCAGGGCCTCGGCGGCGGCGGGCTCATGGTGCTGTCCCAGGCCGCGATCGCCGATGTCGTGCCCGCGCGAGAGCGTGGTCGGTACATGGGCATCATGGGAGCCGTCTTCGGCCTCTCGTCCGTGGCCGGCCCGCTGCTCGGCGGCTGGTTCACCGAAGGTCCCGGTTGGCGTTGGACCTTCTGGATCAACGTGCCCCTCGGCATCGTGGCGTTCGCCGCCGTGGTCTTCCTGTTGCACATCCCGCGCCGGCTCGATCGGTCGACGGCGCGACTGGACTATCTCGGCATGGCCCTGCTCACGATCGCGACAACCTCCCTGATCCTGGCCGCGACCTGGGGTGGCCACCAGTTCGACTGGAACAGTCCCCAGATCATCGGCCTGGGCATCGCGACCCTCGCGTCCGCAGTGGGTTTCGTGTTCGCCGAGAAGCATGCCGAGGAGCCCGTGATCCCGCTCGCCCTGTTCGCATCACGCAACTTCAACCTGACGACGGTCGGCGTGCTGATCATGGGCATCGCGATGTTCGGCTCGTTGTCCTACCTGCCCACCTACATGCAGATGTCGGTCGGTGTGGACGCGACGCACGCGGGTCTCATGATGATCCCGATGATGGGTGGTCTGCTCGTCACGTCGATCGTCGTCGGTCAGGCGGTCTCGCGGACCGGACGCTATCGCTGGTACCCCATCACCGGCGCCGTGGTCATGGCCCTGGGCCTGCTGCTGCTCTCGATCCTCGAAGTCGGCGACCCGCGCTGGCAGATCGAAGGCTCGCTGCTCGTCCTGGGCATCGGCATCGGTCTGGGCATGCAGGTCATGACGCTGATCGTCCAGAACTCGTTCTCGCACCAGATCGTCGGCACGGCGACCGCTGCCACCAACTACTTCCGCCAGGTCGGCGGGACGCTCGGTGCTGCCGCCGTCGGATCGATCTTCACGGCGCGACTCGTCGACTCGCTGTCCGCGGACCTGCCTCAGTCGGGTCAGACGTCGGCAGGTGCCGGCTCACTGACTCCCGATCTGGTCGCGGGCCTGCCGACGCCCGTCCGTGACATCATCGTCGCCGCCTACAACGATGCGCTGATGCCGATCTTCCTGTGGCTCGTGCCCTTGGCGATCGTCTCGGCCATCGCCCTGTGGTTCCTGCGTGAGGACACGCTGAGCCAGACGATCGAGGAGACGCTCAAGGACGAGTCCCTGGGCGAGCAGGCCCTCGACGCGACCGACGCGATGACGGGCGCCGAACGCTGAGTCAGCGCGCATCGTCGTGGGCCGCGAGGCGCTCGACGATGCCGCTGGACCGGGCGACGCGTCGTTCGATGGCGGCCCGGATGTCCTCCGGACTGCCGATCACGGTGACTCCGTCGATGGCGCGCGTGATCGCGGTGTAGAGCAGTTCGCGGGTCATGACGCGCGATTCGCTGCCGGGCAGCAGGACCGAGATCTGGCTGAACTCGCTGCCCTGACTACGGTGGATCGTCATGGCGTAGCCGGTCTGGACGTCGGGCAGGCGGGAGGTCGCGAACTCGCGTACCGGATCACCGTCGATCGCGACGGCCACGTGCTCGGCCCGTTGGACCACGACGCCCCCGTCGCCGTTGAACACGCCCAGTTGCGCATCGTTGCGGGTGACCAGGACGGGACGCCCCACGTACCACTCGGTGTACCCGATCTGGTCGCGCAGCGTGGCCGTGATGCGATCGTTCCAGGTCGTGGCGCCGAAGGGACCCTCGCGGTGCGCGCAGAGCAGCCGGTGCCGGCCGAGTTGCGCCAGCGCGGCCGGGACATCGCCCTGACGCGCCGCTCGCGCCAGCTCGTGGGCCACCGGCGTGAGTGTGGATTCCAGCACCGTGGTCGCCTGCTCCGGCGGGACCAGGCGAATCGCCGGGTCACCTGCGGTGAGCAGTTCCAGGGCGTGGTCGGCGTCGCCGTCGCGGACGGCCGCGGCGAGGCGGCCGATCCCGGCTCCGAAGCGGTGGCTGTGTGTCAGCCGGACGATCTGGCGATCTGACCAACCCGCGACGACGTCGTGCAGGACGGCCCCGGCCTCGACCGAGGCGAGTTGATCGGCGTCGCCCACCAGGATCAACCGGGTGTCCGGCCGCAACGCCTCGAGCAGTCGGGCGACGTGTTCGAGGGATGCCATGGACGTCTCGTCGACGACGACGACATCGTGGGGCAGGCGCCGGGTCCGGTCGTGGCGGAACCTGGTGCGGTTGTCGTGGCGGAAGCCCAACAGCCGGTGCAGGGTCGACGCGGGCAGCGAGGTCAGCCAGTCGCGTTCGTCGTGGGTGAGCGCCAGCCGGCCCGCGGTGGCGGAGACGGCTTCGCGCATCCGGGCGGCCGCCTTGCCGGTCGGAGCGGTCAACGCGACCCGCAGCGGGCGCCCGCGCAGCGACAGGGATTGAGCCTGCAGGATCGCCAGGACGCCGGCGACCGTCGTGGTCTTGCCCGTCCCGGGACCGCCGGTCAACACGATCGTGCCGACCCGGACGGCCTGCTCGGCGGCGGCGCGCTGGTCCTCGTGTTCGGTCCGGGGGAAGAGCCGGTCGAGATCCGCTGCCAGGCGCTGTTCATCCAGCGCGGGAGCCGCGAGCGCCGCACGGGCGGACAGGTCGTCGCACAGCGCCACCTCGAGCTCGCGGTAGCGGTCGAGGTAGAACAGACCGTGCTCGACGATCAGTATCCGTTCGAACCGGCTGGCCTCAGCTGCGGTCAGCCACGTCGCAGGCTCGGGCCAGGGCAGCCCCGGAACCTCGGGATCGTCGCGCGGATCGAAACACGTCGATCCGTGACGCACCGCGCGGACGGCGAACGCCAGGGCCAGCAGCGGGAGGTCACCCGTTTCTCCGCAGAGTTGCGCCAGTCGCGCGGTGATCAGGGCGTCACCGCGGGTCAGGACCTCGGCCTCGACGAAGTCGTCGATCGTGGCGATGCTCGTCATCGGGACGCCTGCCGGGTCGAACCGTCGAGTAGATCGGACAGGGCCAGGATCAGCGCCGCGGGCGGCCGCCAGGAGAAGACGCCGTAGGGCACCCCGTCGAGAACGGCGGTGTCGTGGCGTGGCGCATCGGGGCCGACCATGCCGCGCAGGTACAGATACAGGACCCCACCCAGATGCCGCTCGGGCGAGTAGTCCTTCAGACGCCAGCGCAGCACGCGGTGCAGCACGACCGCGTACAGCAGGGACTGCAGGGGATAGGTGCCCGAGTTCATGGCTTCCGCCAGGGCATCGGGCCGGTAGCCGGCGATCGTGAGGTCGGTGTCGTTCGGTCCGAGCCAGTTCGTCTTGTGGTCGACGACCAGGAACCTTCCGCTCGGAAGCCGCAGGGCCAGGTCGATCGATCCGATCAGGTAGCCGCGCAGCGACTGATCGGCCAGGGCAGGCGAACGCAGCCGTTCGGCGAACGGTCGGATGGGGTCGTCGTGCTCGAGGTGCGCGTCCAGCAGGTCGGCGACGTCGCCCAGTCGTGCCAGAGCCGGTACCGGATCGTCGCCGCCACCGATCGGGATTTCGAAGTCCAGTTCCTTCCACTGCCGGTCGCGCAACACCGTGGCCAGGTCGAGATCGTCGGCCAGCGGCCCGAGCGGCGTGGTCAGAACGGCCTCGATCGCGGTCACCAGGGTCGGGACGTCGATCTCGACCGGCCAGCGGCCCAACTGTTCGGTGGCACGGTCCCGGATCTCGGCCGTCAGGTCGTCGGCGGCCACGTCGACCTCTTCCAGCACGGCGTGGACGAGGCTGCCGAAGGCGGCGCCCTTGGGCAGTGTCGCCATCGGCGAGGGGCGAGGGTCGTCGATCTCCGGTTCGGCAACGACCGTGAGGTCGTCCTCGTCCGTGGTCCCCCCGGCATCGGGTTCCGTGCCGACGGCAGGGGAGTCGTCGGTGTGCGTGAGCCCGGTGTACGAGGTCCTGCGCCAAGCCGTGTCCAGGGTGCGATCGAAGACGCGGATCGCTAGGTCGTCGGTCTCGTCCGGCCACGTCGGCGGGACGACGACGCGGGGTGTGACCGCCTCGAGGGTGGGGCCACCGGCATCCTGCCACCGTCGCAACACCGCCATCGCGGTCTCGTCGTCCGGCACCGTGACCTGGTCGGGGACGGCCGGCTGAGCCGGATCGGCACGGAACAGGATCCGGTGCAGGCCCGAGTGGCGGGCATCGCGGGTCGGCGCCCACCAGGCGACGAGCTGGGACTTGGCGCGGGTCATCGCCACGTAGACGAGCCGGAGTGCTTCTCCGGCGTCCTCGGACTGGGCGAGTTGGGCGTGCTGGGCGAAGTCGGGGTGGGTCGAGCCGCCGACGTCGAGCAAACGTGCCCCGTCGTGGTCGTGGAAGCGCGGGCGCTCCTCGTCGCGTAGCCAACGATTGAACAGGAAGGGCACGTGGACGATGGGGAACTCCAGGCCCTTGCTGGCGTGGATCGTCAGGACCTGGACGGCTTTGGCGTCACTGTCGAGCCGGCGAGTCAGCTCGGCCGAGTCGCCGCTCTCGGTGCGCTGGCGGCGCAACCACTGGACGAGTCCGGCAAGCCCCAGCCGCTCGCGCAGGGCCACCTCGTGCAACAGATGCGCGACATGGCGGAGATCGGTCATGTGCCGGTAACCGTCGGGCCGCGAGAGCACGCGAGTGGCGAAGGCCTCGTCGGTGAGTGCTTCGACGACGGCCGCCATCTGGCTGGACCCGAGCAGGTCGGCCAGGTCGCGAACCCGGGTGGCGATCTGGTCGGTGACCGCGTCGCCCCCGGTGACCAGGCTCGTGACGTCGTACCCGAGCAGGTCGGTCAGTCCGGCGGCCCGCACCAGCCCGGAACGTTGCGGCGACTCCATCGCCTCGAGCAGGGTCAGCCATTCATCAGCCGCGCGGCTGGTCAGTACGTTGCTTCCGCCGCCGAGTACGGCTGGAACACCGTGCCGGGCGAACGCGCGCCGAACCAGGTCGGCCTCGCTGCCGGTCGCGACCAGGACCGCAAGGTCGCCGGCAGCGACGGGGCGAACCCCGCCCGGGGCGGCGTACGTCGCCCCGGAGGCGAGTAGCTCGGCAGCGTCGACGGCCAGGTCCTCGGCGATGCGCTCACGGATCGGACCGACGGGCAGGAACTTGCCGGGATCCGAGCCGTCGGCACGGGACATCAGCCGGAGCCGGAACGGTGCCGGATGCGGCAGGCCGCTCAGTCGGCTGCCGGCGTGCTGGGCGGTGACCGGACGTACGGCGATGTCAGGGTGCCCGAGGCGAGCGCCCGCGAACGTCGCGCCGAGTGCCTCGACCAGGGGCGCGTCGCTGCGCCAGTTGACCGGCAGGGTGCGACGATCGGTCGCGGTGTGTGCGGCCTGCAGGTACGTGAACACGTCCCCGCCGCGGAAGGCGTAGATGGCCTGCTTCGGGTCGCCGATGAGGACCAGCGTGGCGACACCGCGGAAAGCTCGGTCCAGGACGTTCCACTGGACCGGGTCGGTGTCCTGGAACTCGTCGACCAGGACCACCCGCCAGCGCTGGCGCATGAGCGTCCGGGCGGGGGAGTCGGGTCGCTCGAGGACCGACTCGAGTCGCTTCAACAGATCGTCGTAACCCAGGACGCCGAGTTCGCGCTTGCGCTGATCGAGGCGCTGACGGACCACGCGGGCGAACCTGACACGTACGCCGGCGGGGGAGTCGGGATCGGCATCGGCCGGCACGAGCGCGGCGTGGGGATCGGTGACCACGGCGTGGGCCAGGTCACGGGCCTGGTCATGGGACAGCAGGGGGGCGTCCTCGCGGGCGTACTTGGCGACGTACAGGTCGTCGACGATCTGGTCGACGAGCGCAGTGACGTCGTCGGTCAGGTCGGCTGAACCGTCAGAGTCGCCGGCGGTGCCCAGACTGCGCAGCACGGTCTGGCAGAACTGGTGGGTCGTGGCGATCGTGGCGCCGTCGAAGTCCGCGAGCGCGGTGCGCACGCGGGAGTGCCGGACGGCGATCTCGGTGTCGTCGGCGTCTATCAGCAGACGCAGCAACGGATCGTCGGTGTCCCGATGCGCCTCGGGACGGGCCAGAGTCGCCTCGGCGACGACCAACTGGTCCCTGACCCGCTCGCGCATCTCGCGGCTCGCAGCACGGCCGAACGTGATGACCAGCAGTTCGGGCAGCGTGACGACTCCCTCGGCGACGTACCGGGTGACCAGCGCGCCGATCGTCCAGGTCTTGCCGGTTCCGGCGCTGGCCTCGAGCAGCGTCGTACCTGTGGGCAGCGGGTCGGTGATGTCGAAGGGCAGCAGCGACGAGTCGTTCACAGGGCCGCCTCCCGCTGGTGGTCGAGCGCACCGTCCCACAGGCGCGGCGCGAGCGTGGCGAAGCCGCCGTCCAGCAGCGTGTCGAAGGACAGGTGCTGTCCCCAGATCCGGACGATCTCGACCGCATGGCGTTCCGGTGGCGGTCCGAACCGCCCCGGTTCGCGCTGCCACTCGCGGGCCGTGATCTTCGCGGCGGCCGCGGGGCCGAGCGATCGGAGCTTGGTCGCATACAGATGGGCGGTCTCGACCGGCAGCGGCAGGGGACGGACCAGTCCGGCATCACGCAGTTCGACCAGATCTGCCAGCAGGCCCAGTGCGCTGTCGGCGCCGGAGAGGGGTCCGGTGACGAGCTGGGCGGTACCGCGGCCGATCTTGCCCGCGGTGTGCGCGGCCCAGCTGACGTCGGGGCGCTGGGCTGCCAGGCACAGCAGGCGCACCCAGTCGCGCAGGCGATGGCGACCGTGAACGGTGGAGTACGAGACCGTCACGAGTCGGTTGTCGTGAACACCGTCGACCGTGCCGGTCAGCCGGCGCCCGTCAGGCAGGGCGAGGTCGATGTCGACCGAGTCGGCCTCGCCTTCCCGCAGCGCGGCGGTGCCCGAGACGAGGGCCGCGACCCGGGTGCCGACATCGGCGCCGATGGCGGTACCGAGTTCGCCCGGTGGCAGCATCTGAGCCCGCCACACGGCCGCCCAGGCGTCCTCGGGGGCGACACCGCGGACGGCGTCGTCGAGCAGGCGTTGGCCGATGTACCAGCGATCGAGACCGTCGAGGGCGATGGGCAGCTCCTCGTCGAGGAGCTGGTCCTCGCCGGGCAGGGCGACGTCGAGTCGTTGCCGCCAGAACGCCTTGACCGGGTTTTGGACGAACCGGAGCAGTTCGTCGAGGTCGAGATCCGCGAGGGGCGGTGCTGGCAGCGGTGCGGGCAGGAAGGGTTCGGGTTCGAGTCGGGGGCGCAGGCTGGCACGCGCACCCGCGAGGGCCGCCGGGTCGAAGCTGAAGGGGCGCCCATCGGGCACGATCGCACCGGGCATGAGGTGGTGGGGGTCGAACGGCTGCAGCCGGTGGTGCGTTGTGACATCGACGTCGCCGGCCGTGCGTCGCACCTGGTCGAGCAGTTCGCCCAGGGGCACGGCGGGCGGACGCGGTTGACCTCGGTGCTCGTCGGCGCCGGTGTAGGTGACGACGAGCGTCTCGGTGGCCGACATGACGCCATCGAGCAACAGTTGTCGATCCTCGGCGCGCACGTCGCGTTCGCCGGTGAGCGGGTGACGGGCCAGGACGTCGTCGCCGTCGACGTGCGCCGTGCGGGGGAAGACGCCGTCGTCCAACCCGACCAGGCACACGACGCGATGCGGCACCGACCGCATGGGCACCATCGTGCAGACGGTCAGGCTGCCCGTGCGGAAGCTCGCGCGCGAGGGTCGGCCGGCCCAGCGATCCCGGAGGAGTGCCAGCACTTCACCCGGGCGCAGTACGGTCGCCTCGTCGTTGAGCCGGTCGAGTTCGCGGTCGACCTGTTGCCGTTGCCAACTGTCGCGCAGCCCGACGTCGGTCAGAGCGGTCAGCATCGTGTCGATCCGGTGGGACCACTGGGCCATCGTGCCGGACTCCCCGAACGAGTCCACGGCGCGTTCGAGTGCGTCGACGAATGTCACCAGCCGGCCCACCAGATCGACGTCGCCGCTGGGGACGTCGTCGAGAGGTAGCACCTGCTCGACGGGACGGCTCGGATTCTCGCTGGCGACCACGCCGGTGATGAGGCGGTCGAGGCCGGAGCGCCAGGTGTTCTGCTCGATCGGCAGTCCGAATCGGCGACGGTGCTCGGCATCGAATCCCCATCGGACGCCGCTGGACTCGACCCAGTCCCCGATGCGTTCGACAGCGTCGTCGTCGAGGCCGAATCGGAGCCGGACCGGGTCCGAGCCGAGCAGGTCGAGCACCTCGGCGTTGGTGGCCCGGCCGCGGCGGGCCAGTTCGAGCAGGGCGATCGTCAGTCCGAGCAACGGGTTGGTGCGTGACGCGGCGCGATCGGCGAGCATGACCCGCAGACGGTGCCCCGGATGTTGGTGGGTGGCACCGATGACCTCGGCCTGGCCGAAGGCGGCGTGGAACAGGGGAGCGTAGGCCTCGATGTCGGGGACCATGACCAGGATGTCGCGGGGTTCGAGGGTGGGATCGTCCTGCAGCAGGCCGACGATGACGTCGCGCAGCACGTCGACCTGGCGCGCGTGGCCGTGACAGGCGTGGACCTGCAGGCTGCGGTCGCCCGGCTCGGGTGCAGGTCCGTGGTTGCCCGGCCGGTCGCCGGCGACATCACCTTGGACACGTCCGAGCAGGGTGCCCGGCCGGGCAACGGGGACGGGCGGGTGGACCGTCGCCTCGGGAGCGACGCTGAGGATCGATCGTTGCAGTTCACGTACATCGCGCCCGAGCGCCGCCAGGAGCGGGTTGGCGAGCCGGTCGGCCGAGTCGTCGTCCGATCTGGCCACGATGCCGATCTGATCGGACAGTCGTTCCCACGCGGCGGGCGAGGGGTGTGGCAGCCACAGGTGGACATCCCGCCTCCGCGCGAGCGCCGCCAGCAGCTGCAGCTCACCCAGGGGCAGCCGATTGTGGCCGAACAGGCTGATCCGTGCAGGTAGGTCGAACATGTCGGGATCCGTCTCGAGCGCCGTGACGGTCTGGGCGATCCGCTCGTCCGGCGACGGTTCCTGCATGCCGCGATGGACCCGTCGCCACAGTTCGGCCTGCCAACGCACGTCCGAAGGCAGCTCCACCCCGGTACCGTCCTGGTCGAGTCCGGCCGTCCAGGCGGCGGTCATGGCGGGGCGCTGGCGAGCATAGGCACCGAACCGCTCGGCCATGTGCCGCGCCACCCCCAGCCGTCGATCGCGGCGCAGTTCGTGTTCGTCGGCGCGATCGTGACCCAGGTGGCGGGCCACCGTGTCCAGCCAGGGTTCGTCCAGGGCGGAATCCAGGGTCGCCAGGACACGCCACATGAGCTCGTCAGGTCGCCAGGGATCCTGATCGTCGACTCCCAGCAACTCGGCCGCGATGGCGTGGGGGCGCGCGAACCGGATCCCGGCCGTGACCCCGTCGCCCCTGCCGGGCGATGCGCCGAGGCGGTGGCTGAGCCGCTGGGACAGCCACCGTTCGGTTCCGAGCGCGGCCACCACGACGACCTCGGTGGCGAACGGATCGTCGGTGGGCTGTGCCAGCAGTTCGGCGAGTCCGTCGGCCAACACGTCCGTGCGCTCGGCGCGATGCAGGTGGAAAGTCATGTCGGCCACAGTCTGCCGTGTGGCACCGACACTGCAGGAAGGGAGTCGTCGAGATCCCGGCACTCCCGGACTGCAACCGGCGTTTCAGAAGATCGTCGAAACGGCGTCATGCCCGGGTGAGATCTTCGTCTCACAGGCATGAGTCGACGGATCGTGCGCAGCGTTGACCCGCTGTCGCGCCCACAACTGACCGTCGTCCGTGGGGGTGCGGCCGACGACCCTGTCGAGATGCCGGAGCGCCATGACGCGACCGACATCCTGGCCAAGACGCTCATCGACGTGTTCGGTGATCGTGTCCTCTTCCTGTTCCACCGACGCATTCCCGGGCAGACCGGCGACCTGCCGATCATTGCCGTGACGTCGGCCGGCGTGCACCTGATCGAACCGCGTTCGTACCCGAACAAGAAGGTCCGGGCGTCCCGCGACGGCACGACGTTCGTGATCGACGGCATGCGTCACACCCGGATCGCCGAGCAGATGCAGGAACACGCCGAGGCGCTGCAGGCTGCCGTCTCGACCGGCCCGTTGCCCGACGCCCAGGTTCATTCGTACTACTGCTTCGTCGAGGGTGACCTGCCGATGCGACCCTTGGAAGTCGACGACGTCCGGGTGCTCTCGGTGCGCGGAATCCAACGCCGACTCCGGAACTCCGGCCCCCTCGACGAGACGGGGATCGAGGCGCTCCATCGAGATCTGGCCCGGCGGCTGATCCGTTCCTGAGCGGACATGACGATGGGGCGGACCCCCGAGGCCGCCCCATCGTCGTGTCTGTCAGACGATCAGTGATCGATCGCCTTTCCTTCCGCTCCGGCTCCGGTCAGCGAGCGGACTTCCATCTCGGCCGCCTTGTACTCCAGGTGCTCCTTGCTGGTCAGGGTGCCGATGATGCCCAGCAGGAAAGAGGCCGGAATCGACACCAGGCCCGGGTTGGCCAGCGGGAACCACGACCAGTCCTGACCGGGGAACATGGCCGTCTCCGATCCTGATACGGCGGGACTGAAGAAGATGAGCCCGACCGTGATGATCAGACCGCCGTAGATGCTCCACAGGCAGCCGCGGGTGTTGAACCGCTTCCAGAACAGCGAGTAGATGATCGTCGGCAGGTTGGCCGAGGCTGCGACCGCGAACGCCAGCGCCACGAGGAACGCGATGTTCTGCCCGTTGGCGGCGATGCCACCGAAGATGGCGACGACGCCGATGACGATCGCAGCGATGCGAGCGACCTTGACCTCTTGTCCGTCCGGCGACTTCCCACGATGGATCACGTTCGTGTAGATGTCGTGCGCGAACGAGGCTGATGCGGTGATGGTCAGCCCTGCGACGACCGCCAGGATCGTCGCGAACGCCACCGCCGAGACGATGCCCAGCAGCAGCGTGCCGCCGAGTTCGTACGCCAGCAGTGGTGCGGCCGAGTTCGCCGCGCCGGGTGCCGACGCGATCCGCTCCGGTCCCACCATCGCCGCGGCGCCGTAGCCGAGGGTCAGCGTGAACAGGTAGAACAGGCCGATGAGCCAGATCGCCCACACGACGGACTTGCGGGCCTCCTTGGCCGTGGGCACGGTGTAGAAGCGCATCAGGATGTGCGGCAGTCCGGCGGTACCCAGGACGAGGGCGACCGACAGCGAGATGAAGTCGATCTTCGTCAGATTGGACAGGCCGTACTTCGCGCCGGGCTCGAGGGCAGCCCCGGCGGCGGCACCTTCACCGAGCAGATCGGAGAAGTTCATGCCGTACTGGGCCAACACCCACACGGTCATGAGCAGCGCGGCGCCGATCAGCAGGATCGCCTTGATGATCTGGACGTAGGTCGTGCCCTTCA
>CAYYQO010000063.1:0-15500 GCA_964473845.1 uncultured Aeromicrobium sp.
TCGGCCAGACCGGCAAGACCGTCTCGCCGCAGCTCTACATCGCGCTGGGTATCTCAGGTGCCATCCAGCACCGCGCCGGCATGCAGACGTCCAAGACGATCGTCGCGGTGAACAAGGACGAAGAGGCGCCGATCTTCGAACTCGTCGACTTCGGTGTCGTCGGCGACCTCAAGACGGTCCTGCCGCAGGCGACCGAAGAGATCACCAAGCGCAAGGGCTGAACCCCAGTCGAGTGCGGCCCCGCCCTTTCGGGCGGGGCCGTTCGCATGCCCGGCTCCATGGCCCATCCGCACCACTGTCCATGGCCATTTCGTTTGGTTGCAGTTCGGTGAAGTAGGCCGCTGTGGATTGGGCACCGACCTTCACAGGTGGTACTCATGGAAGACGCGCGTACACGCATTTACCCACGTACGCACATTCACAGGAGGATATTCATGCGAACTCGGCGTTCAGCCCTCGCAGGTATCGCCATCGCAGCAGCCGCCAGCCTCGTCCTGGCCGCGTGCTCGAGCGGTGGCGACGACGACGGTTCCGGATCGTCGGATGCGGTCATCAACGCATTCGCGACCGAGCCCCAGAACCCGCTGGTCACGACCAACACCAATGAGGTCGGCGGCGGCAACATCATCGACCTGCTCTACGCCGGCCTGATCACGTACAAGGCTGACGGATCGCAGGAGAACGAGGTCGCCGAGTCCATCGAGTCCGACGACTCGAAGGTGTGGACCGTCAAGCTCAAGGACTGGAAGTTCTCCGACGGCACCCCGGTCACGGCCGAATCGTTCGTCAACGCGTGGAACTACGGCGCTGCTGAGGAGAACGCGCAGCTGCAGGCCTACTTCTTCTACCCGATCGAGGGCACCGACGACGAGGGTGTCATCGTCGACAAGGGCACCGAGATGAGCGGCCTGAAGGTCGTCGACGACAAGACCTTCACGATCACGCTCAAGCAGCCCGAGTCGGACTTCCCGCTGCGCCTCGGCTACTCGGCGTACTACCCGCTCCCCGACAGCGCCTACGCCGACATCGACGCCTTCGTCGAGAAGCCGATCGGCAACGGCCCGTACGTCCTGGACAGCTGGGACCACAACGTCGAGGCCGTCATGACCCCGAACGCCGAGTACGACGGTGCGCGCAAGGCCCAGAACGGCGGCGTGACCTTCAAGTTCTACACCAACCCCGACAGCGCCTTCTCCGATGTGCAGGCCGGCAACCTCGACGTCCTGGACCAGGTCCCGCCGAGCGCGCTGAGCACGTTCCGCACCGACGACAGCGTCCAGGCCTTCGAGTCGCCCGGTTCGGTCAACGCGACCATCACGCTCCCCGAGTCCCTCAAGGGCTTCGAGGGCGAAGAGGGCAACCTGCGTCGTCAGGCGATCAGCCGCGCGATCGATCGCGCCACGATCACCGAGAAGATCTTCGACGGCACGCGTAGCCCCGCGAAGGACTTCAGCGCTCCGGTGATGCCCGGCTTCACCGAGGACATCCCCGGTAGCGAGGTGCTCGACTTCGACGCCGCCGCGGCCCAGAAGCTGTGGGACGAGGCCAACGCCATCTCGGAGTGGGACGGCAAGTTCGAGCTCGCCTACAACGGTGACGGCCCCGGCAACAAGGAGTGGGTCGAGGCGGTCGTGAACCAGCTCAACAACAACATCGAGGGCATCAACGCCTCTCCGAAGGCGTTCCCGACGTTCGACGAGCTGCGGACCAAGGTCACCGATCGCACGATCGGTACCGCCTTCCGTACCGGTTGGCAGCCCGACTACCCGTCGATCTACAACTACCTGGGCCCGATCTTCGGCACGGGCGCCGGTTCGAACGACGGTGACTACAGCAACAAGGAGTTCGACGGCCTGCTGCGGACGGCCGCCGGCGCCTTGGACGACGATGCGCGCTACCAGGCGTTCGTCGATGCGCAGGCGATCCTGTTCAAGGAACTGCCGGCGATCCCGTTGTGGAACACCAACGTGTCGGGCGCTGCGGCGACCGGCGTCGAGAATGTGGTGTTCAACTGGCAGAACGTGCCGGTTTACCACGACATCACCAAGGAGTGATTCTCCGCTGAGTGGGGCGGCGCCTTCGGGCGCCGCCCCATCGGCGTGTCAGCCGCTGGCGATTCTGCCCGTCGGCGCTAGTCTGAACTTCCGACCACCAGGATGGAGATGTCATGGCCTGGTATATCGCTCGCCGCATTCTGCAGGCCATTCCGGTCCTGCTGGGTGCCACTCTGCTGATCTATGCGCTCGTGTTCCTGCGGCCGGGCGATCCCATCGTCGCGCTGTTCGGCGAGAAGCCCGTCTCCGACGCGGTCCGCGCCCAACTCGAGGCGCAGTACAACTTCGACAAGCCGTTCCTGGTGCAGTGGCTGCTGTTCCTCAAGGGCGCGGTCACTTTGGACTTCGGCATGTCCTTCTCGGGGCAGCCGGTCATCGACCTGGTGGCGCGCGCCTTCCCCGTCACGATCAAGCTGGCCCTCATGGCGCTCGTGATCGAAGCGGTGCTCGGCATCGCCGCCGGTTTCTACGCCGGCATCAAGCGCGGCGGCATCTTCGACTCGACCATGCTGGTCGTGTCGCTGTTGGTGATCGCCGTGCCGATCTTCGTCTTCGGTCTGCTGATGCAGTTGTTCTTCGGTGTCAAACTCGGTTGGGCACCCGTCACGGTCGGTGGTGATGCTTCCTGGAGCCGTTTGATATTACCGGCGTTCGTCCTGGGACTGGTGTCGTTCGCCTACGTGCTACGCCTGACCAGGACGTCGATGATCGAGAACCTGTCGGCCGATCACGTACGCACCGCGCGGGCGAAGGGACTGTCCGACGGGCAGGTCAACCGCCGACACGTGTTGCGCAACTCGCTCATCCCCGTCGTGACCTTCCTCGGCGCCGACCTCGGCGCCCTGATGGCCGGCGCGATCGTGACCGAGGGCATCTTCAACGTGCCCGGCGTCGGCAATCTCGCCTGGCGGGCGATCCAGCAGGGCGAGACTCCCACCATCGTCTCCGTCGTCACGATCATGGTGTTGATCTACGTCGTCATGTCGTTGATCGTCGATCTTCTCTACGCCTGGCTCGACCCGAGGATCCGGTATGCCTGAGATTCCCACCAACGCCCCGCTGCCCGGTCAGGAGCACTTCGTCGCTCCCTTGGCCGAGACCCCGCTCGAGGCCACCGGCGCCGTCGACACCTCGCGGCCGCCCGAGAGCCAGTGGAAGGAGGCCTGGCGCAACCTGCGGGCCAACGTGCTGTTCTGGGTGTCGGCCGTCATCATCGGCTTCGTCCTGATCGTCGTGGCCTTCCCGGGACTCTTCACCGATCTGGACCCGATGCGGGCGGACCTGTCGCGCAGCCTCGACGGTCCCAGTTCCGGTCACATCGCCGGTTTCGACAAGCAGGGCTATGACGTCTATGCCCGCACGATCTACGGGGCCCGCGCCTCGGTGGCGGTGGGCCTGGCCAGCACGCTGGTCGTCACCATCGGCGGACTGATCACCGGGGCCCTGGCCGGTTTCTACGGCGGCTGGATGGACACGATCGTGTCGCGCATCGCCGACATCTTCTTCGCGATCCCGCTGCTGCTGGGCGCGATCGTCGGCCTGTCGGTGCTCAACAACGTCTGGCCCGACCGGGGGTTCTGGGGCGCGGTCGCCGCGGTCACCTTCGCCCTCGCTGCCTTCGGCTGGCCGCAGGTCACCCGTATCGCCCGCGGTGCCGTGCTGGAGGTCAAGAACCTCGAGTTCGTCGACGCGGCGCGCGCCATCGGCGCCAGCCGCGCGCGCAACCTGTGGCGCCACGTCGTGCCCAACTCGCTGGCACCGGTCATCGTCATCGCGACGGTGTCGCTGGGCATCTTCATCGTGGCCGAGGCGACGCTGTCCTTCCTGGGCATCGGCCTTCCGTACGGGGTCGTCTCCTGGGGCAATGACATCTCGGCCGCGCAGAACCAGGTTCGCTCCGGTCAGCGGCTGGGCGTGCTGTTCTGGCCCGCCGGCGCCCTGGCGCTGACGGTGCTGGGCTTCATCCTGCTGGGTGATGCCGTCCAGGACGCCCTCGACCCCAAGAGCAGGAAGAGGGACTGAACCGATGACCCAGCCGCTGCTGAAGATCACTGACCTGCACGTCGCCTTCCGCCAGGCCAAGACGGACATTCCCGCCGTACGCGGAGCGTCGTTGTCGGTGTATCCGGGCCAGACCGTCGCGATCGTGGGCGAGTCCGGTTCGGGCAAGTCCACGACCGCGCACGCGATCATCGGCCTGCTGCCCGGTACGGGCCATGTCACGGGCGGTGAGATCCTCTTCGAGGGTCGTGACATCTCCCGGGCCAACAAGAAGGACATCTTGGCGGTCCGCGGCTCGCAGATCGGTCTGGTTCCCCAAGATCCGATGAGCAACCTCAATCCGCTCTACCGGGTCGGCGACCAGATCAAGGAGGCGCTCGAGGTCAACGGCGTCGCCAAGGGCAAGGCCGCCGATGCGCGCGTCATCGAACTGTTGGAGGAGGCCGGCCTGCCTGACGCAGAACAGCGCGCCCGGCAGTATCCGCACGAGTTCAGTGGCGGTATGCGCCAGCGCGCCCTCATCGCGATGGGCTTGGCCGCCCGACCGAAACTGCTCATCGCCGATGAACCGACCAGCGCCCTGGACGTGACGGTCCAGAAGCAGATCCTCGACCACCTCGACCAACTCACCGACGACCTCGGGGTCGCAGTCCTGCTGATCACGCACGATCTGGGGCTGGCCGCCGAGCGCGCCGATCACCTCGTGGTGATGTACAAGGGCCAGGTCGTCGAGTCCGGTCCGGCGCTGCAGATCCTGCAGCAGCCGCAGCATCCGTACTCGCAGCGGCTCATCTCGAGCGCGCCCTCGCTGGCCTCGCAGCGACTGCTGTCCCAGCAGCGCGCCGAGGTGCGCGAACAGGCGCAGGAAGCGGCCGAGGAACTGGCCGAGGAGGTCGCGGAGACCACGGCCGAGTTCGGTGGAGAAACCGGCTCCGACATCGTGGTCGAGGCCAAGAACCTCACGAAGGTCTTTCCCATCCCCGGCGGTGCGCCGTGGGTCAAGAACGAGTTCACGGCGGTCGACGACGTCTCGTTCCAGCTCCGGCGTGGCACGACTCTCGCGATCGTGGGAGAGTCCGGTTCGGGCAAGTCCACCGTCGCGCGGATGGTGCTCGGCCTGCTCGACCCCACGAGCGGAACGGTCGAGTTCGACGGGGTCGACATCTCCACGTTGAGCAGCAAGAAGCAACAGTTGGCGTTCCGCCGTCAGGTGCAGCCGGTCTTCCAGAACCCGTATGCGTCGCTGGACCCGATGTACTCGATCTACCGGGCGATCGAGGAGCCGCTGCGCACGCACAAGATCGGCACGGATGCCGAACGAGAGGCCCGCATTCGCGACCTGCTCGAGCGGGTCTCGTTGCCGTGGTCGGTGTCACGACGGTTCCCCAACGAGCTCTCCGGTGGCCAGCGCCAGCGGGTCGCCATCGCGCGTGCCCTGGCCCTGCAGCCCGAGGTCGTCATCCTCGACGAGGCGGTCAGCGCGCTCGACGTGCTGGTCCAGGCGCAGATCTTGGCCCTGCTTGCCGAACTGCAGGCGGACATGGGTCTGTCGTACCTGTTCATCACCCACGACCTGGCGGTCGTGCGCCAGATCGCCGACGACGTGCTGGTGATGGAGAAGGGCAGACTGGTCGAGCACGCGTCGGTCGACGAGGTGTACAGCAACCCGCGGCAGGAGTACACGCGCCGACTGCTCGATGCGATCCCCGGCGGGTCCATCGAACTGTCGCACTGATCTCGCACGGATCCGATTGACTGATTCGAACATCTGTTCGATCATGGTGGGGTGAGTCTTGCCGTCCCCGCTGGTGCCGCCCTGGTCGATGACCTGAGGGCGCGGATCGGCCGGATGCAGGGCCGTCCCTCGGTACTGTCGCTGGCAACCCATCCGGCATTGGCCGGTCTGGTGTCGTTGCAGCCCGGCGGTAGTTATGCCGTCGATGCCACCAGTCTGGCGTTCCTGTTGATGGCCGGACCCTCCGGCGACGGGGCCTGGTGCGCGATCGTCGGCACGGACCGGGTGGGTCTCGAGGCGGCGGCCGAGGTCGGGGTCGACCTCGATCGCACGGTCTGGGTCCCGGACGCGGGGGCCGATCCGGTGTCGGTGCTGGGGGCCCTGGTCGACGCCGTGGGCGTGGTCATGGTCGATCGGCTGACCCTGCCCGAGCGTGAGGCCAGCCGATTGCGGGCGCGACTTCACCGGCGGCAGACCGTGCTGATCGCGGTGGGGGACTGGCCCCGCGCCGAGACGCGACTGCGGCTGCGCGACCAACGTTGGGTCGGCCTCGAGGCTGGCCACGGTCACCTGCAGGCCCGGCAGGCCACCGTCGAGATCGAACGCGGCGGGCGAGTCGTCGGCTCGCGCCGCCTGTGGCTGCCGAGCGCACAGTTGGAAGTTTCCCCGGTTAACCGGGGAAACCTTCACAGGCCAAGGGAAAAAACCCACGATCAGTGGCAGAAACCCCGGTTAACCGGGGAAACTTCACCCCTCGCCCGCCGTGAGCCGGAACGCGAGGCCGGCTGATGCGCACGATGGTGGTGTGGGTGCCCGATTGGCCGGCGCTCGTCCAGGTGGCCGAGTCGGCCGGAGGGTCGGCCGATGCGCTGGCGGTGCTGGACCAGGGGACGGTGCTGGCCTGTACGCCGGCCGCTCGGGTGCAGGGGGTGCGGCGCGGGATGCGCCGCCGCGATGCCCAGTCGCGGTGTCCCGGTCTCGTGGTGAGCGATCACCGGCCCGATGCCGACGCTCGTGCCTTCGAGCAGGTGCTGACGACGCTGGAGGAACTCAGCCCGGGCGTGGCGCCGCTGCGACCGGGCCTGTGCGCGCTGACGGTGCCTGATCGTTACTACGGCGGCGAGACCGAAGCTGTGGCGGTGATCGCCGAACAGCTCGTGGCCCTCGGGGTGTGGGATGTGCGGTTCGGCATTGCCGACGGAGTGTTCGTGGCCGAGTTGGCCGCCCGCCGGGCGGCCACCCAGGACTGCGTGATCGTGGCGCCGGGCGGCAACACCGATTTCCTGCGTGATCTGCCGGTCGAGGTGCTGCAGCTGCCGGCCGGGTCCGGGTCGAATGGGCCCGGCTCCGGCCTGGACCTGGTCACCGTGCTGCGCCGGTTGGGGGTGCGGCGGGTCGGTCAGTTCGCCGCGTTGTCGGCGGCGGATGTGGTGGCGCGGTTCGGCGCCCACGGTGCTCTGCTGCACCGCTGGGCCCAGGGCGAGGAAGCTCGTCAGATCTCGCGCCGTACCCCGCCGCCGGAGTTGACGCAGGCGGTGGCCTTCGAGCCGCCACTGGAGCGGGTGGACGTCGTGGCGTTCAGCGCGAGGCAGAGTGCCGAGGATTTCGTGAAGCGGCTCGAGAGCGCGGGCGTGGTCTGTGCCACCTTGCGGATCGAGGTCGATGCCGAGGTGGACGGCCGTCCGCAGGTCTCCGGCCGGGTGTGGCGTCACCCGCGCTGGTTCGGTTCGGGCGATGTACTGGATCGACTCCGCTGGCAGCTGTCCGCCGACCCGCCGGGGGGACCCGTCGTCGCGGTGAGGTGCATCCCGGTCGAGGTCGAGCCGTGGGGCGACCATGCCGAGACCCTCTTCGGGGGCGGTCCCGACGACCAGATCGAACGTTCCGTGGCGCGGGTCCAGGCGATCGTGGGTCCCGAGGGGGTGCGATCGGTCGGGGTCCAGGGTGGTCGGGGGCCGGCCGACCGTCGGCTGTCGACCCCCTGGGGCGAGCGACCTGCAGTCGTGCGGCCGGTCGATCGACCCTGGCCGGGTAGCATCCCGGCACCCGCGCCGGCCACGGTGTTCCCCGAGCCGGCGCCGGCCCAGGTCGTGGGCGCCGAAGGGCTACCGGTCAGTGTCAGCGGCCGGGGGGCGCTGTCCGGCCTGCCCACGCGATTTCGGGCCGGAGCCGATCTGGGCTGGCAGCCCGTCGCCGCTTGGGCCGGGCCGTGGCCGGTTGACGAGCACTGGTGGGACGAGGCCGCTGCGCGCCGCGTCGCCCGATTCCAGGTCGTCGGGGTCGACGGCAGTGCCTGGCTCATGGTCGTCGAGAACGGCCGCTGGTGGACCGAGGCCCGTTATGACTAGACCACGGGGCAGGGCCTCCTGATGGGCTGGAACAACCCGGACATCTCCTGGCGCGAGCTCGAGGCGCGACTGTCGGGCCGCTGGCACGACCCCGCGCCGGTGCCCGACGGCGGGGACGGGCCGGCCTTCTCCCGCAAACGGGGTGCGTACGCAGCCCCGGAGCAGCCCGAGCGCCCGGCCGAGGTGGTGCCGTATGCCGAACTGCACTGCCACAGCAACTACAGCTTCCTCGACGGCGCCAGTCACCCCGAGGCGCTCGTGCGCGAGGGAGTGCGGCTGGGGCTGTCGGCGCTCGCGTTGACCGATCATGACGGCTTCAGCGGTGCCGCGCGGTTCGCCGAGGCGGCGGAGCTGCACGGGCTGCGCACGGTCTACGGCGCCGAACTGTCCCTGGGGCTGACCGGCTCACAGAACGGCGAGCCCGATCCCGGAGGTGACCACCTGCTGGTGCTGGCGCGTGGCGTCGAGGGCTATCACGCGCTCGCCTCGGCGATCACCGAGGCGAACCTGGCCGGCGACCAGAAGGGACGCCCCGCCTACGACCTCGACGATCTCGTCGACCGGGGCCGCGGGCGTTGGACGATCCTGACCGGGTGCCGCAAGGGGTGGGTCCGGCGCGAGGGGATGGTTGGCCTGCGCAGACTGGTCGACCTGTTCGGCGCCGACCACGTGGTGGTCGAACTGACCGATCACGGTGGCCCCGGCGACGGCCCGGCCAACGACGCGCTGGCCGGGTGGGCTGCCGAGCTCGGCCTGCCCTGCGTGGCCACCGGCAACGTCCACGCCGCGCGGTTGGCCGACGCCCGATTGGCGCAGGCGTTCGCTGCGGTCCGGGCCCGCCGCAGTCTGGCCGACCTGGACGGCTGGCTGGCGCCACCGGCCTTCCTGCGTTCCGGAGCCGAGATGGCTCAGCGGTTCGCCCGCTGGCCCGGCGCGGTGCAACGCTCGGTCGAGATCGCCGACGCATGTGCGTTCGACCTGCGCAAGGCCTCGCCGAAACTGCCGAAACAACAGATCCCCGCGGGCCACACGCCCATGAGCTGGTTGCGCGAACTGGTCCGCCGAGGCGCCGACCGGCTCTACGTCGACAACCGGGAGCAGGCCGAGGCGCGACTTCAGCGCGAGCTGGCGGTCATCGAGGACAAGGACTTCGCCGGGTACTTCCTGATCGTCCACGACATCGTGGCGTTCGCGAAGGGCCGGAACATCCTGTGCCAGGGCCGGGGTTCGGCGGCGAACTCGGCGGTCTGTTACGCCCTCGGCATCACTGCGGTCGACTCGATCGGTTACGACCTGCCGTTCGAACGTTTCCTGTCGGCCACCCGTGACGAGGAACCCGACATCGACGTGGACTTCGACTCCGATCGCCGCGAGGAGGTCATCCAGTGGGTCTACGACCAGTACGGTCGCCGCAACGCGGCCCAGGTGTGCAACGTCATCAGTTATCGGCCGAAGTCGGCGGTGCGTGACATGGCCAAGGCGCTGGGGTACTCCGTCGGCCAGCAGGATGCCTGGAGCAAGCGGATCGACTCGTGGTCGAGCATCCGCACCGATGAGCCGGATGCGATTCCTGCTCCGGTCGTGCATCTGGCCGAGCAGGCGATGGGTTCGCCGCGACACCTGGGCATCCATTCCGGCGGCATGGTGCTGACCGAGCGACCCGTCGGCGAGGTCGTCCCGATCGAGCGGGCCCGGATGGACCACCGCACGGTGCTGCAGTGGGACAAGGACGACTGCGCCTACATGGGCCTGGTCAAGTTCGACCTGCTCGGGCTGGGGATGCTCGGCGCGATCCAGCACACCTTCGACCTGGTCGAGCAGCGAGTGGGCGAGCGGTGGGAACTCGCCACGATCCCCAAGGAGGAGCAGGGCGTCTACGACATGCTGTGCCGGGCCGATTCGATCGGGGTGTTCCAGGTCGAGAGCCGGGCCCAGGTCGGCACGCTGCCGCGGCTGCGGCCACGGCGGTTCTACGAACTGGTCATCGAGATCGCACTAATCCGGCCGGGTCCGATCCAGGGCGGCGCCGTGCACCCCTACATCCGCCGCAAACTCGGCGAGGAGTCGATCACGTATCCGCATCCGGTACTCGAACCGGTCCTGGAGCGCACCCTGGGCGTCCCGCTGTTCCAGGAACAGCTCATGCAGATCGCGATGGTGCTGGGCGGGTGCACCGGCGACGAGGCCGACCTGTTGCGCCGGGCGATGGGGTCCAAGCGTGGCCTGGAGAAGATCGATCGCCTGCACGACCAGCTGTACCGCGGCATGAAGGAGAAGGGCATCGAGGGCGAGCTGGCCGACGACCTCTACGGCCGGATCCAGGCCTTCGCCAACTTCGGCTTCGCCGAGAGTCACGCGATCAGTTTCGCGCTGCTGGTGTACGCCAGCAGTTGGCTCAAACTGCACTACCCGGCGGCGTTCCTCGCCGGCCTGCTGCGCGCGCAGCCGATGGGGTTCTACTCGCCGCAGTCGCTCGTGGCCGACACCCGTCGCCACGGGGTCGAGGTGCGCAAGCCCAGCATCTCGCGGTCCGGGGTCCATGCCGACCTCGAACCATGCGGGGACCGGTCCGGCCCCACCGGCCGTGCGCAGTGCCGCGAGCCGCACCAGCTCCCGGTGGGTGAGTTCGATGCCACGGCGGAGCCCGACCACGACCAGCACCGGCGCGACGGGAACCATGCGCTGCGGTTGGGGCTGACGTCGGTGCAGGGAATCGGGGTGGCCGATGCGGAGCGGATCGTGGCGGCCCGGGCCGCACGCCCCTTCGCCGACATGGCCGATGTGGTCCGTCGGTGCGGGCTCAGCCGGGCCCAGCAGGAACAGTTGGCCACGGCGGGGGCCTTCGACGAGTTCGGATTGTCGCGGCGCCAGGCGATCTGGAATGCCGGGTACACCGATGGCGAGGACCGGCTGCCCGGCACCGCGATCGTGGCACCGCCGCCGATGCTGCCGGGCATGAGCGATGTCGAACTGACCCTGGCCGATCTGGAGTCCACCCGGATCTCACCGGCTGAGCATCCGTTCGCCCATCTACGTCCGATGCTGGACGCGGCGGGAATCCTGGCGACGAGTTCCTTGGCCGATCACGAATCGGGCCGCAGGATCCGGGTGGCTGGGCTGATCACCCACCGCCAACGGCCGTACACCGCCGGGGGAGTGACCTTCCTGAACCTCGAGGACGAGACCGGGATGCTCAACGTCGTGGTGTTCGACGCGGTGTGGCAGCGCCATCGCGTCGTGGCCCGGACCAGCGCCGCGGTCGTCGTCAGGGGCCGCCTCGAACACCAGCAGGGCGCGGTGAACCTCGTGGCCGAGGTGATCGAACCACTGCTCGACCCGGCGCTGCCGCCCGGCCACCGCTCGCGCGACTTCCGCTGAACATTGCATTGTGCGCCAGAATGGATGCATGACCACCATCCAGATCAAGAACGTTCCGGAGGAGACGCACTCAATTCTGCGGCAACGCGCAGCAAAGTCGCACCTGTCCATGCAGGAATACCTGCTGGAACGATTGATCGCGGACGCCCGGCGGCTGGACATCGAAGAGTGGACCGATTCGGTCGATGGGGTCAAAGTGTCGGACAGCGTGGAAACTGCCTACCACTGACCACGCGAGAAATCGGCGGCCGATTTCAATCGAGCGCGGGCCTCGCGGTGCATCGTCACAGGTGTTGAGTCGATGATCCGTCGGGCGATGAGTCCGATGAAATAGCCCGGCTGGAGGTCTGAAGGGACCTTCTCCTGTAGTAGATCCACGTGCGGAAGCGCCATGAGATCGAGAGCCACTGAATCGGCGTCGACCTCGACGTCAGTTGAGGTCTCCTCGTCGGTTTCCGGCTCCAGGCCAGCCTCGACAAGAGGGTTGTCGCCATCGCCCGGGTCATCCTCGCCCACATCGATCGCAAGCTCGTCGCTGTAGTCGATGATGATCAAGGCGACTGCATGATAGGCGTCATCTTCGCGCCCGAGCTTCTGGAGGAGATCGATGAGCCACTCCGCCTTGTCCGGTTCCTGATCGAAGATGGTTGACCGTAGGCCGTAGGTAAAGCCGAGGGCCGCGAGAGGGTGACGTAGACGTAGGTTCTTCGCGTCTCCGTAAGATTCCTCCACTCGGTTCGCGGCGTTCTTGCCGAAGCTTGAATCCATGCGCTTCGTGCTGATCAACAGCTCAGGCCCTGTCGCCCAGCTGGACATTCCGACATCGACTTGCTTGAGATAGTTCTTTCCCAAGATGTTGGCGGAGTTCGCGGCGGCTCCCTGCGGAATCGTCTTGCCGCGAAGCCGTGCCCACAGCTGATCACGTTCCTTCTGGGGAAGTTTGGCCAAGAGGCTGGAAATTGGACCAGGCAGGACACGCGGTGCCTCGGGGCGAGGCCACACAGCATCGGGGTCGAAGCCAGCCCGTCGTAACTCGTAGGACAGCCAGACGTCCAGCGCGAGGGCTGGCACCCCTGTCGTCGTCTTTGCGCCCAAGAGCAGCGGAACACCAAGTAAGCGTTTCAGGGTGTCGAGGTCCGCCATGTACACCGTGGCATCGGACTCATCAACGACCCAAGGGTTGGTGTGTACGCAGCCCGGGGCCGCATCGGCGACGATTCGATCGAAGAGAACCCACGCCTTCGCCTTGGTTGATTCCTCACCGGCCACTTCGTCCCCTTGTCCTTCGGCGCTCTGTCATCGTGGAGTGTGCGTGCCTGACAGCAGCAAGGTCGACCTTGTTGACGATGCGTCCGAAGAGCACTTCGTCAACAAGCGCAACCGCATTCATGAGGTGGCCTTCGCGCAGAAGGCGGGCAACGCGTGGCTTGAGGGGTTTCAATGCATCTTCTCGTCGGGAGACCAAGGTCGGCGACGGCATCGCCCAGGCATCTGCTTCACGCGGCTCGATCTTGAGAATTCCGCCACCGTATGAGCGCCCGACCATTTCGGCGTTGAGTAATGTCACGGAGTTCAATGAAGCAAGGGGGAGCAGGTCCCGGCCGAGCTGACGTGTCTGGGGCTTCAGATAGACGCCATGGACAGAATTGAGGTGCCTGACGCGTGCCGCGTTTGTCGTCAGGCGTGGAGTATCGGCATTCATGCAGGTGAGCAACAGGTCCGCGGGCTCGACGAGAGGCACGCGATACCAAGACTTACGGACGCGGCACTTGTACGCCTGGTCCACTCCTGCCATGTGCCCGGCCTCTACGTATCGTGCAGCGGATTCGGAGAGCTCAGCGCGCGGATGGAAAAGCCAGATGGATCGGTTTTCGTCGCCGAGACGATTCAACTGGTTGCGCGTGAGCGCCAAGCCGCGCAGATGCCCACTACCTGGGGGTGAGATGCGCAGTAGATCTCGTTCGTCGAGATCGTGGGCCGCGACTCGTTCCGGACTCAAGGTGAAGAAATGATTGTTGCCAGTCACCATTCCAAGAGTTGTGTCGCCCCACTCCTCGAGGTGCGTGAAATGACCGAGTTCGAGCAAGGAGTGAAGGGGTTCGACCGCATCAGGACCGACAAGGAGCCCAGTCCACTTGCCGGCCGGATTCGGCGGAGTCCATGAGGTCGGGGTGCCCAGTTCCGTCAGCGTCGTGGTGTCGCGAGTTTGCGAAACCATGGTGTGGTCGGTGGGTCCTTCACCGAAACCCTCGGCCAGCAGGAGGACCACATCGGCTTCCGCATCAGGAAATACCTGCTGCTCGAACAGGACAAGCCGCACGCTCGAAAATCGCTCCATGAGGAACTTCCGGACCGCTGCCGCGTAGTTGACGCTGAGCAATTCGGCGGGCAAGACGAGTCCTAGTCGCCCGCCAGTTCGAAGGAACAGCGAGGAATGTACGGTGAATGCCGCCCAACTGGAGGCCAAGGCAGTGAGATTGACCCCGGCTCGGAGCGCAGCCTTGCGAGAACGAGCCCGAGAGTCCCCAGAGAAGTCTTGGTATCGGACGTAGGGCGGATTGCCGATGACAACATCAAACTCCATGGCAGGCGTCACAGTGAAGAAGTCAGCGACCTGCATGTCGCACGTGCCGCCGGCTGATTCGACCAGTGCTACACCGGCCCGAGCACTGTGGGCGTGGATTTCAACCCCGTTGACGAGAGGGCGGGCGGCACCGAGGTGACGAAGGCGACTCACCGCTGACGTGAGGAACGAAGCTTCGCCTGCCGATGGCTCAAGGACTCGGTCGTTTGGTGAGCGGATAGCCCAGCGGGCGATGTAGTCGGAGATCTCCGGAGGCGTGAAGAACGCGCCACGGGCTTTTCGCAGCGCGGGTGAATCGATTGCTTCGAATGTCCCCGTGGCGTTCATGAGGACATCTTGGTACATGGGGCTGACAAGATTCGACAGGCGCGCAATCCGTGGCTCACATCCGCTTAGGGTTGACACGACTTTAACCAGCCCTTAGTGTCGTCCTGACCCTAAGGAGGTGGGTGTCATGGAGCAACGCATCGAGTTGGCCGTCTCGACGGTGAGTTTCGCCTTGCGCCCGCATCCGCAGTCGCGGCGGCTGACGCTGTGGCTGCCGCTGGTCAGGCGTATCCGCGAACCGTTCCTGGGGCGTTGGGCGCTGCCCGGCGGGCCGCTGGAGTGCGACGAGGACCTGGTGACCTCGGCCCAGCACACGCTGCTGCGCACGACCGGACTCGAACCGGCGCACCTCGAACAGCTCTACAGCTTCGGCGGACTGCATCGCTCGGCCTCTCCCACGGAGAGCCGGGTCGTCTCGATCGTCTACTGGGCGCTGGTCCGTCCCGACGAGGACGCCCGCGCGATCGACGGCGAGAACGTCGAGTGGTTCGTCGCCGACGAGGTTCCCGAACTGGCCTTCGACCACAACCACATCGTCACGTACGCCCTCGACCGGCTGCGCGCCAAGATCAGTTACTCCGACATCGCCCTGGCGTTCACGGGCACCGAGTTCACGATCGCGCAGTTGCGCGAGGTGCACGAGGCCGTTCGCCAGGTCCGTCTCGACCCCGCCAACTTCCGCCGCCAGGCACTCGCCGACCCGCGCATCGTCGCCACGGGCCAACACGTCACCGGCACCAGCCACCGGCCGCCGGCCCTCTATCGACTGGAGAGAGCATGACCATCTCGATCAACGACCTCATCGTCACGGCCCCCGGCAGCACGTGCGATGCCAACCTGGCGAAGTCGCCGTGGGAGTTCGACCAGTTCCCCGGCTACGGCCCGGGCGCCTCCGAGGACGACGTCATCCCCGCGCCGGTCACCCGACCGGGTCAGTTGCCGGCCGCGTACCAACGCATGCCCGAGGAGGAACTGCACGCCCGGATCCGCGCGGCCAAGCAGACGCTCGGCGACCGCGTCGTGATCCTGGGCCACTTCTACCAGCGCGACGAGGTCGTCCAGTACGCCGACTT
>CAYYQO010000064.1:0-15336 GCA_964473845.1 uncultured Aeromicrobium sp.
TGCGCGACCTCACCGCCAAGATCAGCATCAGTGCGATCGCGTTCCGGGCCGTCGTCGAATCCAGCGCCACCCCCATCACCGACGGCACCCGGGTGATCGTCCACGCCAAGCCCGACTTCTACGCCCCGAACGGGCGCCTCTCGCTCAAATTGCTCGAGATCCGGCCCACGGGCGAGGGCGAACTGCTGGCCCAGCTCGAGCGTCGCAAGCAACTGCTGGCCGCCGAAGGCCTGTTCGAGGCCCGGTGGAAGAAGTCGCTGCCGCTCCTGCCAGCGTCGATCGGTCTCATCACGGGAAAGGGATCGGCGGCTGAACGCGACGTGCTCCAGAACGTCCACGACCGGTGGCCCGGTGCCAGCGTCGTGGTGCGGCACGCCCTCATGCAGGGAACGCGGTCGGCTGCGGCCGTGATCGCGGTCCTGCGTGAGCTCGACGAGCTGGCCGGGGTCGACGTCATCGTGATCGCCCGAGGTGGCGGCTCCCTCGAGGATCTGCTGCCGTTCTCCGACGAGGCACTCGTGCGGGCGGTTCATGCGGCCGGCACCCCGGTCGTCAGCGCGATCGGCCACGAACCGGACGTGCCCCTGCTGGACCTGGTCGCCGATCTGCGGGCGTCCACCCCCACCGATGCGGCCAAGCGCATCGTTCCTCACGTCGGCGATGAATTGGTTGGACTGGCCGCCGCCCGTGACCGGGCCCGCCAGGCCGTCGCGACACAAATCCAGCACGAACTGCGCGCGCTGTCGGCACTGCGCAGTCGCCCCGTGCTCGCCTCCCCCAGCGCCTTCGTCGACTCCCAGCAGGAGTTCGTCGACGCCCACCACGAGCGTTCGCGACTCGCGATGCGCAGCCGACTGACTCGTGCCCACGACGAGATCGGTCACCATCTGGCCCGGGTCCGAGCCCTCTCCCCCTTGGCCACGATGCACCGGGGTTACGCCGTGGCCCTCGACACCGACGGCCACGCCGTCACCTCGATCGGCGCACTCGCCTCCGGCGACGACCTCACCCTCCACCTGACCGACGGCCTGGCCGTCGTCCGCGTCACCGACCTGCAGGAGCATCCGCATGAGTGAATCCACGCCGGCCGATCCGGCCGATCTGTCGTACGAGCAGGCTCGCGACGAGTTGATCACGATCGTCCAGCGCCTCGAGACGGGCGGCACGACCCTCGAGGAGTCGTTGGCCCTGTGGGAACGCGGTGAGGCGCTGGCCGAGGCCTGCCAGCGCTGGCTGGACGGCGCGCGGGCTCGACTCGATCCCGATCAGGGCGAGAAGGGCTCCAACGACGCGACGTAGTCCTCGATCACCGCGCGGTCGGCGCTGCCGGTGACCACGACGTCGGTCCCGTCCACGAGCCGCGCGAACGTCGTCTCACCGTCGCCGGTGAACACCAACCACCGTTCGCCGTCGATGCGGACGTCCCCGGCCGCGCTGCTGCCGGGGGCACGCTCCTGGACCAGCGACTGCAATCCGTCGGCATCTCCCGGTTGCTGGGTCAGGCCGACGTACTCCTGGTCGTCGGTGACCAGGCCGAGTTGCCATCGCTGACCGACCAGTTCTGCCCGCGTGGCGCTCCAGCCCTCGGGCAGCGACGCGGGAACGAGAGGGACGTAGCCGGCTCGGGCCTCGACCCCGCTGGCGGCGGTCTGCCAATCCTTGTCCGACGTCGGCTTGTCAGGTGTCACCGTGAGGATCTGACCGAGCAGCCACAGCCCCAAGACGATCGCTCCGAGCACCAGCACGGAACGCAGCACATCACCCATCGCGGGGTTACCCCGTGAGTAGCCGCTCATCGAGCTCCTGTTTCCTGTCCCGGTCGACCGGCCGGTCGCCCCGGCAAGCCTAGCCTTGTCGACCGCTAGGATGACCGCGTGGACCGACTCAAGCCCGCCGAGGCAGCACCTGATCGCAACCTGGCCCTCGACCTCGTCCGTGTCACCGAAGCCGGTGCCATGGCCGCCGGCCGGTGGGTCGGCCGAGGCGACAAGAACGGAGCGGACGGGGTCGCGGTGAACGCGATGCGTTCGATGATCAACACCGTCGCGATGGACGGCGTCGTGGTGATCGGCGAGGGCGAGAAGGACGACGCCCCCATGCTCTACAACGGCGAGCAGGTCGGTGACGGTTCAGGCCCCGAGTGCGACGTGGCGGTCGATCCCATCGATGGCACCACGCTGACGGCCAAGAGCCTCGCGAACGCCATCTCGGTCATGGCGGTCGCACCCCGCGGCTCCATGTACGACCCGTCGGCGGTCTTCTACATGGAGAAGCTCATCGCCGGTCCCGAGGCGGCCGACAAGGTCGACATCCGGCTGTCCGCCGCCGAGAACATCTCGATCGTCGCCAAGGCCAAGGGCCTGGACGTCGAGGACGTCACGGTGTGCGTGCTCGACCGGCCGCGCCACGACGCTCTCGTCCAGGAGATCCGCCAGACCGGCGCCCGCATCAAGTTCATCCAGGACGGCGACATCGCCGGCGGCATCACCGCAGCGCGCCCCGACTCCGGGGTCGACCTGCTGCTGGGCATCGGCGGCACGCCCGAGGGCATCATCACGGCCGTCGCCATGAAGTGCCTCGGGGGTGTGATCCAGGCCCGACTGACCCCCAAGGACGACGAGGAACGCCAGCGCGCCATCGACGCCGGCCATGACCTCGACCGCGTCCTGACCACCGACGACCTCGTCTCGGCCGACGACTGCTTCTTCGTCGCCACGGGCATCACGACGGGCAACCTGTTGCGCGGGGTGCGCTACGGCGCCGGCGCCGCCACGACCGAGTCGATCGTGATGCGCTCGCGCTCGGGCACGATCCGCACGATCCGCAGCGAGCACCGCCTGCACAAGCTCAAGGCCTACTCCGCGATCGACTACGAGCACTGAGCCGATGAACAGCGGGCAGTCACGACAGCAGGAGGCCATCTCGGTCTCCGATGAGCTCTTCGTGCACCTGCCCAGCGGGTTGGACCTGTGCTACCAGACCTTCGGGGATACAGCCGACGAGTCCATCCTGCTGATCATGGGCCTCGGCGGCCCGATGGGCTGGTGGACGACCGAGTTCTGCAGCCAACTCGCCGAGCGCGGCTTCCACGTCATCCGTTACGACAACCGCGACACCGGCCGGTCCACCAAACTGCGCCACCACCAGGTGTCCAGATTCGACATCGTCAAGGCGTTCCTCGGCCGCGGTTCGGCCCCGTACGGACTCGATGACCTGGCGGACGACGCAGTGGGCCTGCTGGACCATCTCGAGATCGATGCGGCCCACCTCGTCGGCGTGTCGATGGGCGGCATGATCGCCCAGATGCTCGCGGTCGAGCACGGCCTGCGAGCACGATCGCTGACCTCGATCATGTCGACCACGGGGCGCCGCACGGTCGGCTGGACCGATCCACGCGTCATGCCGATGATGCTCTCGTCGAACGGGCGAACCCGGCCCGATTTCGCCGAGAACTCGGTCAAGAACGGCAAGGCCATCGCCTCGCCCGCGTTTCCCACCGACGAGGACGTCGCCCACGCGCGAGCCCTGGAGACGTACGACCGGGGCTGGATCGCCAGCGGCGTCTCCCGCCACATGCTGGCCGTGCTGACCCAGGCCGACCGCACCGAGCGGCTCGGCGCCATTGGAGTGCCGACCCAGGTGATCCACGGAACGAACGATCCGCTGGTCCATCGCTCCGGCGGGCGCGCGACGGCCGATGCCATCCCCGGCGCGAAGCTCCTCGAGATCGCCGGCATGGGCCACGACCTGCCTGTGCAGTTGTACGAGACGTTCATCGACGCGATCGTCAGCACGGCCGACCGAGCCCGGTGACCGCGCACCTGCGGCGGCGCGACGACGGGTCGCTCGAACTGCGGGTCAACGGCGTGTTCGTCATGGATGACGTCGAGACGTCATCCGAGCAGGTCCTGGCCCGCGTCTGCCTCGCTGCTGGCGCGCGGGACGTGCTGGTCGGCGGACTCGGCCTCGGTTTCACCCTGCGGGCACTGCTCGGCGGCGGAACAGAGCGGGTCCTGGTCGCCGAACTGGAGCCCGAGATCGTCGACTGGATGCGAGAGGGCCGGGTCGCCGGGGCGGACCTGCTGGACGACCCTCGGACCGAGGTCGTCGTCGGCGACGTCCGCGACGTCGTCCGCGCCCAAGCTCCGGCGACATGGGACGCGATCTGCCTCGATGTCGACAACGGCCCCGACTTCCTCGTGCACCAGCACAACGCCGAGCTGTACCGACCCGACTTCCTGTCGGACTGTGCCTCCGCGCTGCGTCCGGGCGGCCTGTTGGCGATCTGGTCGATGAACCGGCCCTCGGACCTGGTCGGCGCGTTGACCGCTCACTTCACCACGGTCGAGCAGATCCCCGTCCCCGTCACGCTCCAAGGGCGCGCCGAGACCTACTGGGTCTTGGTGGGGCGCTGACTCACCGCTCCCCCGCGACCCCCGGGACCTCTGCTGCGGCTTCCGCGAGCGCCTGCCGGCAGGCCCGGACGGCGGGGTTGCCGGCCATGGACGGACGGGCCGCAGTGAAAACCTGCCGGCGCGGTTCACCCGGCAGATCGAGAAACCGCACGCCCGGCGGCGTCACCTTCGCCATGAGTTCGGGAATGAACGCCACGGCCAGTCCCGAGGCGACCAGGTCGATCTGGGTACGCAGATCGGTCGACTCGAACCGCACGTCCGGCTCGAACCCGGCCCGGCGACAGGACTGTTCGGCCCAGTGCCGTGAGGCGACCTCGTCCGGTTCCATGGTCCACACCGCGTCCGCGGCATCGGCCAACTCGCAGATTCCGGCCCACGGACCCGTCGTGGGTACAGCCAACCGGATGCGGTCGGCGACGAGCGCCTGCCGGTCCAGACGCGAGTACCACCGCGCCGCGTGACCCGGATACTGCTCGGCCACGACGAGGTCGAAGTCGCCGATCGACGTGTCGGCCAACGCCAGCTCGGGTTCGCGCTGGTGCATCTCGACGCGCAACATCGGGTGGTGCGCCGCCAGCAGGATCAGCGTCTGCGGCATCAGGGCGAGCGCCGCCGACTGGAACACGCCCAGCCGGACCCGCCCGGAGGCAGTCTGCAGCGACTGCTCCAGATCGGTCTCGGCCTGTTCGAGGCGCTCCACGATGACCTCGGCATGGCCGACCAGGATCTCGGCCTGAGGGGTCAGCTGCAGACGACGGCCCACCTTGTGCAACAACGGAACGCCCACCTCGCGTTCCAACTGGGACAACTGCTGCGACACCGAGGACGGACTCTGGTGCAGCGCCTGCGCGACCGCGGCGATCGTGCCGCGATGGTGGAGTTCGCGCAGCAGGGCCAGCCGGCGGACCTCCAGCACGGCGCCTCCTCGACAGTGAAGGAAAACCGAACGATATTCGGTACAAAACATCACTTTACCCGCACTGACTCGCGTCTCACACTGAAGACATGCCCAGCACCACATCGCCCGAGGTGACCGTCTCGGACACCGTCGCCCTCGTCCGACATTGGCTGAAGTCGGCCGATCGCGAATCTGCCGATCCTGCGGCCGCGCAACTGGCGGACCTGCTGCGCGATCCCGCCGGGCTGCCGTTCACGGTCGGCTTCATCGACGGAGTGATCCGTCCTGAGGACCCGACCATCGCCGCGGCGAACCTGCGTCGCCTGGCGGCCGATGTCCCGGGGTTCCTGCCGTGGCACCTGCGCTCCGCGCTCAAGCTCGGTGCATTCGGCAGCCGATTCGCTCCGGCGCTCGTGATCCCGGTGGTCCAGCGCGCGCTGCGGCACCTCGTCTCCCACCTCGTCGTCGACGCGCGCGAAGCCCGCCTGGGCCGCGCGATCGGCAAGATCCGCACCCCCGGCGTCCGGCTCAACCTGAACCTGCTCGGCGAGGCGGTCCTGGGTTCGGCCGAGGCCGATCGCCGCCTGAGCGGCACGATGGCGTTGCTGGATCGCGATGACGTCGACTACGTGTCGATCAAGGTCTCGGCTACCGTTCCCCCGCACCAGCCGTGGTCCTTCGACGCCGCCGTCGAAGACATCATCGACGCGCTGCTGCCGCTCTACCGCAGGGCCGCCGCGGCGAGCCCCGCGAAGTTCATCAACCTCGACATGGAGGAGTACCGCGACCTCGACCTGACGACGGCGGTCTTCACCGGCATCCTCGACCTGCCCGAGTTCACCGACCTGTCGGCCGGCATCGTGTTGCAGGCGTACCTGCCCGATGCGCTGGGCGCGATGCAGCACCTGCAGGAATGGTCGGAGGGACGGCGGGCCCGCGGCGGCGCCCCGGTCAAGGTTCGCGTGGTCAAGGGGGCGAACCTGCCCATGGAGCGGGTCGAGGCCGACCTGCACGACTGGCCGATCGCGACGTGGGGCACCAAGGCCGAGACGGACGCCAGCTACAAGAGCGTCCTGTCCTGGGCACTCACGCCGGAACGAACCCAGAACGTGCGCATCGGCGTGGCCGGGCACAACCTGTTCGACCTTGCCTGGACCTGGCTCCTGGCCGGTCGGCGCGAGGTCCGCGACGCGCTCGACGTCGAGATGCTGCTCGGGATGGCGCCCGGCCAGGCCGACGCGGTACGCCGTGACGTCGGCGAGCTGCTGCTCTACACCCCCGCCGTCCACCCGACCGAGTTCGACGTCGCGATCGCCTACCTGATCCGGCGTCTGGAGGAGGGCGCGAGCCACGAGAACTTCATGTCGGCCGTCTTCGAACTGACGACCCACGAGGACCTGTTCGAACGCGAGCGTGATCGGTTCGAGCGCTCGTTGGCGTTGATGTTCACCGAGCCCCCTCTCCCCCGACGCCGCCAGGACCGTCGCCGGGAGGTGCTCGAGTTCCCGGCCGAGTTCTCGAGCACCCCGGACACCGATCCGGCGCTGCCGGGCAACCGGGAGTGGGCTCGCGGGATCCGCACCCGCATCGACCGGTCGGCCCTGGGAGCGGACCTCGTCGAGGCGACGACCGTCGAGGATGCGTCGGGCCTCGAGGCTGAACTGTCCGGTGCCGTCGCGGCAGCGAACGATTGGGGCTCGCTCACCGGTTCCGAGCGTGCCGCCGTCCTGCGCGCTGCGGCCGTCGAGTTGGGACGTCGCCGCGCGGACCTGCTCGAGGTCATGGCGGCCGAGTGCGGCAAGACCCTCGACCAGGGCGATCCCGAGGTGTCCGAGGCGATCGACTTCTCCCGCCACTATGCCGATCTGGCCGAGGCCCTCGACCGCGTCGACGGTGCTCGGTTCACGCCCGTTCGCCTCACCCTCGTGGTCCCCCCGTGGAACTTCCCCGTCGCGATTCCCGCCGGATCGACGCTGGCTGCTCTCGCCGCAGGCTCGTCGGTCATCGTGAAGCCCGCGCCCCAGGCCCGCCGCTGTGGTGCACTCATGGTCCAGGCCCTGTGGGATGCGGGCGTGCCGCGAGACGTGTTGCGCCTCGTGAACGTGGGCGAGGACGACCTCGGCCGATCGCTGGTCTCCGATCCGCGCGTGGACCGGCTGATCCTGACCGGCGCCTACGACACCGCCGCGCTGTTCCGCAGCTTCCGCCGCGACCTGCCGATCCTGGCCGAGACCAGTGGCAAGAATGCCATCATCGTGACGCCGCATGCCGACCTCGATCTCGCGGTCAAGGACATCGTCGCCTCGGCCTTCGGTCACGCCGGCCAGAAGTGCTCGGCAGCCTCGCTCGTGATCCTCGTGGGTTCGGTCGGTTCATCTCCGCGCTTCAGACGCCAACTCGTCGACGCCGTCGAGTCGTTGCCGGTCGGCACCCCGTCCGACCCACGCGCCAAGATGGGCCCGGTCATCGAACCCGCGACCGGCAAACTGCTCGACGGCCTGACCCGGCTCGAGCCGGGCGAATCCTGGCTGGTCGAGCCGCGCCAACTCGATGATGAGGGGCGCCTGTGGTCGCCCGGTGTCCGCGACGGTGTGCGACCCCGTTCGCCGTTCCACCTCACCGAGTACTTCGGGCCGGTGCTCGGCATCATGACGGCCGCGACGCTCGACGAGGCGATCGCGCTGCAGAACGACGTCGACTACGGCCTGACCGCTGGTCTGCACTCCCTCGACGAGGACGAACAGGCCCGGTGGATCGACCGGGTCGAGGCGGGGAACCTCTACGTCAACCGCGGGATCACCGGCGCAATCGTGCGACGCCAGCCGTTCGGCGGCTGGAAGAAGTCGGCGGTCGGCCCCGGCGCCAAGGCCGGCGGGCCGAACTATCTGCTCGCACTCGGCGACTGGGCACCGGTTCACGCCCACGCGACCGCGGCACCGACCGATCGAGTCGCCCGGTTCGTCGACCAGGCCCGAGCGGCACTCGGGCTGACGGCGGACGAGGCCGAGTTCCTGCAGCGGTCCGTCGCCTCGGACGCCGCAGCCGTGGCCGAGGAGTTCGGCCGGGTGCGCGACGTCACCGGCCTGTGGTCCGAGCGCAACGAGTTCCGGTACCGCGCGACCCCGTGCCTCATCGACGTCACGGAACATGCCCGGCCCGCCGACGTCGCCCGTATCGTCGCCGCTGCGCTGGCGCTCCCCGACGCCGAGTACGCCGTCTCGGGAGGATCGGCCGCGGTGCGCAGACTCCTGGAACTCACCGGGATCCCCCGCACGGACGGCATCGAGGGATGGCACCGCATCCGGACCGTCGGCGGATCGGCAGCCCGCATCCGCGAGGCGACCGACGGGCGTCCCGACATCGCCGTGTGGGATCAACCCGTGACCGAGGCCGGCCGGTTGGAACTGCTGCCGTTCCTGCACGAGCAGGCGATCAGTGTCACGGCGCACCGGTTCGGGACTCCCCTGCGCTGAGGCCGCCCCGGGGCGGTGTGCGTGGTCCCACCGCGCCGGCCGGGCGGTGAGCGTGGTCCCACCCGCGGCCGTCGCGTGGGACCCAGCGCACCGCCTCCGTGGAACCGTCGGACCTAGCGCACCGCCCGGCCCGGGTGCCGACTAGGGTTCGGGACATGACCGAATACCGCATCGAGCACGACACCATGGGCGAGGTCAAGGTCCCCGCCGACGCCCTCTGGCGGGCCCAGACCCAGCGCGCCGTCGAGAACTTCCCGATCTCCGGAACGCCGATCGAATCGACCCAGATCCGCGCCCTCGCGCAGATCAAGGCGGCGTGCGCCACGGCGAACGCCGAACTCGGCATTCTCGACCAGGCGATGGCTGACGCGATCGTCGCCGCCGCCGACGAAGTCGCCGCGGGCCGGCACGACGCCCACTTCCCGATCGACGTCTTCCAGACCGGTTCGGGCACGTCGAGCAACATGAACACGAACGAGGTCATCGCAACGCTCGCGACAAAGAACTCCGGCATCGAGGTTCACCCGAACGACCACGTGAACGCCTCGCAGTCCAGCAACGACGTCTTCCCGACCTCGATCCACGTCGCCGCGACCGAGTCGGCCATCACTGTCCTGGTCCCCGCGCTCGATCACCTCGCCAAGAGCCTCGAGGCCAAGGCCACCGAGTACGCCGAGGTGGTCAAGTCCGGCCGCACGCACCTCATGGACGCCACCCCGGTCACCCTGGGTCAGGAGTTCGCCGGTTACGCCGCACAGATCCGCCGTGGCATCGAGCGCGTCGAGGCGTCGCTGCCGCGCACCGCCGAGGTCCCGCTGGGCGGCACGGCCGTCGGCACCGGCATCAACACCCCGCAGGGCTTCCCCCAGCGCGTCATCGAGATCCTCGCCGAGCGCACGGGCCTGCCGCTGACCGAGGCACGCGACCACTTCGAGGCGCAGGGCGCCCGGGACGGCCTGGTCGAGATGTCGGGCCAACTGCGCACGATCGCCGTCAGCCTAAACAAGATCAGCAACGACCTGCGCTGGATGGGTTCGGGCCCCCGCACGGGTCTGGGCGAGATCAACCTGCCCGACCTTCAGCCCGGCTCGAGCATCATGCCCGGCAAGGTCAACCCGGTCCTGCCCGAGGCCACCCACATGGTGTGCGCGCAGGTCATCGGCAACGACGCCGCGATCGCGTTCGCCGGAGCGGCGGGCAACTTCGAGCTCAACGTCATGCTGCCCGTCATCGCCCGGAACATCCTCGAGTCGATCCGCCTGCTGGGCAACGTGTCGCGCGTCCTGGCCGACCGCTGCATCGACGGCATCACCGCCAACGTCGAGCGCTGCCTCGAACTGGCCGAGTCGAGCCCGTCGGTGGTCACGCCGCTCAACCGCCACATCGGCTACGAGAACGCCGCCGCGATCGCGAAGAAGGCGGTCAAGGAGCGCAAGACGATCCGCCAGGTCGTGATCGAGGAGGGCTACGTCGAGCGCGGCGACATCAGCGAGGCCGACCTCGACTCCGCGCTGGACGTCATGAGCATGACGCACCCCTGAGGGTCGTCCGGATCCGCGGACAGGAACTGCACGGGCTCTTGTCGGGCACGAGGTACAACAGGCAGCAACTGCACCGGCGCGTGTGCATCTGAGCCACGTCGTCGGTGCGCGTGTATCCCGTGCGCGGCAGCGGGCCGCCGATCGACTCGATCAGCGGCCCGAGCAGTGACGTGACGCCGTCGACCTGCTCGCGGGTCGTTCCCAGCGCCCGCCCCAGCCAGAGCAGGCGATTGGCCAGGGCATCGGCCGCGATCGCCCACAACGGCCGCGGCCGCATGCCGACGTGATCGGCCAGCACCGGTAGGACGTGCTCGTAGAGGTCCCGCAGGTTCCCCGCTGCCACCTCCAGCCGATCGCCGGGGCGGTCACTCACCTGCTGCGAGGTGGCCCCGGTGATCCGGCTGTCCGGCGACCAGTGAAGCCACAGATCGCGCGGGCGTGCCGACAGGATCGGCTCGCCCAGCACGAGTGAGGTCACGGTCGGACCGATCGTCCACGCCGACGCCGAGTACCACCACAGTGTGGCGAGGACACGTTCGTCCTCGTAGGACCAGATCCGGGCGCGCAACCGCAGTTGCTCGGCGAGCCACGCCGGATCGTCGATCCGCCCCAAGGACACCAGCCGCTCTCCCGGGCCCGGGACGAGTGAGGTCCGCTCGTCCTGCGGCAACCGGGCAACGAGACGCCGTGTCACATCGGTCGGGTCACTCACTGCCGTCGTCCGAGAGTCGTCCTTCGCTCATCCGCACGATGCGATCCGCATATGAACGCAGTCGCGCCTCGTCGTGGGACACGACGATCACGGCGGCACCAGCGTCGGCAGCACTGCGCAACATCGCACCGACCACCTCGGCGGCCTCGACGTCAAGGCTCGCGGTCGGTTCGTCGGCGGCCAGCAGCGCCGGCTGTGCGATCAGCGCCCGGACCACCGCGACCCGTTGACACTGTCCGACCGAGAGCGAGCCGGGCCGACGCCGTGGATCGATGTCGCCCAGGCCGACCTCCTCAAGTGCTTCCTGCGCCCGGCGCCGTCGCTCGCGGCGCGACATTCGGCCCTGCGCCAGTACCAGCGGTTCGGTGATCGAGCGCCACAGCGGCCAGCGCGGGTCGAGGCTGCCCACCGGATCCTGGAAGATCGGCATCGCGAATCCGAGTCTCGACAGCCGCGGCCGCGAACCCCGGCCCCAGGCCGCTGCACTGCCGAACGTGACCGATCCGGCGTCGGGTCGGTCCATCCCGGACAACAGGCGCAACAGTGTCGACTTCCCCGAGCCGGACGCACCCAGGATCCCCGTGACCTCGCCGGCCCTGACCGTCACGTCGACGGGTCGCACGGCCGAGATCGTCCTTCCTCCGGACTCGTAACTCTTCGCAATGCCCTGCGCGACCACGACAAGCTCACCCGACGCCACGGTCTTCGCCGATGTGCGTGGCTGCGGCGCGGACGCCCTGACGAGTCGCCGGGTCACGTCATGCCGAGGAGCGGTGAGCAGGACCCTGGACGCTCCGGCCTCGACCACCCGACCTCGGTCGAGCACCACGAGCCGATCGGTGTGCCGCGCCGCCAACGCCAGATCGTGGGTCACCACCACCAAGGACGTGCAGGCCTCCCGTAGGAGTTCGAGCGCCTGATCGGCCACTTCGGCGTCCAGCGCACTGCTCGGCTCATCGGCCAGGGTCACCACGGGATCGTGCGCCGTCGCCGCCACGGTGGTCGCACGCTGCAGCATCCCGCCGGACCACTGGTGCGGCCGCTGCCGACTGCGAGGTGCGGGATCGGCAATACCGATCCGCGCCAGCCGGTCGTCGATGAGCGAGCCCCCGGGCCGTTCGCCGTGAGCCGCCCACGCCTCCTCGACGTGATGGCGGACCCGCCGCAATGGATCGCAGGCCGCGAAGGGATCCTGCGCGACGTAGCCGACCAGGGTTCCCCGCAGGGCGCGGCGCTCCGGCTCACCCAGCGCCGTCACGTCACGGCCGCCGATCTCGATCATGCCGTCCACGTGGGACCCGCGGGGCAACAGCCCCAGCATCGCCCGCAGCAGGGTGGACTTGCCTGATCCCGAGGCCCCGACCACACCCACGGTCTCGCCACGGCCGACTGACAGGCTCGCGATCTCCAAGGCCCGATACCCGTTCGGGTAGACGACCCGCAGGCCGTCGATGCGCACCACTTCGTCACTCATCGTTGTTCGTCCGATTCGTTCAGGTCCCCGACATCCCGCAGGGCATCGCTCAGGAACGTCGCCGAGAGGACCGTCAACAGCAGCCCCAGCCCCGGGCCGATCAGCAGGAACGGGGCGATCGCCAGGGACTGGCGGCTGTCGTTGAGCATCGACCCCCATTCGGCGACGGGCGGTTGCGCGCCCAGGCCGAGGAAGGACAGGCCGGCCAGTTCCACGACCGTGGAACCCAGTCGCAGCGTCGACGCCACCAGCACGAGCGCGAAGGCACCCGGCAGGACGTGACCCAGCGCCACGCGCAGACGGCCGGCTCCGGCCATGCGCGCGGTGATCACGTCGGGCCGTAGTCGGGCGGTCTGGGTGTAGGCGCGCGCCAGTTTGGCCAGTCCGGCCCACCCGGTCAGCGCCATCGCGATGACCAGGTTGGCGAAACTCGGTCCGAGCATCGCCACGATCGCCAGCGTCAGCACGAGCGCCGGCAGGCCGAGCATGACGTCCGTGATCCGCGACAGCACACTGTCGACGATCCCGCCGCTGGCTCCGGCGACCACGCCGACGACCAACCCGATGATCGTGATCGTCACCATGACCAGCAGCGCGGCACCGAGGGACGCGCGCGCGCCGGCCACCGTCCGCGCGAACAGATCACGACCGGCCAGATCCGTACCCAGCCAGTGTTCCCGGCTCGGCGGCTGCAATTTGTTGCCGTAGTCGGTGGCATTCGGGTCGACGGTCAGCAGCGGCCCGAACACCACCACCAAACCGAGGAACAGCAGGACCAGCAGCCCGATCCTGCCGGCACGATGCGCCCACAGTCGTCTCGACCACCGCGCATCCTCGACGCGGGCCGGGATCTCCAGGGTCGTCACGGTCATCGCAGTTCCCTCCGTCGTGGGTCGAGCATGGCGTTGATGACGTCGACGACGAGGCTCGCCAGCACGTAGAGCCCGATCGCGATGATGGTGAAGCCCACCACCACCGGCATGTCACGGCCGTCGACCGCCTGGACGGTGAAGCGCCCCACTCCCGGCCAGGAGAAGACCGACTCGATGATGGCCGCGCCGCCGAGCAACAGGGCGAGCTCCATCCCGACCAAGGTCACGTACGGTGGCAGCGCATTGGGCAGCTCGTGCACGAGCAGTCGTCGCGACGGTGAGGAGCCTCGCGCCCGGCTGACGCCCAGGTGCGCGGCCGCGCGGGTGTCGAGCAGGCTGGCGCGCAACACTCTCGACCAGGAGGCCGCCGGGCCCACCGCCAGGATCAGCGCGGGGAGCAACACGGTGGCCCACGTGCCGTCGGTGATGACGCTGCCGTGACCCCATCGCACGACCACGAGGTCGAGCATCACGATCGCCAGCAGGAAGCTCGGCACCACGAGGAACACCAGGCTGACCACCCGGGACACCTGGTCGGGGAACCTCCGCGCGCCCCACGCGGCCGCCAGTCCCAGCGCGAGGCTCAGGACCACCGCGACGAGCAGGGCCACGACCGTCAACCGGATGGTCGCCGGAAGCCGGCTGAACAACTCCTCCGACACCGGCCGGCCACTGCTCCACGACGTTCCGAGATCGCCGACGAGCAGGCCCGTCAGGTAGTCCCACAACTGGACCGGAAGTGACCGGTCGAGCCCCAGTTCCGCCTGCAGCGCCATGATCTGCTCACCCGTGATGCTCTCCTGACCTCGAGCGATCAGGATGCGGGTGGCGGGATCGCCCGGTGTCGCGGCGAGCATGAAGAACGTGATCACCGCGCCACCGAGCAGGGTCCCGGCCGCCTGAAGCACCCGCTTCAGCACCAGCATCGAACTACGACTTCGGAGCCGTCTTCGACGTCACCCACAAGTTGGCGATGGGTGGCTCGTAACCCTTCCAGGCCTCGTTCGTCACCACGGCGGGGACGCGGCGCACGGTCGCCGCCCACAGCCCGTTCTCGTGGATGACCCGCTGGATGTCCTGCAACAACGTCGTGCGCTTCTTCTCATCGAACGTCGTGCTCAGGGTCGCGACGAGGTCGTCCAACTCGGTGTTGCTGACCTTGATGTAGTTCTGGCTCCCGCCCGTCACCAGATCACTGCGCAGGCCGTCCTCGGGACTCATCGCGAAGGACAGCAGCGAGTCGCCGACGATGGCCGCGTCCCAATCGTCGCCCTCGCGCGCGGCGGTCAGGTCGGGGACGTTCGAGACCGTGACCTCGATGCCCATCGGCTTGAACTGCGCCTGGAGGGCGACCGCGATCGTGTTCGAGTCGGGCTGCTGCGGGTAGCTCAGGAGCCGCAGCGTCAGCTTCGAGCCGTCCTTGACCCGGATACCGGAGTCCTCGTCGAGCTTCCAGCCGGCCGCGTCGAGCAGCGAGGCTGCCTCGGCCAGATCCGTCGCCTGCGTGTCCACGGCGTAGGGCAGGCTCGGACCGAAGACACTCGTCGCCGTTCCTGCGTGGCCGTCGAGGACGTCCTCGGCCAGCTCGCGGTAGTCGATCGCCGCAAAGATCGCCCGACGCACCCGCGTGTCGGCGTACGGCCCGGCGTCACGCAACTGGACCGAGAAGGTGGAGTCGCTGGAGTCACCTTCGACGTAGAACGCGTCCTTGCGACCGTCGAGCGTGCGTGCGACCTCCGTCGGCATGTACAGCGCGATGTCGGCTTCACCGGCCTGGACCGCCTGCACCCGCGAACTGGGCTCGGGGACGAACTTGATCGTGAGCTTCGTCAGCGCGGGGTCACCGTCCCAGTGGTTCTCGACCGGCACGAGTTCAGCGATCTGGTCCGTCAGCGAGGTCATGCGGTACGGGCCCGTGTACAGGCCCGCGTCGAGCAGGGCCGAGACGTCG
>CAYYQO010000065.1:0-1503 GCA_964473845.1 uncultured Aeromicrobium sp.
CTGGTCAAGAAGCCGTGGGCCGAGCTGACCTCCGGCGGCAAGTCCCTCTCCGTGAAGTCCGCCATGACTCGCTACGCCGAGGTGCGTGCCGCGGTCGGCGGGGTCACCGCCATCCAGGGCGCCTCGCAGGACTACCCCAAGAAGGCCGAAGCGCTCGTGCGCAACGTCGACCTGCTGATCTTCGGTGAGCACATCGCCCGCAGCACCGTCGACTTCGACCGGCTCGACGCGGCCGGCATCGAGAGCATCCGCAAGGGCATCGTCGACACCGGCGCGATCAAGGCGCACTACGTCCACCTCGCCGAGGGCCAGCGCGGCAACGTCGCCTCGGTGAACGAGTTCGAGCGGTTCGCCGCCTCACCACTGCTGAGTCAGGCCACCGTGATGATCCACGGCACGGCGCTGGGTCGCGAGCACTTCGCCCTCGTCGCGGACAGGGGAGCGAAGCTGGTCTGGTCGCCGCAGTCGAACCTGCGCCTCTATGACCAGACGACCGACATCGCAGCCGTTCTGGAGGCGGGCGTGCCGGTGGCCCTCGGCGCCGACTGGATGCCGTCGGGCAGCCCCAGCCTGCTGCACGAACTCAAGATCGCCCAGCAGGTCGTGGCGCAGACCGGCGCTCCCGCCACCGCCCGCGACCTCGTCGCGATGGTCACGAGCGGTGCCGCCGACATCGCCGGCCTCGGGGATCTGCTCGGCCGGCTCGCCCCCGGACGTCCAGCAGACCTCACGATCCTGCAGAAGCGTGTGAACGACCCGTACGACAACGTCGTCGCCGCGTACCCCTCGTGGGTCGACCTGGTCATGATCGGCGGCGATCTCGTCTACGCCCGTCCCGACTGGGTGACCCAGATCTCGAACCCGGGCGAATACGAAGCCGTCACCGCCTGGGGTCGCCCGATGCTGCTCGACACCCGCTTCGGTTCGCCGGAGGATGCCGGCCCCGACGGTCCGCCGCGCCGGCTCGAACAGATGCGCGCCAAGCTGATCGCCCGCCATCCCGCGGTCGGCCCCATCTTCTGCTGACCCGCGAGACGAGGAGGAACCATGCTCGACTTCGATCCGGGAGCACCGCCGAGTGCCACGTTCGACCCGGGACCACCGGCCGCGCTGGCCCGCCATTTCGCCACGCTCCCACCCGTCGCGGCGGAGCACCGCGACCTGTTCTGGCATGACTGGGGCCCGGTCTTCTACCGCGGACGGCTGAACGGACGCGCCAAGGTGCTGTGCATCGCCTCCGACCCGGGGCCGACCGAACGGCTCGTCGGACGCACCCTCGTCGGGGACGCGGGCCAACGCGTGCAAGGCTTCCTGACCAAACTCGGCCTCACCACGAACTACGCGCTCGTCAACGCCTTCCCGCTGGCCGTGCATCCCAGCAAGGTCTCCAAGGCCCTGCCGCTGCTGTCCGAACCGGCGCAGCGCACGTGGCGGAACAGGTTCTACGACCTGGCGACCGGCCCGGACGTGGAGGCGATCATCGCCTTCGGCGGGAACGCCCGC
>CAYYQO010000065.1:1603-8485 GCA_964473845.1 uncultured Aeromicrobium sp.
CTCGAACGGTGCGTGCAGGACGGCCGGACCGTCTACCTCGTGACCAAGACCTTCGACCACCTGATCGGCGATCCCGCACTCAAGCCCGGCGTCGAGGTCACGCACTGGAACGGCACGCCGGTCCATCTGGCCGTCTCCGCCAACGCTGCCCGCGAAGCCGGCAGCAATCGTGCCGCCCAACTGGCCCAGGGCCTGCAGAACATGACGCTGCGGATGATCAACATGTCCCTGCCGCCCGACGAGGACTGGGTCGACGTGACGTACGTCGTCGACGGCACCACGCACGAGACCCGCGTGCCGTGGCGGGTCTTCGAATCCGGCGAGGACCTGGCCGCGGCCGACTCGCAACCGCAGCTTCCCGCAGGAATCCAGGCCGAGGCGGATCATCTGGTCGGGGTGGACCAGCGCACCGAGCTGACCCGACGCGTCAAGCGCCGGCTCTTCGCCGCCGAGTCGTTCGTCGCGCCGGCCGAGGCGTCACGGCAGGCCCGTGCCGACATGACGCCCGGACCCGTGGTGACCACGCGGCCCGACGAACTCAAGGCCCGCATCGTCCAGACTCCGCAGGGGACCTTCGGGCACCTGCGGATCTTCACCTTCCACATGCGCGACCAGGACATCAACGCGTTCCTGAACGAGGTGATCCGGCTGCTGACCCTCATGCCGCCCGACGGCCTGGTGCTGGACGTGCGCGGCAACGGTGGCGGCTTCGTGATCGCCGCCGAGGCCCTGCTGCAGCTTTTCAGCCCTCGCAGGATCACTCCGGAACCCTTCGAGTTCGTCAGCACTCCGGGAACCTCGGGCCTGGCGGCGGCGGTCCACGACTACCGCGCGTGGCGGCCCTCGCTCGACGAATCGGTGACGACGGGTTCGGTGTACTCGACCGCTCTGCCGTTGTACCCGTCGGAGGCCGTCAACTCGGTGGGCCAGCTCTACCAAGGTCCGGTCGTGCTCGTCACCGATGCCCAGTGCTACAGCGCGTGCGACATCTTCGCGGCAGGCTTCCAGGACCACGAGATCGGTGTGGTGCTGGGCGTCGAGGCCAACACGGGTGCCGGGGGAGCCAACGTGCTGACCCACGAGAAGTTGCGCACCGACTGGCCCGGCGGCAGGTTCAGGAAGTTGCCGCGAGGCACGCAGATGCGCGTCTCCCTGCGTCGCTGCCTGCGGGTCGGCGCGCGGATGGGTCAGCCGGTCGAGGACCTCGGTGTCGTGCCGGATCGGATCCACGAGCTGACCCGCCGCGACCTGATGGAGGAGAACGCCGACCTGATGGCTGCGGCCGGCAGCCTGCTCGCCGAGGGCCGACCTCGTCTGCTGTTCTTCACCGTTGCCGCAGCAGGTGCTCAGAAGCGTGAACTGAAGGTCACGACTGCTGCGATCGCCAGCATCGACGTCTATGTGAACGGTCGACCGGTCACGACCCGGGCGACGGGCGACGGGACGAGCCAGGTGACCGTCCCTGCCGCCGCAGGTGACGTGATCCGGATCGAAGGGTACGACGCCGGTGTGCTCGTCGCCGCGCGGCAGCGCACGGCGTGACGCGTCAGCCGCCGACCGACAGTGGTTTTCTGTCACTGAACGTGGTCCACAACCCACGTTCAGTGACAGGAAACCCACTCAACCGGGGAATCTGTCACCCCGGATCCGGGCGAGGATCTCGGTGGCGAGGAGGTCGGGGTGGGTGTCGGGGAGCCAGTGGCCCCCGTCGACCTCGACGAAGCGGTAGTCGCCGGTGACGTGGTCGGCGCTGCGCTCGGCGCCGTAGCGACCGATGGCCAAGTCGTTCGCGCCCCAGATGAAGGTCGTCGGAACCGTGACGTCAGGCGTCGAGGACAGTTCGGGGCCCATCGCCCGGTACCAGTTCAGCGTCGAGGTGAGCGCGCCCGGCTGGGCGAACAGCGCTGCGTAGGCATCCACGTCTGCGGGCTCGACGTCGTCGCCGTACATCGCGCGCAGGCGGACCGCGTCGTCCTCCAACAGGACGTCCTCGGCCTTGCCCGGTCGCCGCAGCAGCCCGATGTACGTGGCCCGCTGCTGGGCGTCCTCGTCGACGGCGAGTGCCTCGTTGTACGCCGCGAGGTGGGGGACGGACACGGCCGTCAGGCTCAGCAGTCGGTCCGGGTGCCGGGCCGCGACGACCCACGACACGGCCGCGCCCCAGTCGTGGCCGGCGAGGTGGAACCGCTCGTGGCCGAACGCCTCGGCGATCGCGACGACATCACGAGCGAGCACGTCGGTGTGGTAGTTCTCGACGCCTTCGGGCCGCGCATCGGGGCTGTAGCCGCGCTGGTTCGGCGCGATGACCCGCAATCCCTCGTCGACCAGGCGCTGGGCGACGGCTCGCCACGAGCGTCGGTCCTGCGGCCAGCCGTGCAGCAGCACGACGGGTTCGCCGTCCTCGGGGCCGAGTACCTCGACCTCGAACGTCAGGTCGTCAACGTCAACGGTGCTCGTGGTCATGATGATCTCGTCTCCTGGGGAAGTGTCGGCCAACAGTCCGTCGGCCGCGTCGGGTCGAACCCGCCGACGCTGCGGGTACGGGCCTCCTTCTGCACGATCGCGGTCGCGAGGAAGAACAGGGCGAGGCCGTACGTCAGCATCACGACGAAACCGCCGAATGTCGAGTCCTCGGGCAGCCGCTCGGCGATCCGTGCGGCGATCAGCCCGTCGCTGAACAGGAACAGCAGGGCGCCGATGCCGGCTCGCACGTCGACGGCGAGCGCAGTGGCGGCTGTCGTCGAGAGCAGCAGCGCGTAGATCACGACGGGGATGCGCAGTTCGGCATCGAGGCCGCCCCACACCCACGCCAGCAGGGCGATGCCGCACGCCAGCAGGACCACGGGGATCCACCACCGCCGTCGCAGCGCGGCGAGGGCGCCACGCCGGACGAAGAACGTCACGAAGCACACGTGCGCGGCAGCGAAAGCCGCCATGCCGGGCAGGAAGAAGCCGTCGAGGTCCAGGAACAGGTCTCCGAGGAAGCAGAAGAACAGGGCCAGCGCGACGACGCGTGGACCGCCCTGCTCGATGACCCAGGCCGCCAGCAGCGGAGCGATGAGGCACTTCGTGACGGTGTCCCACGGCTGCACGTCGAGCAGCAGCAACACCAGGTGTGCCACGAACACGACACCGAAGCCGGCCAACCACGCACTGCGAACAGATGCCATGCCCGTACCGTAACCGCTCCGAAGGAGCACAATGGAAGCATGAGCACCGGATCGATCCAAGAACTGGAACTGGACGAGTGCCGTGAACTGTTGGCAGTCGGCCGGTTCGCCCGCATCGCGTTCCTCACCCACGGCCGTCTGCAGTTGCTGCCGGTCAACTACGCCTACGACAACGACGTCGTGCTGATCAACACCCCGCGCACGTCCCAGTTGGCCTCGATCGTCGGAGGCGACTTCATCTTCGAGGCCGACTATCACGACGACCTGTATCAAATGGGCTGGAGCGTCACGGTGCGCGGAAAGGCGGCGCGCGCGACGGACGCGCAGGTCGAGACCTTCGGCAGTCGGCTGCCGCATTCGTGGGCGGGCGGCGAGGATCTCGTGCATATCGCGATCACGGCCGAGGAGTTCAGCGGGCGGCGCGCGCGGGCCTTCCACGACTGAGGCGCGGGACTCAGGACGGTCGCATGAAGCCCAGGTTCGACTGGGTCAGGCCGGGGAACACCGTGCCGATGCCCACCTCGGGGAATCGCGCCTTCAGGATCTCGGCCAGCACGCTGCGGTAGTCGGTCGTCACCGCGAGATCGCCGTCGACCTGCTTGCCCGACGACAGCGTGGGCCAGTTCGCGTAGTAGCCGCCCTTGACGCCGGCGCCGAAGGCGAATACCGCATTGCCGTAACCGTGGTCCAGTCCGGCGGCGCCGTTCTGCTCCAGCCGGCGGCCGAACTCGCTCACCGTGACGATCGTGACCTTCGAGGCGAGCGCGCCCAGATCGGTCAGGAACGCGGCGATGCACTTCGACATCTGCTCGATCTGACTGCTGATCCGCCACGAGATGTCGACGTGGTGGTCCCAGCCGCCGAAGTCCACCGCGATCGCCCGCACGCCGACGCCCGAGCGGATGAGAGCGGCGGAACTCGCGAGCGCGGTGCCGAGGTCGTTGTACTGCGGGTAGACGGCGCCGTTCTGCGGGCCCTTCTTCTCCTCGGCGGCGATGCTCCCGGTGCGCTGGTCGAGCGCGATCGCCTCTTGCCCGGCGCGGCCGATCACGGTGCCCGCGTCGCGGTACATGTTCGACAGCACGGAACGGACCCGCGGTCCGAGATTCGCGTTGTCGCCCCACGGCGCCGACAGGGACGTGAAGTCCGACGTGGCGAACGAGGGTTGGGGTCCGATCAGCGAGGTCGGCATCACGGTCGATCCGACCTGGATGCCGTCGAAGATGTCGTTCGACGTGAAGCAGCCGATCATCCGGTTGAGCCAGCCGATGCGCTCGGACGATCCCGGGTCGGCGTCCTCGACCAACTCCATCGCCTCGAAGTGTGAGCGGTTCGGCGTGGGCAGTCCGACGGCGTGGATCGCCGCCATCTGCCCGGAGTTCCACAGCCCCTCGAGCGGTTTGAACGAGGGATGCAGTCCGAAGGTGGCATCAGGGCTGAGCAGTTGGCCCTTCTGCAGGGCGATGTTCGGCCGGGCGGCGTAGTAGGCGGACTCGGCATGGGGGACCAGCATCGACATGCCGTCGGCGCCACCGCGCAGGGACAGCACGATCAGGATGTTGCCGTTCGTGGCGCCGTACGCGGTCGAGGTCAGGACGTCGCCGAACATCGAGGTGGCGACTCCGGCCATGCCGACCACGCCGGCCGACTTCAGCAGGTTGCGGCGGGTCACGCCGTAGTCGGCGCAGGCCGCGTCGTGTCCGTCGCTCATCGCAGCATCGCCTCCGGCGCGTTCAGGATCGCGGTGCGGACCAGGGTCAGCATCCACGCCAGGTAGTCGGGATTGCGTTCCCACGTCTCCTTGAAGACGTGCGAGGAAGACTTCTCCGCGAGCGTCGCCGCTCCGGCGAGGACCTCGGGCGTCGCGCGTCGGCCCGTCATCATGACCGACTGGTGGTGGACCAGGTCGGCCAACGGCAGCGGCCACACCGGCGGCAGCACGTTGCGGGGGGACGGCCGGGAGGCCTTGGTCAGCTTGCCCTTCGTGTCGGCCATCCACGTCTTGGCGGTCCATGACCTCAGCAGCCGTGCGGGGGAGAGGTACGTGTCGGACTGTTCGGGGAATCCATCCGGACGCGGCCACGAGAGCGGGGTCTGCCCGGTCCAGCTGCACATCCAGGAGAACGAATCGAGGTGGCTGTTGTCGCCGGCGCCGGTGGGCACGATGTCGCAGGCCCGCTGCGTCGCGAGGACGTCCTCGATCGGCGTGCGTGCCTTCTGGAAGGCCGAGGCGCGGAAGCCGGGGTGACCGATCAACGTGCGCAGGCAGGCCTTGATGTCGGTGCCCGAGGACAGATAGGTCGCCGCCACCGCGTCGATCGAGCTCTGCGGTGGGTCGTCGCTGATGAACCGGACACACAGCCGCTTGGCGATGCGGGCGGCGGTCTCGGGCCGCGTGGCCAGCCAGTCCAGGTAGGTGTTCAGTTCCGCGCGACCGTCGGCGGCCGCGTTCGTGAAGGTGCGGCCCATGATCGTCACGGGTCCGGTGTGGTGCAGCGCGGGGTTGTAGCCCGCGGCGTAGTCCTTGCCCACCGCGACGGTGAAGCCGGTCAGCAACCGGGCCGAGTTCTTGACGTCGTTCTCGGTGTACCCCGCCTTGCGGCCGACGGTGTAGAGCTCGAGCAGCTCGCGGCCGAGGTTCTCGTTGATCTTCGTCTTGGTGTTGTTGTAGTTCGACAGGTAGCCCGACATCGACGGGTGCGTGACGGCGGCGCGCAGCAGTGCCTTGTAGCTGCTGAGCGCGTTCGGCCGGATCGCCTGGGTGTCGTAGTCCATCCGCCACGGGAAGCTGGCGTCCTCGCCGGCCGGGATGTGTAACAGGTTGGACCAGAAGTCGACCATGACCTCGTGCACCTGGTTCACGGCCAGGACCCGGCGCGCGAGGGTGTACTTGACCAGGTCGTTGCCGTACTGCCACCCGCCGTACGTGCCGGCCTTCGTGTTCGCCCAGGCCGTGGCGGGTGAGTCCTTGAGGTGCGGCAGCCAGTTCAGCGCGGCGTCGGCGCCGGGGTCGCCACCCGGGGCGAGTTGGGCTTCGAACCAGGCGCCGCCGTCGCGATACCGCATCACCTCAGCTTCGAGCCGGGTGTTGAATCCGTACGTGAAGCGACGGACCAGATGCTGGGTCGGCTCGTTCAGGCGGGGCTGGATCCCGGGTACAGCAGCCATTCAGCACACCCCCGAACTGCGGGTCGCGGGCGTGTCCGAGGCGATCAGCACCGTGAACCACCGCGTCCCGCCGACGGTGGATGCCGCCACGCCGAACTCGAAGGCCGGGGCATCGTGGCAGGCCGACAGCAGTCGATCGGTCTCGCCGTAGGGCGACGACAGCCACGAGTCGACCGTGGCGGCGACGGCGGCGGCGGTCGACGTGGTCGTGCCGACGGCTCGAGTGAGGGTGGCGACCGTGTGGCCGGGGCAGGAAGCGCCGGGCAGCGGACGCTTCGCCGTGCGGTGTTCGGCCGAGCCCGGATCGAGCGCGGAGCCCTGGCCTGCCATCCAGGCGCTGTGCTGTCGCGCGTAGGTCGTGAGGCAGGCCTCGGCGCCGGTGTTGGTCGCTGTGGTGATCTCCGGCCGGGCGTACGAGCTGCGCGCGGCCACCACGGCTGCGAGCAGGGCCTTCTCATCGGCCGACAGTCCGGCCGGAGCCGGCTTGGCGGTGGGCGCGGGTGCCGGCTTGGTGGTGGGCGCGGGTGCCGGCTTGGTGGTGGGC
>CAYYQO010000065.1:8585-14787 GCA_964473845.1 uncultured Aeromicrobium sp.
GGTGGGCGCGGGTGCCGGCTTGGTGGTGGGCGCGGGTGCCGGCTTGGTGGTGGGCCGGGGCACGGCCGTGCGGGACCGTGCCGTGATGGTGACGGTGGTCGACTTCGCGCCGGCGTGGGTGTGGGTCTTGCCGCCGGTGCGGTGACGGACACGGGGCGCCTGCGCGCGGTAGCGAGTCGTTCCGGCCGGTGGCATGACACGTACGGTCGTCGTGCCGCGGACGGTGCGACGGATGACGTTGCGCCAGACCTTGCGCTTGGCGTCCCAGCGCTGGATGCGGACGGTGCGTGCGTGGGTCGTGGAGGTACGGATACGGAACGTCACCCGTGCTCCGGCGTTGACGGCGCGCGGAGTCGCAGTCAGCCGAAGGGCCGGCTTCCTCGTGGCTTTCTTGGCGGGCTGCAGGGTCGGGGTCAGTTCGCGCGTGGTGTCCCCGCTGGGTCGAACCCGATCCTGTCGTTCCTCGGCCAGGACGGCCGTGCCGCCGATGAGTCCCGTCACCAGGATCGCCACGGCAGCCGTGAGTCCAATGTGACGAGTGCGGCTCATGGGAATGATGATGACGTAGTAAGTGGTTGCTGACCAGTCCTGCCGTCACAAAATCGTCCGGATTCCGATGGAATCTCTGGCGATGGTCCGGCTGGACGGCCGGGCATGGTCCCAGATGGCCACGTCGAGCACGCCGAACACGCCTGACGGCCCACTCCCGAAGGAGTGGGCCGTCAGGCGTGAAGGAGATCGTCAGGCGCGGTCCGCGGCCGCCTCGAACAAGGAGCCCTGGACCTCGTCGTCCTCGCCGGTGAGCGACGAGAGAGCCTGGCGCACGTTGGCCAGCTGGGCGTTGATCGCATCGCGGCGACGCTCGATCTCGGCGACCTCGCGATCGGACTCGAGACGGATCCGCTCGGCGGCCGCCTTGGCCTCGTCGACGAGCGCGGTGGCCTTGCGCTGGGCCTCGTCGGCGCGGGCGCGGTCGAGGCGTTCGGCGTCGGCGCGCGCGACGGCGGCCTCGGCCTTCTGCTGGTTCAGGTCGGCCTCGAAGTCGGCGACGGCGCGCTCGTGCTCGGCCTTGACCCGAGCGATCTCGCGCTGGGCCTGCTCAGCCAGCTCGGCTGCCTCGTCGCGGGCTCGCTGGACGGTGGCCCGAGCTTCCTCCTCTGCGGTGTTGCGCGTGGCCTCGGCGTACTCCTCGGCCTCGGTGCGGGTGGCCTTCGCATAGGTGTCGGCCTCCTTGCGCAACCGGCGCACCGCGTCGGCGGCATCCGTGCGCTGGCGTTCGACCTCCTTGGAGGTCGTCTTGCGCAGCGCGGCCGCTTCTTCGTCGGCGAGCGTCAGGATCTGGCCGACGCGATCGCCCAGATGAGCGAAATTGGGCTCAGTCACCGCGGCGAGTTTCTCCTCGACCTCGGTGATCTGGTTGCGGAGCGACTTGGCGTGCTCCTTCAAGGTGGCGATGTGTGCGTCGACCTCGGCGGGGTCATAACCACGCATGACGGACCGGAAGGCGGAATTGGGGGTGCTCATGGTGAGTCCATTGTTTCAGAGGAGCCAAGGTCCCGCGAGGGGCAAAGGGTGCGGTGCGTGACACACCGAGAAGATCAGGCGTCCGTGTCGACGCTGGCCGGGGTCGAGACCGGTGCTCCGGTCAGGCTGCTGAGCAGCTGGCGCAGGTTCGAGAGCTGGTCGTTGATGCTGTCGCGACGCTGGGCGGCCGCAGCGAGCTCGCGTTCTGACTCGGCCCGAATCCGGTCGGCGGTGGCCTTCGCCTCGTTGACCTGTGCCGTGGCCCGGGCTTCGGCGTCCTCGAGGATCCGCCGCGCCTCGCGCTTGGCATCGGCGCGGTCGGCCTCGGCCTCGGCGTGCTGGGCGGTCATCCGACGCTCCATCTCCTGCAGCCGAGTCCGCTGCTCGTCCTCGGCATCGGCGAAGGCCTTGTCGGCGGCCTCGCGACGCTGGGCCATGGTGGCCTCGAACTCGGCATTGGCGGCAGCGGCCTTCGCGCGTTGCTGTTCGACGATGGCCTCGGCCTCCTGGCGGCGGGTCGCGGCCTCACGTTCGGCCGAATCGAGCAGATCCGCGGCCGTGGCCCGGGCCCCCTCGATCAGCTGGGTCACTTGGGCATCCGCGTCGGCGCGCACGGTCTCGGCGTAGACCTCGGCATGGTCGCGCAGCCGCTGGCAGTCCTCCTCGGTGGCCGCGTGGATCGCGTCGATCTCGGCCTGGACGCCACTGCGCAACTCGGCGGCCTCGTCCTTGGCGAGATTGAGGATGCGCACCATGCGCTGGCCGAGATGCTCGTACGTCACCGAATCGTCCGAGGGGGCAACCGCTCGGGGCGCAGAGCTGGCGGCCCGCAGACGCTCGTTCTCGGCCTCGAGGTCGCGCAGGCGCGTCAGCACCTGGGTCGTGTCGAAGCCCCGGAGAACGATGCGGAAGTCCTCGGTCGTCTCGGTCATTCGGTCGACTTCTCCTCGTCGTTGAGCACGGTGATCACATCGGACAACTTCGACAGTTCGTCGGCGGCCCGGGCGCGAGCGTTCAGCATGCCATCGGCCTCGACCCGGGCCGCGGCCAGGACCTGGCGGGCCTGTTCCTTCAGTTCGGCGGCGTGTTCACGCGCCTCGGCCAGCACCTGCGCGGCCTCGTCCCGACGGGCCTTGCTCTCGCGCAGTGCCTCGCGCTGGGCACCGAGGACCTCGTCGCTGACCTTGGACCGCAGCAGCCGGGCTCCGGCCTCGGCCTCGGCCAGCCGGCGTGAGGCACGTTCCTCGGTGGCCTGGGCCATCGCCTCGGAGTGCGTGCGGAGTCTGGTGGCCTCGCGGTTCGCGTCGACGAGCGTGCGCTCGGCGCGTTCCTGGGCATCGGACAGTACCTCGTCGGCGGCCCGGGCCAGATCGGCGGCGACCCCGTCGGCCCGATCGATCTCACGGGTCAGGCGAGCACGCAGTCGGCCGACAATGTCGAGCGTCATGGCGCGGACGCGGCGGACGTGGGCAGCGGCCTCGCGATTGGCCTGTTGGCGGATGCGCTCGACCTCGAGGCGGCCGTTGTCCAGCAACAGCTCGATCGTCGACCGGGTCTCGCCCAGCTCGGACCGCACCGACATGAGTGCCCGATCCGCCTCGGCCTGTGCCTCGTCGACGAGCCGGGCGGCCTCGGCCTCGGCGTGAGCGCGCACCTCGTCGGCCTCGACGCGGGTGCGCTGGGCCTCGGTGATGGCGGTCTCGACGACGGACTCAGCGTTGCGGCTGGCCGCCTCGGTGATCTCGGCGGTGTGCTCCTCGGCTTCTCCGACGATGCGTTCGACGTGTTCGTCGGCCTCGGCCATACGACGTGCGGCGGCGTCCGTGGCGGCGGAGACCAGTTCATCGGCCCGGCGCTGGGCGTCCTCGAGCAGCTCGTCGGCGTTCTCGCGGGACTCGGCCAGCAGTCGGCCGGCCTCGATGGCTGCCTCCTTGAGGATCGCCTCGGAGCGTTCGCGGGCCGCGGCCAGCGCGGTCGCGGCCTCCTGCTCGGCCTCCTCGCGGTGGCGATCGGCCTCGTTCAGCAGGCTCGACGCCTGCTCGCCCGCATCGGACACGATCGTGCTGGCGTCTTCGGAGGCGCGATCGAGTTGTTCGTGGGCCGAGGCCAATTGGGCCTGGGCGGCGTCACTGACCTGCTGGGCGTCGTCATAGAGCAGCCGCGCCTCGGCCTGCAGGCGTCGGGCCTCGGTCGTGATGCGTTCGGCTTCGGCGGTGGCGCCCGCCTCGAGTTCGGCGGCCACTTCCTGGGCCTGCCGCAGCAGGTAGGCGACGTCGCGGGCCTGCTGGGCAGCAGATCCGGTTTCGATGGAGCGTTCGGCCGTCATGGTCCCGCCAGTGTGCCATGAAATCGCGTCGCGCGGAGGTGAGATCGAAGTCCTGTTTCGCCCGTCGAGACAGGGGTGACTCAGAGTTCTACTCTCCGGTATGCATCAGGATGCACAGGGATCTCACAGGCACGCCGAAGTGGCGTCACATGTGGCCGCTCCAGAGTCGGATCTCGACCCGACCTGGAGGATGGCATGGGAAAGATTGCGAGCCTGTTCGGCACCCGTCGACGGCGGCTGTCGGCGGTGGCTGCCGTCGTGCTGATCGCGGCGGTGACGTGGTACGTCGGCCGCTCGGATGCCGACGGTGCGATGAGTACGACCACGACGGCCGAGGCGTCGACGTCGACGGTGCAGGACACCGTCAGTGGCAGTGGGACGCTCGCGGCGGCCCGCTCGGTGACGCTCGCGTTTTCGTCCTCCGGTCGGGTGACGGGCGTGCGGGTCGCCGCGGGGGACACCGTCCGTCAGGGTGAGGAACTCGCCTCGATCGACACGACCGCACTGCAGGCGGCCCTGGCGTCGGCGCAGGCGCAGCTGGACGCGGCCGAGACCACGGCCGCCGGTGACGGCGCCGAGTCGTCGGCCCAGCAGGCCGCCAACACGGCGAAGGTCGCGAGTGCTCAGGCGGACGTCGTCGAGGCGCAGCAGGCGCTCGACGACGCGACGCTGACCGCGCCGTTCGCGGGCATGGTCGCCTCGGTCGGGTACGAGGAGGGCGACCAGGCCGGCACCAGTGGAGGCTCCGGCGGCTCCGCAGGCGCAGGTGCCGGAACCACAGCGACGTCGACGGATGCGGGCATCACCGTCATCACGCCCAGCCGATTCGTGCTGACGGCGTCGATCTCGGCCGCAGACGTCCAGCGCATCACGACGGGGATGCAGGCCCAAGTCACGCCCACCGGTGCGACGGAGGCCGTCTTCGGCACCGTCGGGGAGGTCGGCCGCGTCGCCGAGACCGGCACGGACGGCACCGCGACGTTCCCGGTCACGATCGCGTTGACGGGTGAGCAGAAGGAGCTCTACGCCGGCACGTCCGCGACCGTCTCGATCATCGTGGAGTCGCGTGACGACGTGCTGACGGTCCCGACCGCGGCGATCACGACGGAGGACGACACCGCCTTCGTCACGAAGGTCACCGATGGCAAGACCGAGAAGACCGAGGTCGAGATCGGTGAGACGTTCGGCATGACGACCGAGATCGTGAAGGGACTCTCGGAGGGCGACACGGTCCAGTACGAGCAGGCCATGCGCACGGGCGGGCGCTCGTCCGGCGGTAGCGGCGAGCAGAGCGGCTTCCCGGGCGGCGGGTCACCCGACGGCGGAATGCCGGGCGGCGAGTTCCCCGGCGGCGCGATGCCCGGTGGTCGGTCATGAGCTCACTCATCACGCTGCAGGACGTGCGCAAGATCTATACGGCGGGCGAGATCGAGGTGGCCGCGCTGGCGGGCGTCGACCTGGACGTCGCGGAGGGCGAGTACGTCGCGATCGTCGGGCCCTCGGGATCGGGCAAGTCGACGCTCATGAACATCCTGGGCTGTCTCGACGTGCCGACGGACGGCACCTACCGCCTGGCCGGCGAGGACGTCTCGACGTTGGACGAGACGCGACTGGCCGAGGTCCGCAACCGGCTGATCGGCTTCGTGTTCCAGCAGTTCAACCTGCTGCCCAGTCTGTCGGCGTGGCGCAATGTCGAGCTGCCGCTGGTGTACGCGGGTGTCGAGCGCGACGAGCGGCGTGAACGGTCCGTCGCGGCGCTCGCCCGGGTCGGGTTGGGGGACCGGGCCGAGCACCGGCCCGGCGAACTCTCGGGTGGCCAGCAGCAGCGGGTGGCCGTCGCGCGTGCCCTCGTGACCGATCCGGCGATGGTGCTGGCCGACGAACCGACCGGCAACCTCGATTCCCGGTCGACGGCGGATGTGCTGGCGCTGTTCGACGAACTCTCCGACCTGGGTCGCACAATCGTGCTGATCACGCACGAGCACGACGTGGCGCAGCGGGCCGATCGGCAGGTCGTCGTCCGCGACGGTCGCGTCGTCGACACGTCGACCTGGAGCCTGGCGTGAATTGGGCCGAGACGTTCCGCACCGGTCTCGAGGCGGTCCGTGCGCACGCGCTGCGGTCGGCCCTGACGATGCTCGGCATCATCATCGGCGTCTCGTCGGTGATCCTGACCGTCGGGCTGGGCCAGGGTGCCCAGGACGAGGTCGCCAGGCAGATCGACTCGCTGGGCAGCAATCTGCTCGTGGTGTCGCCCGGCAGTTCGACCACGGGTGGTCAGCGTGGCGGCTTCGGTTCGGCCACGACGCTGACGCTCGCGGACGCCGTGGCGATCGCGGACGACACCGTGGT
>CAYYQO010000066.1:0-14749 GCA_964473845.1 uncultured Aeromicrobium sp.
CACAACCCGATGCCCGACAACGGCATCAAGTTCCTGGCGCGCGGCGGGGTCAAGCTCGACGACGAGATCGAGGCGGCGATCGAACAACGCCTCGAAGAGCCCTGGGATCGCCCGACGGGCGCTGATGTGGGGCGCATCGGCGACAGCCACACCGGTCTGGGCGCGTACGTCCGTCACCTGCTCGACACGCTGCCCACGCGGCTGGACGGATTGAAGGTCGTGCTGGACTGCGCCAACGGCGCGACCCACGAATCGGCGCCGGATGCCTTTGCGCGCGCTGGTGCCGAGGTCATCGCGATCCATGCCGAACCCGACGGCCTGAACATCAACGAGCAGTGCGGGTCCACCCACATGGAGGACCTGCGTCGCGTCGTGGTCGAGCGGGGTGCCGACGTGGGCTTCGCATTCGACGGCGACGCCGACCGGTGCCTGGCCGTCGACCAGTTCGGCGAGGTCGTCGACGGTGACCAGATCCTGGCGATCCTGGCCCTGCGGGCCCAGCGTGAAGGACTGCTGGTCGACGACACGGTGGTTGCCACCGTCATGAGCAACCTCGGCTTCACCCGGGCGATGGAGGCCGCCGGCATCACGGTGCTGCGCACGGCCGTGGGTGACCGCTACGTGCTCGAGTCGATGCGCGAGGGCGGCTACACGCTCGGCGGTGAACAGTCCGGTCACGTCATCATGAGTCGGTATGCCACGACCGGCGACGGCACGCTCACGGCGCTCCACCTCGCAGCCGAGATGGCCGCGTCCGGACGCACGATGTCCGAACTGGCCACGGTCATGCAGCGACTGCCGCAGGTCCTGGTCAACGTGGGCGGGGTCGACCGTGCCGGAGCTGCGACGAACGAGGTCGTTCGCGCCGAGGTCGAGGCCGCCGAGGCCAAGCTGGGTGAGTTCGGCCGGGTGCTGCTGCGTCCCTCCGGGACCGAGCCGCTCGTGCGCGTCATGGTCGAGGCACCCACCTCCGAGCAGGCTCACGAGATCGCCGATCGTCTCGCCGAGGTCGTCCGCACCAACCTCTCGCTCTGATTCAGCAGGCTCAACCGCCCCGATCGGTGGAAGACTGGGGCCATGGCGGTGACGATCGAAACGCTGGATCCGACCGACCACGGTGCATTCGTCGAGTTCTGTGACGTGTACGGGCGCTCCCAGACGCGAGACATCGACCAGCCGTGGCTGCCCGATGAATTGCGCGTGATGCTGGTGGGCGATGAATACGTCCGCCATGATGCGCTGGTGGCTCGCGTCGGTGAGACAGCGGTGGGTGTCGCCGTGGTGGAACTGCCCGAGCGTGACAATGCCACGATCGCGTACGCCGAGATCGGCGTCCCTCCCGAACTGCGCCGCCGCGGGTACGGGACAGCCTTGCTCGAGCGCTTGGAACTGCGGGTGGCCGAGGACGGCCGCGACACGATCCTGGTCGAGAGTTTGCGGCCGATTGACGACGAGACGTCACCGGGCCGCGAGTTCGTGATGGCTCGCGGCTACCGGCACGACACCACGAACATGCAGCGCGAATTGGCCCTGCCCGCGGTCCTGGTGCCAGCCGAGCCGCGGGACGGCTACACGCTGGTGGGCTGGCGCTCGGAGCCGCCCGCGCACTGGATCGAGCAGTACGCGGAACTGCGGGCGTTGCTGAACCAGGAGGCACCCTCGGGCGAGACAGAGCTCGAGAACGAGTTCTGGGACGCCGATCGGATCTTGACCGAGGTCGACCAGTGGAAGCGCCAGAACCGCACCGCCCAGACCGTGGTGGCGGTGGCGCCGGACGGCACGCTGGCGGGTCACACCCAATTGGTGTTCCCGGCGAACTCGACCGAGGTGTACCAGTGGGACACCTTGGTGCTGCCCACTCATCGTGGCCACGGACTGGGGCTGGCCGTGAAACGCCAGGCCATGCGCGAGGCCGCGGACCTGCTCGACGGACGCGCCCGCATCGTGACGTGGAACGACGCGAAGAACGACCACATGATCGCGGTCAACGAGGCGATGGGATACCGCGCCACAGCCTGGGCCGACCAATGGTTCAAGAAGCTGACGGTGTGATTCGTGTCCATCGCATGCGCTGAACCCGGGGGCGCCGAGGGCCTCGGTGGCAAGGTTCGCAGCGATGCGAAGTGACCGGAGCCGTCTCAAAACGGCTTGGTCGGGCGGCACCCGGTCCTGCGGGCGCTACGATCCGTGGTGAAACTCCGAGTTCTGGCAGGGAAGGACCGCGCAGATGGCGCACATTCGCGTTGCCGCCGTGGACGATCAGCCCATCGTCCTCGAAGGCATCGCGGCGTCCGTCCGGCGGCATGCTCCAGACGTCGAGGTCGTGGCCATCGCCGCGACCGTTGATGCACTCCTGGCCGGCCCCGGGGCGGACGCCGACGTGGTGGCCCTCGACCTGACGATGCCGCGGCCTCCCGGCCAGAGCATCGAAACGGACGTGGGCCGGCTGACGGCTCGAGGCGCTCACGTCGTGGTGTTCACCAGTGAGGAACGACCGGTCCCCGTACGCCGCGCCGTCGAGGCCGGCGCGAGTGGACTGATCCTGAAAGTGGATCCCGTCGATGTCGTCGTCGACACGATCCGCAACGTGGCAGCGGGCGAGTTCGTGTGTTCGACGGCCATGGCACACGCCCTGGTGTCGGACGGAATCAGTGCCACCCGGCTGACCGCCCGCCAACTGGAGATCCTTCGCCTGCTGACTGAGGGTGCATCCAACCGGATGGTCGCTCGCACACTCGGCGTCGAGGTGGTGACGGTCAGGGAACACCTGAGACGGGCCGGCAAGGCCTATCGCGAGGCGGGGATCGAGCCCGGAAACACCCAGGGCCTCATCAACTCAGCGCGCACCGAAGGTCATCTGGACTTCTGAACACCGGTGAACAGCGTCATTCCTGACCTGTTCACGATGTCGACTGCGTGATCGGCCACGACGAATCCCGGGCCCGTGGCGAAGGGCGGCTGGACTGAGACCACCGTCGTGGGAGTGACGGTGGTCGCCGGTGAGACGACGACCACGGCGTCCTCGGTGACGCGAGGCAACACGTGGCCGAGCACCGCCTCAATGAACTGACCGGAGCTTGCCGATTCGCGACCCGGGTGGATCCGGACCGAGACGCCGCGGGCCCTGGCCCGATCGATCGCGTGCCGAGTCGTCGGCGTGATCAGTCCCGGGGCGAGGATCTCGTCGCGAATCCGTCTGGCCTGGACTTCGGCGGTCTTGGCCGTCTCGGCGTCCTCGGGGTCGATCCCGCCGGAGGCAGCGCGCTCCAACAGGGTACGGACGTCGTGATCGATCGTCTCGAGGAGGCTGAGTCGATTGCGTTCGCGTTCGGAAGCCAGGAATTGATCGACGATCAACGCATGATTGTGCCGGGTCGCGGCACCGAACCGATGAATGACGTAGGCCGTGCCGAACGCCACGCCAGCGTGCAGGAGGGTCTGACTGAGCGGTGCGGTGGCATCGGCGACGCCCATCGTCGGATCGAGCGATGCCATCACCCAGATGGCGGCGAACACGGCTGCGAGCGTCACCAGTGCAGCAGAGACCGGGCCGACGAAGCAGAGCACGAAGATGGAGATGCCGGCGATACCGACGATCCAGGAGTCGAAACCGCGCAGGGCGCCCGGGCCGGCCAGGTGCAGGCCAGCGACCACCGCGATCGGTGTGCCGAGCAGACAGGTCAGGACCATCCACCCTCGCAACGGTGCACGCCAGACCCACCAGAGCATGGCCAGGCAGGCGATGACGACCGTCGTCCCGAACGTGATCGACGCGACCGGACGCGGGCCGGGCAGCGCCAGCATCATGGCCACCTGGCTGATCAGTTCGGCCAGGGGAAAGGCGACGACGATCGGGCCGACCGACCCCAGCGCGTCGTGCAGCGACCGCCAGCGACGAGCCGGTCCTTGATGGGTGGCGGCCGGTGCCGACCAGCGCAGGGTGACCGTCGTGCCGGACCCCGGGGCCGAATCGATCGTGGCGGTACCGCCGACCTCGGCCATCCTGGACTGGATCGACAACCGGATTCCGAAGCTCTGCTGATCGTCGACCATGAACCCGCGTCCTGCGTCGATGACGCGCACCACGAGTTCTGCGGGTCCGGACTCCACCTCGACCCGCGCATGATCGGTGCAGGCGTGGCGGGCGATGTTCCGAAGTGCTTCGAGAGTGGCGTCGGCGACGGCGTCGCGGACCATCGGCGGCACGTCCAGCTCCAGCTGTTCCAAGGGCTGCGGCACCTCGGTGACGTCGATGCCCAGTGAATGCTTGGCCAGCTCGCGAACCTTCCGGCCCGAGTGTTCGGAGCTGTCCGACATGGCTGCTACCGCGGCTGCCGCGGCGGCTTGGGAGTGTTCTCGCGCGGATCCGTTGGCGACCAGTGACAACGCGGCAATGAGATGGTCGTGCATGAGTCGGCGCGTCTCGGTCGATGCGGCATCGGCGCCGGTACGAGCGGCCAGAGCTCGTCGAGCGACCAGGGAGGTCTGCTCGGCCTGATCGGCGCGCGCGGACGAGCGACGTGCCGACTCTGCCAAGAGGCCGGCAGCCAGCGCCGAGGTCAGCACGGTGAGGAATTCCAGGGCCGTGTCGGTACGGGTTCGGGCGGCGTCGAAGGCGATCGAGTAAGTGGTCGTGACCGTGAGGATGACGGTGATGGCCGCGACCGGCCGCAGCAGTGCGGCAGCGAGGTACCCGTTGACCGAGACGATCAGGAAGGCGACGTTGGCATCGCCTCCGGTGCCGCCGGTCACGTCCTCCGCGCCCGCGAGAACGGCGGCGATGGCGGCCAGCGTCATCGTCGCGACGACGACGGGGCCGCCGTGGTCGAGCAGCAGTTGAGCGGCCGCGGCCGCCATGGCGAGCAGTTGCAGCCACACCAGCGGGTGGATGTCAGGTGAGGACCACGCGTCGAGAACGGACTGGGCCAGGAAGCACAGTACGACGCCGCCGAGGATCTTGTGGATCCACGTGTCGGCCTTCTCGCTCCACGTCACGCGCGGACACTATCGCGCAGCAGAGCCCTGGGTGGGTGTTTCACGGCAGAAATCGTCTCGCGGCAGCGTCACGGTGAACAGCCCTCAGAACTGGGGACAACACTCCATTCTCTGCGGGGCCGAAGCCCACAGACGTGCGCGCGGCGTCAGAGCTTGCGCAGCCGCACCCATTCGACGCTGTGGTCCGCGGACTTGCGCAGCACCAGGTCCGCCCGGCCGCGCGTCGTGGCGACGTTCTCGCGCAGGTTGGGCCAGTTGATCGTGTCCCACAGTTCTTCGGCCCGCGCGACGGCCTCACTGTCGGTCAGCGTGCTGTAGCGGTGGAAGTAGGAGGCCGGGTCGGCGAACGCGGTCTCGCGCAGACGCAGGAACCGGCTGATGTACCACCGCCGGATGTCGCGGCTGTTCGCGTCGACGTAGACCGAGAAGTCGAAGAAGTCACTGATCGCCAGACCGGGTGACCCGTCCCCGCGCAGTCGGGGCGGCGCCAGCACGTTGAGCCCTTCCACGATCAAGATGTCGGGCCGCTTCATCTGGACGATCTCGTCCGTGCGGTCGTAGGTCAGGTGGTCGTACACGGGCGCCTCGATGCATTCGGCACCGCTCTTGGCCTGCATGATGAAGCGCAGCAGGGCCTTGCGATCGTACGACTCGGGAAACCCCTTGCGATGCATGATGCCGCGACGTTCGAGTTCGGCGTTCGGCAGCAGGAATCCATCGGTCGTCACCAGGGCGACGTTCGCGTGGTCGTCGTGCTGGGCCAGCAGGTCGCGCAGCAGCCGAGCCGTCGTCGACTTGCCCACGGCCACCGATCCGGCCAGGCCGATGATGAACGGCACCCGGTCGGGCTGGGGATCGCCCAGGAACCGTTCCGTGGCGCGATAGAGCGCCTCGGCCAGTCGGACACGCAGGCTGATCAGCTGGGTCAGCGGGACGTAGACCTGCTGCACCTCGTCGAGATCCAGTTCCTCGCCCAGGCCACGGACGCGCTCGATCTCCTCTCCCGTCATCGGTTGGATCGCGTCGCGCGCCAGGTCGGCCCACGCCGCGCGTTCCAACTCCACATAGGGGGAGGGGTCCCGTGACATACCCACCATTGTCACCAGCGCGTCATGCGACCGCGCACTCGGTACCCTGAACCCCATGTGCGGAATCGTGGGATACGTGGGCCATCGTCAGGCGCTGGATGTCGTCATGGGTGGGTTGCGACGCCTTGAATACCGCGGATATGACTCCACGGGGGTCGGTCTTGTCGACGGCGACCGCATCTCCTGGGCCAAGAAGGCCGGGAAGCTGGCCAACCTCGATGCCGAACTGGCCCAGAACGCGCTGCCCAGTTCGCGCACGGGCGTGGGCCACACGCGCTGGGCGACGCACGGTGGTCCGACCGACGCGAACGCTCATCCGCACCTTGATCCCGGCGAGCGGATCGCCGTCGTGCACAACGGCATCATCGAGAACTTCATGGTGCTGCGCGAGGATCTCCAGACGGCAGGGTACGAGTTCCACTCCGAGACCGACACCGAAGTCGTCGCGCACCTGCTGCACCGCGAACTGCAGGACGAATCCGATCTGCCGGCCGCGGTCCGCGCGGTGTGTCGCCAACTGGAGGGTGCGTTCACCCTGGTCTTCGCCGATGCGCAGAACCCGGACGTCGTCATCGGCGCACGCCGCAACTCCCCACTCGTCGTGGGCCGCGGACAGGGCGAGAACTTCCTGGGCTCGGACGTGGCCGCGTTCATCGACTACACCTCCGACGCGATCGAGCTGGGTCAGGACCAGGTCGTCACGATCACGGCCGACTCGATTGAGGTGACCGACTTCCACGGCAATCCGGCCGAGACGACCGAGTACACGGTCGACTGGGACGTCACGGCCGCCGAGAAGGGCGGTTACGCCTGGTACATGACCAAGGAGATCGACGAACAGCCCAAGGCGGTCGCCGACACTCTGCTGGGCAAGACCGATCTCGACGGTCGGCTGCAGCTCGACGAGATGCGCCTCTCCGACGACGAACTGCGTGAGATCGACAAGATCATCATCATCGCGTGCGGTACCGCTTCGTACGCCGGTCTCGTCGCGAAGTACGCGATCGAGCACTGGACCCGCATCCCCTGCGAGGTCGAACTGGCCTCGGAGTTCCGGTACCGCGATCCGATCATCGACCGGTCGACGCTCGTGGTCGCGATCAGCCAGTCCGGCGAGACCATGGACACCCTGATGGCGATTCGTTATGCCCGCCAGCAGCGCGCCCGGGTCCTGTCGATCTGCAACACGAACGGTTCGACCATCCCGCGCGAGTCCGACGCCGTGATCTACACCCACGCCGGACCCGAGGTTGCCGTCGCGTCGACGAAGGGATTCCTGGCCCAGGTCGTGGCCTGTTACCTGCTCGGTCTGTACCTGGCCCAGGTCAAGGGCACGAAGTACGGCGACGAGATCGGCCAGATCCTCGACGAACTGCACAAGATCCCCGAGGGCGTCCAGCGGATGCTCGACCAGGGCGATCAGGTGCGCAAGCTGGCGGCGGATCTGGTCGACCGGCGTTCGATCCTGTTCCTGGGACGCCACGTGGGTTACCCCGTGGCGCTCGAGGGCGCGCTCAAGCTCAAGGAACTGGCGTACATCCACGCCGAGGGCTTTGCGGCCGGCGAACTGAAGCACGGCCCGATCGCCTTGGTCGAGAAGGGACTGCCGATCTTCGTCGTCGTTCCGCCCCGCGCGCGAGATCAACTGCAGGAGAAGATCGTCAGCAACATCCAGGAGGTGCGTGCGCGTGGCGCCCACACGATCGTGCTGGTCGAGGACGGCGACGACTCGGTCCTGCCCTTCGCCGACGTGGTGATCCGGCTGCCCAAGGTGCCCACCTTGCTGCAGCCGCTCGTGGCCACGGTGCCGCTGCAGATCTTCGCCTGCGAGCTGGCCGAACTGCTGGGTCACGACGTGGACCAGCCGCGCAACCTCGCGAAGTCCGTCACGGTCGAGTGACCTGATGCTGACCGCCCACACCGTGGCCCAGGTGCGCGCGGCGGAGGAGGTCGCCGCCGCCTCGGTGGGCTGGGACCAGCTCATGCAGCAGGCCGCGGCGGGGTTGGCCGAACGGCTGCTCGACCTGCTGCCGGCCACCGAGGCCGTGGTCGTACTGGTCGGTCCCGGTAACAACGGTGGCGACGCGTTGTTCGCCGCTGCTCGGCTGTGCGAGCGGGGTCGGCGCGTCAACCTGTGCCTGCTCGACGAGGCGAAGGTGCACGCGGCGGGACTGGCGGTTGCTCGCCGGGCCGGGGCCCATGTCATCGAGCGACCCGAGGGTCACCGATTCGCCGTCGACGCGATCTTCGGGATCGGTGCGCGTCCGGGCCTGTCCGGTGTGGCCGCCGAGTGGGCTGCATGGGTCGACCGTGCGAAGCCGTTCGTGGTCGCCGTCGACGTGCCCTCGGGCATCGGTGTCGACGACGGCCGGCTGGACGGGCCCGCGATCCGGGCCGATCACACCGTGACGTTCGCGACCGCCAAGTACGGTCTGCTCCTCGGGCCGGCGGCCGCCCTGGCCGGCCGGGTCGGCGTCGTGGACATCGGACTCGACCTGACCGCCGAGCCGGCACTCGAATCGCTCGAAGCCTCCGATGGCGGCCGGTTCCGCGCGCGCATCGTGCCGGCGGACACCGACCACAAGTACACGCGCGGAGTGCTCGGGATCCGCGCCGGTTCGTCCGCCTATGCCGGAGCCGCACACCTGTGCGTCGCGGGGGCGCAGGCCGGACCGGTCGGCATGATCCGCTTCGTCGGTGCCGAGGAGTTGTCGCACCGGGTCGTCGACCGGGCTCCCGAGGTCGTCGCCGGTGCGGGACGGGTGCAGGCGTGGGTCGTCGGACCCGGCGGCGAGGATTCGCCGGCTCCCCTGGCCTCGGCACTCGACGACGGCGTGCCGCTCGTGGTCGACGCGACGGCGCTGAGTCATCTGCCGGAGTCTTTCGAGGTCGATGCCCTGCTCACGCCTCACGCGGGGGAGCTGGCCTCGATGCTCGGCGTCGAGCGGTCGCAGGTCGAGGCCGATCCGCTCGGCCACGCTCGCCGGGCCGCGGAACGGTGGTCCGCCACGGTCCTGCTCAAGGGGGCGCGGACGTTGATCGTCGCTCCGGACGGCCGCGCCCGCGTCAACACGTCCGGCACGGCCTGGCTCGGCACGGCCGGTGCCGGTGACGTGCTGGCCGGATTCGCCGGATCGTTGCTCGCGCGCGGCCTGGATGCCTTCGACGCCGGCTCGGTCGCCGCGCTGCTGCACGGCCTCGCCGCCGAGCGGCTCGGCGGCCCCTTCGTCGCCTCCGACGTGGCCCGGGAACTGCCCCGCGCCCTCCACCACTTTTGTGACAGTTTGAACGCTTCTGCGTCTCCGGACGGTGGATCGCGTACCAAAAGTGGAGAGGGGGGTCGGCCATGAGCGCCAACGCCGAGCTCGTCATCGACCTCGACCAGTACCGCGCCAACCTGGCGGCCCTGCGGCAGTTCGTGCCGTCGGCCCAGCAGCTGGCGGTGGTCAAAGCGAACGCCTACGGGCACGGCATGCAGCCGATGGCTCGTGCCGCACGTCAGGCCGGCGTCGACTGGCTCGGTGTGGCCACCGCGGACGAGGCACTGCACTTGCGCGCCGAGGGAGACGAGGGCCCGCTGCTGTGCTGGCTGGCCGTCCCGGGCGCGCCCTTCTCCGAAGTGATCGGCGCCGGGGTCGAGGTCACGGCCTCCGAGGCCAGCCAGCTCCAGACCATCGCAGCGGCAGGGGATCGGCCGCGGGTCCAGCTCAAGGTCGACACGGGCCTCTCGCGCAATGGCGCTCTCGGTGCCGGCTGGGAGGAACTGGTCGCCACCGCAGCGCGACTGCAGGCCGCCGGCCGCATCGAGGTGACGGGCGTCTGGTCCCACTTCGCCTGCGCCGATCAACCCGATCATCCGGCCAACGACCAGCAGGAGGCCGTGTTCCGCGCCGCCGTCGACCAGCTGCACGACGCAGGGCTGGAACCGGGCCTGCGCCATCTGGCGAACTCCGCGGCCACCGTGACCCGGCCCTCGTCCCATTTCGATCTCGTGCGAGTCGGGATCGTGTCGTACGGGATCGATCCCGATCCTGCCGTCTCGGTTCCGCAGGTGCGTCCCGTCCTGACCGCGCGCACGGTGTTGGCGCACGTCAAGCGGGTCCCGGCGGGGACGTCCGTCTCGTACGGGTGGCGCTGGACAGCCGACCGAGAAACGACCCTGGGGTTGGTTCCCGTCGGCTACGGCGAGGGCATCCACCGCACCGCCTCGAACCGCGCCGAGGTGGGGTTCGCCGGTGACCGTGTGCCCGTACGTGGGACGATTTGCATGGACCAGCTGGTCGTCGACCTGGGCGACCGGCCTGCTCGGATCGGTGATCCGGTCACGCTGTTCGGGCCCGGAGACGACGGCGAACCGTCGGCCCAGGACTGGGCTGAGGCCGCCGGCACGATCGGGTACGAGATCGTGACCCGGCTCGCCGGCCGATGGTCCCGCACCTACCGAGGAGAACGATGACGTCGGTCGCTGGACGAGTTGCCGCCACGGCAGGCGCGTTCGCCGTCGCCGGGGTGGCCGGTGCCGCCGCGACGATGCTCAAGAACCGCCAGACCGAGAAGCGCCGGCTGTCCCGCGGAGACGACGTCGCCTTCGGGTCGGTCCACGGCGAGTCCTACTACGTCTCGGCCGCGGACGACGTGCCGATCCATCTCGAGATCGACGAGGGTCCCGCGCCCACCGTCGTCCTGCTGCACGGGTGGATGTGTGACCTCGACACGTGGCACTTCCAGCGGCTGGCGTTGCGCGATCATGCCCGGCTCGTGCTTATGGAACAGCGTTCCCATGGCCGGTCGGGTCGCAGCGGACCACGCAATTCCTCCCTCGCCGACATGGCCGACGACCTCCGCCGGGTGCTGGACGCGCACGCCGCGGACGGCCCGGTCGTGCTCGTCGGCCACTCGATGGGCGGCATGGCAATCATGCAGCTGGCCCAGTCGAACCCGGAGCTGTTCGACGACCGGGTCCGTGGCGTCGTGCTGATCAGCACGAGTGCCGGAAAGCTCATGAAGCGCAGTCCGGTGCTGCGGATGGCGAAACCGATGGTCAAGGCCGTCACGCCGCTGCTGGACTGGGGCCGGGAGTTCAACAGCTACTCGGTCATCCGCCGCTGGGCGTTCGGGCCCCACGCCGATCCGGCGGTCGTCGACATGGCCGACGAGATGATCCTGCGAGCGCCCACGCGAGTGATCGTCAACTTCTACGACAACTTCGTCGAACTCGATCTCGGGGCCGGACTCGAGGCGATCTCGCGCTGCCGCACGTCGGTCGTGTGCGGTACCAAGGACGTCATGACGCCGTTCTCCCACAGCCGCTGGCTGGCCCGCCACATCACCGGAGCCGAACTGGTGCCGGTCAACGAGGCCGGTCACATGGTGATGCTCGAGGAGCACGAGCAGGTGACCGAAGCGATCGAACGCGTCATCAAGGACATCGCATGAGGAACACCGAGCTCGACGTCGACCTCGTCGGCCCCGACCGTGCCGCCGAGGTCCTCGGAGTCATTCAGCGGGCCTTCGCGTCCCGCCCGCCATTGGATCCGCCGGCCACGGCCGGTGACGAGACGGTCGAGTCCGTCGCCGCGACCCTCGAACGCGACGGTGGCCTACTGGCCCTGCGCCGTGGCCGTCCGATGGGCGCGATCCTGTTCGACCGGTCCCGGCCCGGTGCATTGGGGCTCACCCGGGTCAGTGTCGATCCGCACGGCCGTGACCGGGGCGTCGCGTCGGTCATGGTCGGTGTCGCCGAGGACGTGGCCGAAGAGGACGGCATGGACGGCATCTGGCTGCATGCGCGTGAGGAACTGCCCGAGAACCTGCGTTTCTGGGTCCACCGGCACTATCTCCCGATCAGCCGGACCGGCCCGACGATCGAACTGGGCAAGACCCTGTGGCTGGCCCGCGAGGTTCCCGACGCCGACGCGATGCACGATCTCGCGGCGCGAGTGGCGACGCTGGTGCGGGCCGGCGACCTGATCGTCCTGACCGGTGACCTCGGTGCCGGTAAGACCACGTTCACCCAGGGCCTCGGCGAGGCGATGGGAGTGCGCGGTCCGATCACGTCTCCGACGTTCGTGATCGCCCGCACCCACCCGAGCCTGATCGGTGGGCCCTCCCTCGTCCATGTCGACGCGTATCGATTGGGCGACGCGGCCGAGATCGACGACATCGATCTGGACGCCACGACGGACGAGTCGGTCACCGTCGTCGAGTGGGGTGCCGGCATGGCCGAACAACTCTCCGACAGTTGGCTTTCGATCACCATCGAGCGGCGGACCGCCGATCCCGAGGACCCGCTCGGCACCGCGTCCGGGGTCGACTCCGGGGACATGCGGGTCGTCACGATCCGGTCCCGCGGCCCGCGGTGGATCAACGTCCCCCTGCGCAGCACCCTGCTGACCTGACGGAGCCGCTGGCGGTGACGTTTGCGGGGTCGACACGCCGGTGGGCACCCCGCAAACGTCACGCTCAGCGGGTCGCGGTACCCGTGCGTGAACGGTTCGCACGACGCTGCAACTACGCTGGGGCCGTGCTGCTGCTCGCGTTCGACACCGCCTCCCCGGCGATCTCGGCTGCCGTCCACGATGGTTCGTCGGTCGTCGGCACGGCGACGGGCGAGGGCGCGATGGCGCACGGTGAGCTGCTGGCGCCGGTGATCCGCGATGCGCTGCGCGAGGCCGGTGCCGTTCCGGCCGATCTCACCGATGTCGCGGTGGGGGTGGGTCCGGGGCCCTTCACGGGCTTGCGCGTCGGTGTCGTGACGGCTCTGACCCTCGGCCAGACCCTGGGTCTGGCGACCCACGGCGTGTGTTCACTCGACATCGTGGCCGCCGAGGTCGCCGGCAGGTTCGAGTCCGAGTTCGTCGTGGCGACCGATGCGCGGCGCAAAGAGGTCTACTGGGGCCGATTCACCGCTGCCGACCAGCGCCTCAGCGGCCCCGACGTCGACTTCCCCGAGACGGTTGCTGAACTCGGCCTGCCCGTCGTGGGGCGCGGCGGCAAGCTCTACGCCGACCGGTTGGACTGGGTCGACTCGGCCCCGTTGGACCCCACTGCCAGTGCCCTGGCCGTCCTCGTCGCCCGCGGTGCCGCAGTCGAGTTGCCACTCGAACCGCTGTACCTGCGCCGACCCGACGCGACCCCGCAGGTCGCCATCAAGTCCGTATGATCCGAGCCGCCGGTCTGCGCGACCTCGACACGCTCGAGTCGATCGAGAAGGCCAGTTTCGGTGCCGAGGCGTGGAGTGCCGGGCAGATTCACGATGAACTGATGGGCGACCGGATCGTGCGGGTGCTCGTGGACGAGTTCGGGGTCCGCGGATATGCGTCGGTGCGGTTGCTGGGCCCCGACGCCGAACTCACCCGGATCGCCGTGGGGTTGGGATCGCGCCGAGAGGGTGTCGGAACGCAGTTGCTCGCAGCGGTCCAGGAGGCGGCTCGGACCCGCGGTGCCGACCGGATGCTGCTCGACGTCGCCGAGGACAACCTGGCGGCGCTGGCGCTCTACCGCCGCGCTGGTTACCGCGAGACGGGCCGCCGTCGCGGGTACTATCGATCCGGCGCGACCGCGATCCTGATGGACCTTGACCTGCCGTGAACGAACTCATCGAATCGATCCGCACCTGGCCGTGGCTGTGGGCTTGGCTGACGTTCTTCCTGATCGTGCTGTTGCGGGCCGGCGCGACCTACGGCATCGGCCGAGCCATCGCCGCGGGGGTGCTGCGGCGCCGCGAACTCGGTCCGAAGGTGCGAGCCGCGATGGGCCAGGTCGAGCGATGGGGCCCGCCCGCCGTGACCCTCAGTTTCTTCACCGTCGGAGCCCAGACCGCCGTGAACCTGGGCGCCGGACTCGCTCGGATGTCGGTGCCGCGCTACCTGTCGGGTCTGGTTCCCGGTGCCGCGATCTGGGCGACCATCTGGTCCACGATCGGCATGAGCGCCTTCCTCGCGGTCTTCAGCGGAGGTCGGACCGAGCGGCTGGCGTGGCTCCTGGTGCTGCTCGTGGTGGTGGTCATGGTCGTCCTGCTGGCCCGTTCCATCCGCCAGGTCGGACCCACTCGCGAACCAGGACAGGACTGAGTCACAAGTCCGGCGAGTGGCCCCTGTGCGTGGCATGGTGGGGTCATGACCCGACCGTCAGCGAGCGTGAGAGAGGAAGCGTCATGAGCGATCCGCGAAACCCCGCGCCGGCACCTTCGCAGTACCTGAGCCAGGACCCGGACGACGACACGCTGATCGGGCGCGAGACCCGCGATCCGCTCGACGAGGGATTGACCGCACCCGAGCGCTGGTCGGCCGGCGAGGGCTTCGGGACGACTGCCGACGAGGCCGCCCGCGGAGAGAACTTCGAGCAGCGCCTCGCCCAGGAGGAACCCGACCTCGATCCGGAGGCGGAGTGGAGTGACGACGACCTCGACGACGGTGAGGTGGGCACGCGTCGCTCCGGCCGATTGGTCGATCCCGATGCCGGTGGCAGTACCGACTTCGTGTCCGAGTTGCTCGGTGACGATGTCGGGATCGACGGTGCGGGAGCGAGCGCCGAAGAGGCCGCGGTGCACATCATCGAGGAGGAGTGACGAGTCGCCGGATCGGTGAACGCGCGTGCACTAGGGTGCTGGCATGCGCGACCTGACCTATCCGCCGATCATCGTCACGGCGAAGTCGCTGTTCCGG
>CAYYQO010000067.1:0-14721 GCA_964473845.1 uncultured Aeromicrobium sp.
TACACGATCTCGCTGCGCTCGCTCGCACTCGATCGCCGACCCGCCGATCGAGTAGCACTCCGGCAGGTCAGACGCCCGGAACGATGGCGGTGATGGTCGTGCCGTCGGCGCGACGGCGGCCAGCGACCGGCGGTGGGCTGCCCTCGATGAGCGGTCCCTGGCCGTCGAGCGCGACGACCCACGGCTTGCCCGGCGTGACCGTGATCGACTCGCCACGGACGACGATCGTCGGATCGACCAGGTTGCCCAGGCTGTCCGGCTGCTGGTCCTCGACGAACAACTCGACCTCGTCCTGGCGCACCGTCACCCGGATCCTCGTGCCGTGGATCGTGATGCGGTACACCAGTTCAGCCCAGGACGCCGGCAGTCGCGGATCGATCGTGAACACGCCCTTGTGGTCACGGAATCCGCCGAAGCCCCCGGTCAGGATGCTCCAGACGCCGCCGGTCGACGCGACGTGAACGCCATCGGTGGCGTTCTTGTGCCGATCGGCCAGGTCGACGAACAACGCCCCGAGAAAGTAGCGGAACGCCAGGTCGCGGTATCCGACCTCGGCCGCGATGATCGACTGGACGACCGCCGACAGGGTCGAGTCGCCGGTGGTGACCGGGTCGTAGTACTCGAAGTTCGCGCGCTTCTGCTCGTCGGTGAAGTGATCGCCCTGCAGGTACAACGCCAGCACGACGTCGGCCTGCTTGATCACCTGGAACCGGTAGATCACGAGCGGGTGGTAGTGCAGCAGCAGCGGTCGCTGTGACAGCGGCGTGTTGTCCAGGTCCCAGACCTCGCGCTCGAGGAAGTGCTGGTCCTGCGGATGCACACCCATGGCCTCGTCATACGGAATCGCGAGGTCGCGAGCCGCCCGCTCCCAGTCATCGACCTCCGACTCGTCGAGGGCCAGCCGGGCTACCATCTGGTCGTACTCGGGCCCGTCTCGCTGGGCCAGACGCTTGACGGCGAAGACCGCCGCCCGCAGGTTGAAGCGCGCCATGACGTTCGTGAACAGGTTGTCGTTGACGACCGTCGTGTACTCGTCGGGTCCGGTCACCCCGTGGATGTGGAACGTGCCGACCTCCTCGTCGCGCCAGAAGCCCAGGTCGAGCCACATCCGGGCCGTCTCGATCAGGATGTCGATGCCCTGACGGATGATGAAGTCCTCGTCGCCCGTCGCGAGGTAGTACTGGGTCAGGGCGTACGCCACGTCGGCGTCGATGTGGTACTGCGCCGTGCCGGCCGCGTAGTAGGCCGATGCCTCTTCGCCGTTGATCGTCCGCCACGGGAAGAGGGCACCGGACTGCGAGACCTCTTTCGCCCGGCGGCGCGCCGCGTCCAGCAGACCGTGGCGGAACCGCATGGCGTTCCGGGCGTACTCGGGGTTCGTGTACGTCAGGAAGGGCATGACGTAGATCTCGGTGTCCCAGAAGTAGTGGCCGCTGTAACCGGACCCGGTGACACCCTTGGCGGGGATGCCCGCGCCCTCGGCGCGCGCGCTGGCCTGGGCGACCTGGAACAGGTTCCAGCGGATCGCCTGCTGGATCTCGTCGTGGCCGGGCACTTCGACGTCCGAACGCTGCCAGAACGCCTCCAGCCACGCGCGCTGCTCGTCGTACTGCTGCTGGACACCCTCCTCGCCCACGCGGTCGAGCGTGCGGCGGCACCGATCGGCCAGTTCGCGCGGTGGAACACCACGAGACGTGTGATAGGCGATCAGCTTGGTGAGCAGGATCGGCTTGCCGGGCTCGGCGGCGATCCGATACGTCATCTTCGCCAGGTCGTCCTCGACCTGCACCCGCTGGCTGTACTCGTTCTCGGTCTCGATGACGTGGTCGGCCGCCACGGCAAGAGTCATCCCGCTGTCGGCGCAGCGATACCCGAGCACGACCTGGCCGGCATCCACGTCGCCGGACTTGAGCACGGGCTCGAGCACTCGCCGGTGGAAGTTCTCGGCCTTGCGCGGGTCGTGTCCCTCACCCATCGCCTTGGACCGGACGTGGTACTCGTCCTCGCCGTCCTGCCGGTTGAGGATCTGGGAGGACAGGGCGATCGGCGCGTGGTCGTCGAGCATCGTGACCTCGAACTGCGCCACCGCGAGGTGCCGCTCGGGGAACGACACCATGCGCTTGGACACCACACGCACTCGCTTTCCCGAGGGCGTGCGCCACACGAGTTCACGGTGCAGGACCCCGTCCCGGAAGTCGATCGCTCGCTCGTACTCGAGCAGATCGGCAACGCTGACCAGCAGCGGCTCGTCATCGACGTAGAGCCGGATGATCTTGGCGTCGGGAACATTGACGATCGTCTGGCCGACCTTGGCGAAACCGAAGGCCTCCTCGGCGTGCTGGATCTGCCACGTCTCGTGGAAGCCGTTGATGAACGTGCCGTGGGTGTGCGAGTCACGACCCTCGGACACGTTGCCGCGCATGCCCAGATAACCGTTGCCGACGGCGAAGAGCGTCTCGGTGACGCCCAGTTCGGTCTGGTCGGGATGGGCCTCGACGAGCCGCCACGGGTCGGCCGGCCAGCGCGTGCGGTCGAGGAAGTCCTGGTTCTCGGGTGCCTCGTGCGAGCTCATGCAACACCCGCCGTCGCTGAAGCAACCTGCCGCTGGCAATCGTTCATGGCAGCACCTCCGCCAGGTCCTCGACGACGACGTCGGCGCCGTTCTGGCGCAGGACATCGGCGCCCGCGCCGCGGTCGACGCCGACGACGAGCCCGAAGTCGCCGGCCGCGCCGGCCTGGACCCCCGAGACCGCATCCTCGAAGACCACGGACCGGGTGGTCGGCACGCCCAGCCGTTCGGCCGCGGCGACGTACGTGTCGGGCCGGGGTTTGCCGGCAATTCCTTCGGCTGCCGCGACCTCGCCATCGATCACGACCTCAAACCGGTCGAGCACGCCGGCCGCCTCGAGTACGAGCCGCGCATTGCGCGAACTGGACACGATCGCGACCTGCGTGCCGCGGGCCTCGAGCGCGTCGAGCAGGGTGACCGAGCCGGGATACGCCTCGACCCCGTCGGTGCGCAGCACCTCGGAGAAGTAGTCGTTCTTGCGGTTGCCCAGCGCGCACACCGTCTCGGCCGACGGGTCGTCGGACGGGTCCCCGTGGGGCAGGTCGATCTGGCGCGACTCCAGGAAGGACCGGACACCTTCGTACCGGGGTTTGCCGTCGACGTATCTGAAGTAGTCGTCGTCGGTGTAGGGCGCCGCGTCCGGATGTCCGGCCAGGAAGTCGGTGAACATGCGCCCCCAGGCCCGTTCGTGCACTTCGGCCGTGGGGGTGATCACGCCATCGAGATCGAACAGCGCTGCGTCGTAGTCGTTCCAGTCCACCTGTTCAGCGTAGGGGCAATCAGTGACGCTGCCGTTACGCGCGGCGGGCGGTGTGGCGAATTGCACGCGCCCACCGACCGCTGTCCGCCACTCAGCGAATCGTGACCTGCCGGCTGACCAGATCGCGGCGGGCGGTGCGCTCGGCCGCGGACAGGTCGTCCGTGGCCGCAATGGCCTGATCGAGTCTTGCCGCGAACGCGGGGAGTGCGGCGTCGATCGTCTCGGTATCCGCACCGTCCAACTCCCACACGGGCACGAGCAGGCCGTGCGCCCGGAAGATCCCGATGAGGGTCGTGCCGTCGGTGATCGCGTCGTCCGAGGCCGCGCGCAGGCGAGCGAACGCATCGAGCAGCGGCCCCTCGTCGTGCAGCAGGATCCAACGCAGGTAGGCGTGATCGCCCATGTCCGTGACATAGCCCGAATCGGTCGAGGTCAGGCGGGTCGTGGGGGCGACGGTGGCGTTCGCCTCCTCGAGGGCGGCGGCGGCCGAGGCCGAGCCCAGGTCCTCGGCGAGCAGCCACCAGTCGAAGGTGTCGTGCAGCTCCAGCTCGAATCCACCGTCCGGATCCACCAGTTCCTGCAGGCGCGGTCCCACCCCGGGCGGCGTCATGCGGATCGGGGTGCCGGGTTCGGTCTCACGGGCCGTCTCGACGATGTGGGCCAGATCGCGGCTGATGTCGCCATGGTTGTGCAGCACCTGCAGGCCGACCCAGATCTCGCCGTCGGGGCGCACCAGACCAGCGCCGGCGCCCGGCAGCAACGAACAGATCCGGACGGTACCGCCATCACGCAGCTTCACCACGGCGGTCGCCGAGGGGACGAACTCGCGCAGCGCCACCCAGTCACCCTCGGACGGCAGTCCTTCGAAGGTGCGGGCCACGAACGGCATCCGCTGCTTGGCCGGCTTGTTGCGTCTCGACTTCTTGCCCATGGCGGACACGCTATCCGCCCGGGGGCGAACGCCGGAGCTCAGGCCAGGGCGAGTTCGGCGCGCACGCACGTGCCTTGCGACAGATCGACCGACCACTTGTCAGCGACCCGGCTGATGATCGAGAGGCCACGGCCCCCGAGCGAGTCCTCGTCGAAGGGGCGCGGCACCAGATCGGCACCACGGCCGGAATCGCGCACGCTGAGGGTCAGGTGGCCGCGTTCGATGGACCAACTGATCTCCATCGTGCCGTCGATGTCGGGCGTACCGTGCGCGACGGCGTTCGCGATCATCTCGCTCAACACGATGAGCGCATTGTCGATGGTCTGCAGATCGGTGCGATTGAGCGTCAGGAAGGCAGCCAGTTTCGTCCGGGCGATCCCCGGAGTGGAGGACTCGAACGGCAGTCGCACCACGTCACGACGGTGGACCATCCGCACTCCTCTCCTGGCCGCCAACAGTTGGATCCTACGGTCAGAAGGGCGCACGAAACATCAGTCACGCCCAGACGACTAGTACCAATTAACCATTCAACTGCGAGGGAAGCAAGGCCCAACAGGTGACGATTCAATTACCCCAGACACCCGGATCGCCGGGATACGGCGGCGCATTGGGCGGCACCGGGGGGCGAGGAGCCGCTGCGGGCATGGGAGCCGAGACCGGACCCGGCTCGGCCTCGTCCCCGAAAGCAGGGACATACGGTGGCGGCGGAACGACGACGTACTGAGGAGTCGGGGCAGGCGGGGCGGGCAACGGTGGGCGCTTGCGCCGAAGACCGCGGCGCCGCGCCGACCGCTCGACGAGCAGCCAGTACACCACGCACATGAGCACGGTGGGCACGACCTCGTTCAGCAACCCCGCACCCTCGCCGCTGGCATCGATCACCCCGACGAGGTCCAACACCATCAGGACGATGTTGTTCGAGATGTGCAGACCGATCGCAGCCTCGAGCCCTCCGGTGCGGATCGTCATCACCGCCGCGATGACGCCGAAACAGAACACCGAGACCAAACCCCACAGGTTGTACAGGTGACCCGCGGCGAACAGCAGGCTCGTGACGACGACGGGGATGACGGCCCACCGGGTCCACGAACCGATCAACTGGAGCAGCCCACCGCGGAACACGTACTCCTCGGCGGTGGCCTGGAACGGCACGACCAGCAGCACGATCGCGAGGGAGGCCACGGCCCGTCCGTCCAGCGATTCAAACCGCACCGGTTCACCGTCGACCACCGCGGACACGACGACCGCGAGAGCCAGACTGATCGAGACGACCACGAAACCCAGCACGAGACAGCGACCCAGCCACCGCCAGCGGACCCGGCCCTGCACCGAGTGCAGGTACCCCACGTGCCGGCGCCACAGGATCGCCACGGGAACCAGGACGCACGGGATCAACACCGCGATCGAGAGCAACTGGAAGGCCAGCACCGACGGGTGGTCGAGCGCCAGATTCGTGCCAGCCAGTTGCAACCAGGCGTCGGGATCGGCTCCGAAGGCCAGCAGCAGCACGAGCATCAGCGCGGCGAGGGCCACCGACGCGAAGCCGAACAACCCGATCCCGATCAGCGCGGCGACGGGCAGCCGCCAGTGCTCGAAGTCCGGCGACTCACGAGCCAAGCGGTGGTAAGGCGTCATCTCCTGCATCCTCACATACGCACGACGCCCCCGACCCTGCATACACAGGGCGGGGGCGTCGAAACGCGAAGAGTTACTTCGCGGCGGCCTTGAGACGGGAGCCGGCGCTGACCTTCACGCCGAAACCAGCCGGGATGTCGATGGTCTCGCCGGTGGCGGGGTTGCGGCCCGTGCGGGCGGCGCGCTGCACGCGCTCGACCGAGAGGACACCGGGGATCGAAACCTTCTCGCCCTTGGCAACCGAGTCGATGACCAGCTCGGCGAAGGCCGTCACGAACTCATCGACGTCCTTCTTGGTGCTGCCGGTCTTGGCGGCCAGCGCGGCCACGAGATCGTTGCGGGAAAGTGCCACGATTCTGCTCCTGAAATGGATGAAATGGGTACGTCGCCAGTCTAAGGAGCATGCCGAGGGCCGTAACGCCGGGGTACCCCGGCGTGTCGCGAGATTTCAGCGCCAAACGGGGCTTTCCCCGTCCACGAGGCCCTCAATCGTCGTGAGGTAGGTCTCCCGGGGCATCTCGCGGACCCCCAACGAGGCGAGGTGCGGGGTCTGCCATTGGGTGTCCACGAGCCAGTTGTCGAGGCCCGACATCCGCTCGATCAGGCCGGCCAGAGCGGCCTTCGAGGCGTCCGTGCGGCGGTGGAACATCGACTCACCGGCGAACAAGGAGCCCAGGCTCAGCCCGTACAGGCCGCCCACCAGCCGCCCCTGCTCGTCACGCGTCTCGATGCTGTGGGCGTAGCCCAGTTCATGCAACCGCACGTAGGCGCTGCGGATCGCCGAGTTGATCCACCAGCCCGGCCGGTTCGGGTCGGCGCACGCATCGACCACGGCCTCGAACTCGGTGTCGACCGTGATCGTGAACGCCCGCATCGAACGCCGTAGCGAGCGGGAGATGCGCAGATCACCGGGTCCGAGGACGCCGCGCTCGAGCGGCGACCACCACAACAACCGGCTCTGGTGCGGCATGGGGAACGCACCCCGGCGGTAGGCGTCGATGATCGTCGCGGGCTCGAGATCGGCACCTCCGGCGATGCAGTCGTCCTCGGGCCACTCGCTCGGATCGAAGTCCCAGGGCGACCGAGGCAGCGGAACCGGCGCCATCGTCATGCGTCCAGCATCGAGGTCAGGTGATGTTCGGAGGCGTGGCCCCACTCGGCGATCTCAGCGGCGGTGGCCGTCTGCATGGCCCGGTACCAGGTCAGGGACCGGTTCACGGCGTGGGTGAATGCCGAAGCGCGCCACAGGTCGTCAAACTCGGCGGGCTCGATGTCCCAGGCCTCGGTCCACGCGGTCACGATCTCGGACCAGTCGAGGTGCCCTCCGTCCACGACCACGCCGTGGGGGACCACGAGGATCTCGACGGCCGACGACCACATCCCGTCGCCGAGGTCGAAGAAGGCGATGCCCTCGGGTGTCTCGTGCAGGTTGAACGGATGCAGGTCGCCGTGCTGCCACGTGGACGGCACGTCCGATCGCGCGAGCACGTCGCAGGCCTCGACCAACTCCGGGCGCCGGGCCCGCAGCTCCTCGGCCCGGTCCGGCGAGATGCCGGCCTCGCCGCTGTCGTCCTGCCGCTCGTGCAACTCCACCAGCCGGTCGAACCGGGCCACGACGCTCTCGGGACCACAGTCCGGAAGCCCGAGCGCCGCCAGTTCGTCGCGGTGGCCGGCCAGGAGTCGTTGCACCCGAGCCGCCTCGGCCAACGCCAGGCGCCAGTCGTCGACGGTGGCGGTCCGTAGATCGCCCAAGGTCGGACCGTGGTCGAAGGTGAGCATCCAGCCCTGTTCCGCATCGATCGCGATCGGCTCCTGCACCGCACCGGGCACGAGCCGCGCGATCGCCTGCTGCAGGGCCGGCTCGAACGCCATCGACGGACACGTCGCCTTGAACCAGAGTTTCCCGTGGTCGGAGGGGATCGTCAGCTGGGTCGACCACGGCCGGATGCGCGGCTGCTCGATGGGGCCCGCGGGTGAGATCTCGTGGCGCGCCAAGCTCTCGGTGATCCAGGCCTCGGCCTGCTTCCGCCATGCCTCGGACGCCACCTGCGAGGAGAACGGCTCGTGCGCCATGGGGCAACAGTAGGGGCAGGGCCACTGACTCGTCGCGCCTGCGACACGTCGACGCACCGTGCGGACTCGCCGGCTGTTCCTATGCTTGCGGCATGGGAATGAAGGACCGCATCGCCAAGGAAGCCGGTTCGCACGTGGTACCGGCCGTGGCATCGGGATACGTACGGACGGTCCTCGACAAGGCAATCGACGGGATCGGACCACTCAAACCGGTCATCGAGACCGCGGGCGCCAAGCTCGCAGCGAACGGTGGTGACGTCGAGAAGGCTGTCGCTGCCCTCGTGCGCACCCACACCAGCCTGGCCGGCCTGCAGGGGTTCGTGACCAACTTGGGCGGCATCGCCCTCGCCGCCGCCACGGTTCCCGCGAACGTCGTGGGCGTGACGTTGGTCCAGTGCCACCTCGTGGCGAGCATCGCCCATCTGCGTGGTTACGACCTCGAGGACCCTCGGGTCCGCAACGCCGTGCTGGCCGTCATGCTCGGCGAGGACTCGGTCACCGAGATGATCAAGAAGAAGCGCCTGCCGTCGTCGCCGATGGCCTTGGCCACCTCGCCCATGCACGACCCGGTGCTGGACGACCGGATCGCGAAGGAAGTCACCGGCGAACTGGTCGGACGCACGATCGGCCGTCGCGCGCTGATGCTGGCCGGCAAGCGAATCCCGCTGCTCGGTGGAGCTGTCGGCGCGAGTGCCGACGGATTCGGCACGTGGCAGGTCGGCCGCTACGCCCAGTCGGAGTTGAAGGATCGACGCCTGAAGCGCTGAGCTCGCTCAGCGAATTGCGAGGGCCCGGACGACGGCCGACGGGCTCTCGCGGCCCAGGATGCCGGCCATCCACCGGCTGGTCCGGACCAATTGATCCAGGTCGACGCCGTGCTGGATGCCCAGGCCGTTGAGCATCCAGACCAAGTCCTCGGTCGCGAGGTTGCCGGTCGCGCTCTCGGCGTACGGGCAACCGCCGAGGCCGCCGGCGGAGGCGTCGAAGGTCGTGATGCCACAGCGCAGGGCCGCGAGGGCGTTGGCCAGCGCCTGGCCGTAGGTGTCGTGGAAGTGCATGGCGAGGCGGTCGACGGGGACACCGGCCTGCCCGAAGTCGGACACGAGTCGGGCTACGTGGGCGGCCGTGCCCACGCCGATCGTGTCGCCGATCGACAGCTGCGAGGCGCCCAGGTCCAGCAGGCGCTTGCCGACAGCGACCACCTGCGCCGGATCGACGACCCCCTCCCAGGGATCGCCGAAGCACATCGACACGTAGGCGCGCACGTCCATGCCGGCCGCCAGTGCTCGCCGGACGACCGGTTCGAACATCGCGAACTGGTCCTCGACGGTGCTGTTCAGGTTCTTCTGGGCGAACGTCTCGGTCGCGCTGGCGAAGATCGCGATGTGCCGCACCCCGGACTCCAGCGCGCGATCGAGGCCGCGTTCGTTCGGCACCAGCACTGGTAGCGGCACGTCGCCGGCGATCGGGATCCGATCGACGACCTCGGCCGCATCCGCCAGTTGGGGTACCCACGTCGGGTGGACGAAGCTCGTCGCCTCGACGATCGGGAGGCCCGCGGCCACCAGTCGCTCGATGAACGCGACCTTGGCATCGACCGGCACGAGCCCGGACTCGTTCTGCAGCCCGTCGCGCGGCCCGACCTCGTAGATCGTGACGTGCTCGGGCAGGCTCGGGTCGCGCTCGACCATGGGCAGGGTCATCGGTCCTCCTCGGTGACTGGTCTCGATACGCCGCTCCCGCGCACCATGCTCCACTTTTGGTACGCGATTCACCTTTCTCGCCACAAGAAGCGTGGATCCCGTACCAAAAGTGGAGCGGGGCGGGCCGCCGGGCGGGTGCCGGCGAGCGAAGTGAGCCGGTCCATCAAGCTCATGACGCCGCCTCGACGTGGAACAGCAGGTCACCCATCTTGACCTGCGCGCCGGCCTCGACCGCCACCTGCGTGACCACGCCGTCGTGCGGTGCCACGAGCGCCAGTTCCATCTTCATCGCCTCGACGGCGCCCAACCGATGACCGGCCTCGACGATCTGGCCTTCCGCGACCTCGACCGCGATGACGGTGCCGGGCATGGGCGCGGTGACCTCGGCCTCGCCGACGTGAACCGCGTGCGGCCGGCGCGTTCCGTCGGGCCGTTCGAGCACCCACGGCTGACCCTGGATCGCAACCCAGGCGCGGACGCCATCGGTGGTGGCAGGTCCATTGGGGAACGCGGGGATCGTGACCTCATGGCGGTCGCCCAGTTCGTCGACGACGGGCCTGACGGTCGGGGCGGGCTCACCGGCGATCCGCCATCCGTCGTCGGCCTCGGGCCACAGCAGTTCCGCGGCCACGGCGACGGCCGTCGATGGGATCTCGGGCCGTTCCAGCAGATCGCCGGCCCGATCGTCGAGCCAGCCGGTATCCACCTCGCCCTCGCGGAACGCGGACGAATCGACCAACCGGCGCAGGAAACCGACATTGGTGGTCAGGCCGAACAGGGCCGTGTCGTCGAGCGCTTCGACCATGGCGTCGATCGCGGCGGTACGGTCAGCGCCGCCGACGATCACCTTGGCCAGCATCGGATCGAACGACGACGTGACGGCGGCCCCGTCGTCGATGACGGTCTCGACGCGAGCCGGGGGCCACCACGCCTCGCGGACGCGACCGGCCTGCGGCAGGAATCCTGAGTACGGGTCCTCGGCGTACACGCGCACCTCGACCGCGTGGCCCGAGCACGCGATCTGGTCCTGGGCCAACGGCAGCGGATTTCCTGCGGCGACCGCCACCTGCCAGTGGACGAGGTCGACCCCGGTGACCTCCTCGGTGACCGGGTGCTCGACCTGCAGACGTGTGTTCATCTCGAGGAAGAAGGCGTGGTCGCCCATCACCAGGAACTCGACGGTCCCGGCTCCGACGTAGCCGACCTCGCGGCACAGGGCGACCGAGGCCGACAGGATCCGTTCGCGCACCGCAGGATCGAGGTTCGGCGCGGGTGCCTCCTCGACGACCTTCTGATGGCGACGTTGTGCCGAGCAGTCCCGTTCGAAGAGGTGCACGACGTTGCCGTGCCGGTCGCCGAAGACCTGGACCTCGACGTGCCGGCCACCCTCGACGTACTGCTCGATCAGCAGCGTGTCGTCGCCGAACGCGGCCTGCGCCTCGCGGGCGGCCGTGGCCAGCGCCTCGGTCAGGCCTTCGGGTTCACGCACGACGTGCATGCCCTTGCCACCGCCGCCCGCGGCCGCCTTGACCAGGACCGGGTAGGCATCGGCCGGGACCGCGTCGGGCTCGTGGCGAGGCGTCACGGGAACACCGGCACGCTCGGCGACCTCCCGGGCCCGGTCCTTGCGACCCATGAGTTCGATGACGTCGGCGTCGGGCCCCACGAAGACCAGCCCGGCAGCGGCGACGTCACGCGCGAACTGCGCATTCTCGGACAGGAAACCGTAGCCGGGGTGGATCGCCTCGGCACCGGACTCGCGGGCGGCAGCGATGATGGCCGCGCCGTCCAGATAGGCCGGTACCTCGACCGAGGCGTCGGCCCAGGCCAGGTGCGCCGTGTCGCCGGGGACGTTCACGGCGATGCCGCGGATGCCGAGTTCGCGGCTGGCGCGCAGCACGCGCGCCGCGATCTCGCCGCGATTGGCGACGAGCAGGGAATTCAGTGCCATGTCACTCACATCCGGAAGACGCCGAAGTTCGGCGTGGGAACGGGGGCGTGCGCTGCGGCCTGGAGGCCCAGCGACAGGACACGGCGCGTGTCGACGGGATCGATGATGCCGTCGTCCCACAGCCGCGCCGTCGAGTAGTACGGCGATCCCTGGCGCTCGTACTGGTCGCGAATCGGTGCCTTGAAGTCCTCTTCGGCCTCGGCCGACCCGAAGTCGCCGCGCACGGTCGCCAACACCGACGCCGCTTGCTCGCCGCCCATGACGGAGATCCGCGCATTGGGCCACATCCACAGGAAGCGCGGGTCGTAGGCGCGGCCACACATGCCGTAGTTGCCGGCGCCGAACGAACCGCCGATGACGACCGTGAACTTGGGGACGACGCTCGAGGCGACCGCGGTGACGAGCTTCGCACCGTCCTTGGCGATCCCGCCGTTCTCGTACTCCTTGCCGACCATGAAGCCGGTGATGTTCTGCAGGAAGACCAGCGGGACGCCGCGCTGGTTGGCCAGCTCGATGAAGTGGGCGCCCTTGAGGGCCGACTCGCTGAACAGGATGCCGTTGTTGGCGATGATCGCGACGGGCCAGCCGTCGATGTGCGCGAACCCGCACACGAGGGTGTCGCCGTAGAGCGGCTTGAACTCATGCAGTCGCGAGTCGTCGACGATCCGGCTGATCACCTCGCGCACGTCGTACGGCGTGCGCGAGTCGACCGGGACGACGTCGTAGAGCTCGTCGGGGTCCTCACGCGGCGGCATCGGCACGCGTCGTTCGATCGAGGGTGCCTGCGGACGGGCGAACGTGTCGACGATCGACCGCATGAGTTGCAGGGCGTGGTCGTCGTCCTCGGCGAGGTGGTCGACGACGCCCGAGATCTTGGCGTGGACCTCGCCGCCGCCAAGCTCCTCGGCCGTCACCACCTCGCCCGTGGCGGCCTTCACGAGCGGGGGCCCGCCGAGGAAGATCGTGCCCTGGTCGCGCACGATGATCGACTCGTCGCTCATGGCCGGGACGTACGCCCCGCCGGCGGTGCACGAGCCCATGACGGCGGCGACCTGCGGAATGCCGCGCGAGGACAGCTGTGCCTGGTGGTAGAAGATCCGGCCGAAGTGCTCGCGGTCGGGGAAGACCTCGTCCTGCATCGGCAGGAAGGCGCCGCCCGAGTCGACCAGGTAGAGGCACGGCAGGTGGTTGTCGGCGGCGATCGTCTGGGCCCGCAGGTGCTTCTTGACCGTGAGTGGGTAGTACGTGCCGCCCTTCACGGTGGCGTCGTTGGCGACGATCACGCAGTCACGGCCCGAGACCCGGCCGATGCCGGTGATGATTCCCGCGCTGGGGACGGCGAACGGATCGTCGCCGTACGCGCCGTACGCCGCCAGGGCGCCGATCTCGAGGAACGGTGACCCTGGGTCGAGCAGCCGGTCGACCCGATCGCGCGGCAGCAGCTTTCCACGGGACACGTGCCGGTCGCGTGACGCGTCCGATCCCCCTCGGCGTGCGGCGGCCGTCCGCTCACGCAGTTCGGCGACGAGTTCTCGCATGTTCACGGCTTGAGGTTAACACCCATTAACCACACTGACCATGGTTAGCGATTGTTAACTTCGCGTTATGCTCACTGCGTGAGCCGCCGCGACCAGATCCTCGACACGGCAGCTTCGCTGTTCGCCGAACGCGGCTATCACGGCGTCTCGGTCAACGACATCGGCGAGGCGTGTGGCATCTCGGGCCCGGCCCTCTACAAGCACTTCGCCGGCAAGGAGGACCTGCTGGCGCAGTCGCTCACGTCGATCAGCGAACGACTCGTGTCCGAGGGGCGTCGCCGTCGAGCCGCGGCGGCCGACTCGGATGAGGCCCTCGACGCCCTCATCGCGTGGCACGTCGAATTCGCCCTGGAGCACCCGGCACTGATCGTCATCCAGGACCGCGAGTGGTCGAACCTGTCCGAGACGGCTCAGCAGACGGTGCGGAAACTGCAGTTGTCCTACATCGACGAGTGGGTCGAGACGCTGCGCGAGCTGCGTCCGGGACTCGACCGCGCGACCGCGCGAGCCGCCACACAGGCCGTGTTCGGCCTGATCAACTCGACTCCGCACTCCGCGCGGATCAGCACGGAGGCGATGGCCGGGCTGTTGGCGGCCATGGCGCGAGCTGCCCTGCTCACGGACGCCTGACCGACCGCCACCGCCACCGACCGCCACCACCCCGCCCCTCCTCCACTTTTGGTACGGGATCGACGTTCTCGCGCTGGATCTTGGTGGATCCCTCACCAAAAGTGGAGGAGGGGGCGGCGTGACGCGTCAGAGCGGCAGCGAGATCACCGCGGGGAGCGGCGTTCCCGACGCGAGGTAAGTGAGCACGTCGAGCTCGTGGGGCACGAACGGTTCCGGCAGCGCATCCAAGCGCGCCCAGGTCATGCCCGACGCCTTGTCGGGTTCCTGCAGCGCCGCCTCGCCCGCCCAGTGGGTCGCCTCGAAGAACACATCGACCCGCTGCTCGACCTGGGGTCCGCCGCGCTCGAACCGGTGCAGCGTCGTGAGCGGTCGCAGGTCGGCCGGGTCGATCGTGACGCCCGCTTCCTCGTGGGCTTCGCGCACCGCGGCTTCGTGCACGGACTCGCCGGGGTCCACGTGGCCAGCCAGCACGGCCCAGTACCCATCGCGGTACCCCGTCCCCGCCCGCTGCTGGACCAGCACCTCGTCACCACGACGCAACACGACGTACGCGGCGGCGATCAGCAGCGAACGTTCGTCGGCGTGGTCGTCCGGAGCGTAGTGATCGGTCACGTCGCCAGTGTGTCAGGCCGGTCGGATCGACAGATGTGTAGCGCGGCGTACCTTCCACGGCGGTGAGATGTACGCAGGCCTACACATCTCGCAGGGCGCGCCGCGAGACCCAGGCCGCGCCGAGGGCCACGAAGATCGCCGCGCCGGCGGTGAACTGCACGCCCAGGTCGAAGGCCGAGGCGGCCGAGGCGTCGATCCAGCCCTGGACCGGCGCCGAGAACTGTTCGGCAAACTGCATCGTGCTGCCGAGCGTCTCGAACGCGTTCTCCTGCTCGCCGAACCGCGCCACCGCCGGGATCGTGAGGTTGGCCCGGAACGT
>CAYYQO010000068.1:0-14700 GCA_964473845.1 uncultured Aeromicrobium sp.
CGAACCGCTCGGGCAGGGCGCCCACCATGTCGGCGGCGAGCGCCTCGATCCGGGGTCGCATCCGCTCGACGTGGCCGCGACCGAACGCGCCGGCCAGCAGCCGCCGCATCCGGGTGTGCTCGGGCGGCTCGTTCTCCATCAACTGGTTGCGGTGCAAGGTGTTGAAGGGTGCCATCTGCTCGGCCGGTTCCCAGTCGTCCCAGATCCGCCCGAACGCGCGGTTGCGCAGAACCGCGCCGACCGTGGCGTGATCGGTGGCGAGCCACATCGACCACGGTTCGTGCCAGATCAACGAGCCCTGCTGGCGCAACTGGGCCAGCGCCGGGTAGGGGTCCTGCAGGAAGTCCGCCTCGGTCGGGTCGAACCCGGTCATCGTGCTCATGCCAGGTCCGTCGCATCGAAGGCGTCGGGCAGCACCTCGGTCATCGGCTTGACCCCCGAGGGCGTCATCAGTTCGCACGTCGGACCGCCGTTCTCCCACAGCAACTGGCGGCACCGCCCGCACGGCATGATCGACTGCCCCTCGGCATCGACGCACACGACCGCACGCAACTTCCCGCCCCCGGTGGAGTGCAGCGCGGAGACCATGCCGCACTCGGCACACAGCGCCACCCCGTAGGCGGCGTTCTCGACGTTGCAGCCCAGCACGACGCGGCCGTCGTCGACCAGACCCGCCGCGCCGACCTTGTACTTCGAGTACGGGGCGTAGGCCCTTCCCATCACCTCGACGGCGTACTTCTGCAGCGATGCCCAGTCGACCGGCGCGTCCGCGGGGGTGAATCCGAAGCCGCTCACTGGTCGCTCACCGGTCCGAAGTTTCCCCGGTTAGCCGGGGAAACTGTCACTGATGGGGGGAAGTTTCCCACGATCAGTGATGGATTCCCCGGTGAACCGGGGAAACTGCACCACCGCGAGCTGCTCATCCTGCGGACCCCTTTCGATAGATCTTGCCATCTGCGGCGGGCATCCTCAGGTTCTGACTGAAGACCGCCAGGACCAGCAGCGTCGTGACGTACGGCGTCATGGTGGCCAACTCATTGGGGATCTGGTCGGTGGTCATGTAGATGCCGGCGACCACGATGCCCAGGACGGCCGCGATGAGGGCCGAACGGCGACCGTGCTGGCGCCACTGCCAGAGCGCAAGCATCACGAGGAACACGGCGACCAGCAACAACAGCGCGTGGACGGTCTCGCCGCCACCGCGCAGGCGCAGGGTGTCGGTGTAGCCGAACAGCATCGCGCCGGAGAACAGCCCGCCCGGTCGCCAGTTGCCGAAGATCATCGCCGCCAGGCCGATGTAACCGCGGCCACCGGTCTGCCCGTCACGGAAGGCGTTGGCCGCCACGAGGGCGAGGAAGCCACCCGCGAGGCCCGCCAGACCACCGGATGCGATGACCGCGATGAACTTGTAGCGGTAGACGTTGATGCCGAGCGACTCGGCCGCGGCCGGGGACTCGCCGACAGACCGCAGCCGCAGACCGAAGGCGGTCCGCCACAGCAGCCACCAGGTCAGCACGAACAGGCCGATCGCGATGATCGTCAGGACCGACATGTTCGTGACCAGCGCACGCAGGACCGAGGCGACGTCGGAGATGAAGAACCAATGCTTCTGCTCGATGTCCCCCAACGGCCCGGACAGACCCTCGATCGTGATGCTGGGCAATCGGTCGATCGGCGGGGACTGCGTCTGGCCACCACCGGGAACGCCGCTGAAGGCCATCCCCGCGAGGTATTGGACGGCACCCGCGGCGATGATGTTGATGGCCACACCGGACACGATGTGGTCGACGCCGAAGTAGACGGTCGCGACCGCATGCAGCAGGCCGCCGGCGGCCCCGAGCAGGATCGCTCCCACCACGCCCTGCCACGGGCCGTAGAAGTAGCCGAAGTAGCCAGCGCCGAACGTGCCCAGCACCATCATGCCCTCGAGGCCGATGTTGACCACGCCGGCGCGTTCGGACCACAGGCCGCCCAGACCAGCGAGGCCGATCGGCACCGCGGCGATCAGGGTGGCCCGGATCGTGCCCGAGGAGTCGAGGTCGTCGACGCCCGTGACGATGCGCAACAGCGACATCACGACGAGTACGCCCGCGATGCCCAGCAGCATCCAGGGCCAGCCCAGCCGCACGCGAGTCTTTTCCGGAGGTCCGGTCAGCGGATCGGTGGCGACACTCATGCCGACACCTCCTTCTGACGGAACTCAGGATCCAAGGCAGCGGCCACCTGGCGCTGCTCGAGCCGGACGCCGTAGCGGCGGACGACCTCGTAGGCGATGACGACGGCCAGCACGATGACACCCTGCGTGACCTTGACGATGTCGGGCGAGACGTCCAGCAGGATCTGCAGGGGGTTGGACTGCTGGTCGAGCCACGCGAACAACAGCGCACCGAGTGCGATGCCGATCGGATGGTTGCGGCCGAGCAGCGCGATCGCGATACCGGCGAATCCGAGCCCGGACTGGAACGTCGATCCGTAGGCGTAGTCCTGACCGAACAGCAGCGGCAGGCCGACCAGACCCGCGACCGCGCCGGACAGCAGCATCGTCACGAGGATCATCTTCTTGACGTGGATGCCCGAGGCCACTGCGGCGCTCTCTGACTGGCCCGCGGCGCGCAGGTCGAATCCGAACCGGGTGTGGTTGATCAGCACCCAGTAGGCGATGCCGACAATCACGGCAATGACGACGAAACCGTAGATCTCACCACCGAGGAACGGAATGCCCGGAATTCGACTGCCCTCGGGAACGGGCTTGGTCGAGATGATGTTGCTGCCCTCGGTGCGTACCGCGACCTTGCGCAGGAAGTAGGCCACCACGGCCGTCGCGATCGCGTTGAGCATGATCGTCGAGATAACCTCGGACACGCCGCGCGTGACACGCAACAGACCCGCGATGCCGGCCCACATGGCGCCGACGAACATGCCCGCCATGATGGCCAGGACGATGTTGAGGAAGCCGGGCAGCCAAGCCTCGCCGGCGACCCAGGCCGCAGCGAACGAGGCGATCCGGTACTGGCCGTCCACGCCGATGTTGAACAAGTTCATCCGAAAGCCGATCGCCACGGCCACTGCGGAGAGATAGTAGACGGTCGCGGCGTTCACGATGTTGACCATCGTGCGGTTGTTGGGCCAACTGAGGATCTGGTTCCACACGCCGAGCCAGTCGTCGCCCGCCAGGATCAGCACGAGGCTCGTGACGACGAACGCCGTCACGAGAGCCAGGACCGGCGCCGCCAGCGCCAGCCCGATGCGGTTCAGTCGCTGTCGCTCACTCATGCGGGCTCGCCTCCTCGTCGGTGGCCCCGGTCATCGCCGAGCCGAGCTGCTGGGGGGTGACTCGGGTCGGATCGAAGGAGCCGACGATCCGGCCACGCAACAGCACCGCGATCGTGTCGGACAGGCCAATCAGCTCATCGAGGTCGGCCGAGATCAGCAGGACGGCCAACCCCTCGCGGCGGGCCCGTTTGATGTGGTCCCAGATGGCCGCCTGGGCACCGACGTCCACACCACGCGTGGGGTGCGACGCGATCAGCAGGCTGGGGTCATCGCTCATCTCGCGGCCGACGATCAACTTCTGCTGGTTGCCGCCTGAGAGCGCCCGGGCCAACGTGTCGATTCCGGGAGTGCGCACGTCGTAGTCGGCGACGATCCGCTCCGTGTCCGCGCGGGCGCCCTTGCGGTCGATGAACGGACCCCTGACGTTCGGTTCGCGGGTCTGGTGACCCAGCACCCGGTTCTCCCACAGCGGAGCGTCCAGCAGCAGTCCCTGGCGGTGGCGGTCCTCGGGGATGTAGCCGATCCCTGCCTCACGGCGACGGCGCGTGGACCAGCCGGCGATGTCGCCGTCGTCGAGTTCGATCCGGCCGGTCGCCTCGGGGCGCATGCCCATGATCGCCTCGACGAGTTCGGCCTGGCCGTTGCCCTCGACCCCGGCGATGCCGAGGATCTCTCCGCGGTGGATCGAGAACGAGATGTTCTCGAGCAGGGGGCGGCCACCGCCGGGAGCGGGCAGGCCGACGTCGACGAGTTCGAGCACCTCGACGTCGGTGACGGTCGATGCCTCGGTGCTGGGACTGGGCAGTTCGGAACCGACCATCAACTCGGCCAACTGGCGGGAGGTGACACTGCCTCCCGGCACGGTCCGGACGGTCGTGCCACGCCGCACCACGGTGACCGTGTCGGCCACGGCGAGCACTTCGTCGAGCTTGTGCGAGATGAAGATGACCGCGAGGCCCTCGGACTTGAGTTCACGCAGGTTGTCGAACAGTTCGTCGACCTCCTGCGGCACGAGAACCGCGGTGGGTTCGTCGAGGATGATGATGCGGGCGCCGCGGTAGAGCACCTTGAGGATCTCGATGCGCTGGCGCGCGCCGACTCCCAGATCGGCGACGAGGTCGTCGGGCCGGATCCCGAGACCGTACGTGTCGGAGAGCTCCTTGATCGCCTTGCGGGCGCCGTCACCGATGCCGTGCAGCTTCTCGGCGCCGAGGACGACGTTCTCGAGGACAGTCAGGTTGTCGGCGAGCATGAAGTGCTGGAACACCATGCCGACGCCGTGTCCGATCGCGTCGGACGGTGACGCGAAGTCGACGGCTTGGCCATCGATCTCGATCACGCCCGAATCGGGTTTCTGGACGCCGTAGAGGATCTTCATCAACGTCGACTTGCCGGCGCCGTTCTCGCCCACGATCGCGTGGATCGTGCCGCGGTGGACGTCGATGTCGATGTCGTGGTTGGCGATGACGCCCGGGAACGTCTTGCCGATACCGCGCAGGCGGACGACGACGTCGGCTGCGTCACTCGCGCTCGCGCCGGGGGCGGTCGAGGTGGTGCTCACGATGTCACCTTTCGGTGGTCGGCGGACCCCAAGGATGCGGCCCGGCCCCACGCTATCGCGCAGGGCCGGGCCTTGGGCCTCAGTCGAACGAGGACGCGCTCACTTCGACGGAACGGTGATGGTGCCGTCGATGATCTGCTGCTTGTACTCGTCCAGCTTCTCGGTGATGTCATCGACGTTGCCGCCGGTCGTCGAGTAGCCGACACCGTCGACCTTGAGGTCGTAGACCTGCGGGCCGGTCTTGATGTCGCCGGCCTCGACACCCTTGAGGTAGTCGAAGACTGCGACATCGATGTTCTTGAGCATCGAGGTCAGGATGCTTCCGCGCACGGCCTCGTCGGCGGTCTTGGCCTGGTCGGAGTCGACGCCGATGGCCCACTTGCCGGCATCGGTCGCGGCCTGGAAGACGCCGCCGCCCGAACCGCCGGCCGCGTGGTAGACGACGTCCGCACCCTTCTCGAGTTGGCCGGTGGCGGCCGTGTTGCCCTTGGCCGGATCGCCGAAGCCGCTGAAGTCCGGCGGCGTGGTCAGGTAGACCGAACTGATCTTGATGTCGGGGTTGACGGCCTTGGCGCCGGCCTCGTAGCCCGCCTCGAACTTGTGGATCAGTTCGGTGTCGACGCCACCGATGAAACCGATGCTGCCGGTCTCGGACTTGAGCGCGGCGGCGGCACCGACCAGGAACGACCCCTGCTCCTCGGCGAACAGCAGGTTGGCGATGTTGTCGCCCTCGACACCGTCATCGACGATCGCGAAGTCGACGTCCGGGTTGGCCGCGGCGATCTTGCCGACGGAGGCGGAGTACGCGAAGCCCACCGCGATGACGGGGTTGTAACCGGCGTCGACGAGCTGCTGGAGTCGCTCTTCGCGCGCCGACTCGGGCTCGCCGTCCTGGGCCTCGGCGTCCTTGACCTCGAAGCCGAGCTCACAGGCGGCCTTGTCGAGGCCGGTGGCGGCGGAGTCGTTGAAGGACTGGTCGCCTCGACCACCGACGTCGAACGCCATGCCGACCTTGATGTCGCCCTTCTCGACGCAATCCTCGTCGCCGGCGCTGTCGTCCGTGCTCTTCTTGGCACAGCCGGCTCCGGCGAACACCAGGGCGGTCACAGCGGCCACGGCGGCCAGCTTGTTCAATCGACGCACTTTTCCTCCTTGGGGGCCGCGCCCGGGACGAGGGCGCATGCGATGTCACCCTGACATTAGGCGCAGAAGCCCCGCGCGGGCGCGCCTCGGACCGATCCTGGGGCAACTGTCACCGAACCGTAATCAAACGATTCCACTAGGATCGGGGCATGCCCTTCACCGGACCAATCGTTGTCGGCCACGACGGGTCGAGTTTTGCCGATCAGGCCCTGAAATGGGCACTCACCCTGGCCCAGCGCGCCCACATTCCGGTCACCGTCGTGCGAGCGTGGACGATGCGCACGGCGCCCAAGCCGAAGACGCAGGAATTCGGCTACGTGCCGCCCGCGTCGGACTTCGCCGATGCCGTGCGCGAACGGCTCGAGGAGTCGACCCGCGACCTCCTGGCCGCGTTCCCCGACGTCGAGGTCACGCTGAAGGTCGAGCGCGGCCAGCCCGCCACCGTGATCGTCGAAGCCAGCGAAGGCGCCTCTCTGCTGGTCGTCGGCCCGCGGGGCCTCGGTGGTTTCAAGGGCCTGCTGCTGGGCTCGGTCAGCGAGCACGCCGTCGGCAACGCCCCCTGCCCCGTCGTCGTCGTGCGCGGCGAGGATGATCCGGCCCAGTTCGAGCCTGAGGCCTGACCTTCGCCGGCGCGGCCGCCGGGCCCGCTCAGGCGTCGTCGATCAAGAAGACGCCAGCCTCCTCGTATGTCAGCCACCAGATCGAAGCGGCCCACCTCTGCCCGGGCCGCGCGTCGACGGACCAGACGGTCTCGCGTTCGTCCTCGGGCAACGTGGAATCGAACGACGGCATCGTCCCGTCGCACGGGTATGTGACGCGCACTTCCCCGAACTCCCCACGGAGCCGGATGTTCTTCCCGTCGCACGTGAACGCGAATGTGAGGACGCCACCGGGCTCGTGCACGACTTTTCGCTTTTCCGCCATCGAACCCACCGAAATCATGCGATCCACGACCGTGGCATCCGCAGGTACCTCCGGCAGTTCGACCTTCCGAATCGGAGTCGGTGCAGATGTGGTCGGCACGGTGGTGACGGGATTGGCTCCCGGCGTGAGCACTGAGTCCGGCTCTGCGTCCTCGCCGGTGCACGAGGCCAGTGAACACAGCACCACGAGCAGCACTGCGCACCGCATCAGGACGCGATCCATCCTGGTCCCAGATCAGACGACAGCAGCGTTGGCCAGCACGAGCGCGCCGACGCTGATGGCACGTTCATCGATGCGCAGATTGCCCTGGTGGATGTCGTACGTCGGCCCGCCAGGAGTGCGGGTGCCGAGGCGCGCCATCGTCCCGGGCAGCGTCTCGACGTACCAGGCGAAGTCCTCGCCGCCGAGGCTCTGGGCGGTCGATGCGACACCCTCCGGACCCAGTGCCGTCGTGACGGCCTGACGCAACTTCTCGGTGACCGCGAAGTCGTTGACGACCGGCGGCACGCCGCGGGTGTAGGTCAGGTCGACACCCACGCCGAACGGTTCGACGATGTCGGCGATGATGCCGCGCACGAGGTGTTCGGCGTCGTGCCAGGCCGCCGAGTCGAGCATGCGCAGCGTGCCCTTGAGCTCGCCGACCGCCGGAATGACGTTCGCGGCGTTGCCGGCGCTGACCTGTCCCCACACGAGGCTGACGCCCGCGCGCGGATCGAAGCGACGCGACAGCACGGCCGGCAGTTGGGTGATCAGGCTGCCGAGCGCGAAGGTCAGGTCCTCGGTCAGGTGTGGTCGTGAGGTGTGTCCGCCGCGGCCGTTGAGGACCACGTGGATCTGGTCGGACGCGCCGGTGATGGCGCCCTCGCGGATGCCGATCCGGCCGACGTCCAGCGAAGGGTCGCAATGCAGCGCGAAGATCCGGCTGACGCCGGCGAGCGCGCCGTCGGACAACAGTCGCAGCGCACCACCGGGCATGACCTCCTCGGCCGGCTGGAAGACCAGGCGCACCCGCGTGGGGAGCCCCACCGCCCGATCGGCCTCGGCCAGCGCCGTCGCGGCACCGATGAGCGCGGCGACGTGGACGTCATGCCCGCACGCGTGCGCGACACCCGGGTTCTTCGACCGCCACGGGTCCTGGGTGGTGTCGAGGATCGGTAGTGCGTCGAGGTCGGCGCGCAGGGCCACGATCGGTCCGCCGGCCGGGCCGAGGTCGACCGACAACCCGGTGCCCTCGAAGCGCTGCGGGCTGAGCCCGAGCTTGTCCATCCACGACGCGACGATGTCGGTCGTCCGCTCCTCCTGCCAGGAGAGCTCGGGGAACGCGTGCAGGTCACGACGCAACTCGATGAGGTCGGGCGTCGCTTCTTCCACCGCACGCGCGATCGTCTGCTGAAGGTTCATGGCCCATCGAGTCTACGCCGGTTCTCCCCGCGTTTTCTCTCCGTCCGGTGGATGACTGATTCCCCGGTTGAGTGGGAAATCCGTCACTTAACGTGGTCCACAACCCACGTTCAGTGACAAGAAACCCACTCAACCGGGGAATCCGTCACCCCTGCCGCGCGCGGTAGGCGGCCTGCGCCTCGCGGTTGCCGCAGGTCGTGCTGCAGAACTTGCGGGAGCGGTTCCGGGAGAGGTCGACGACGACAGCGTCGCAGTCGCTGGCGGCACAGATGTCCAATCGGCTCATCTCGTGGGCGCGGATGACGTCGATCATGGCCATCGCGGTTTCGACGAGGATGCGCTCGTGCAGCGGCCGGTCGTCGTCGATCGAGTGGAGATGCCAGTCGAGGTGGTCGTGGCGCACCAGCTGCGGAATCGCCTGCTGTTCGGCCAGGACCGCATTGACGAGATCGACGGCGGCATCGCGGTCGGCGGTCAGCATCGCGCGCAGGCGCGGACGGATCTCCCGCGTCGCGTGGAACTCGGCACGGTTCCGTGGGCGCGAGCCGGAGTACTGCCACCGGTCGAGGAACGCCAGCAGGTCGTCGAGCCCCTGGAGCGTGTCCGGCTCCTCGGCCGAGTTGACCAGTTCCGCCGCGGCACCGAGCGCATCGTTCACGTCAGGAGTGAAGACCATGTTGACACCTTACGGCACACCCTCTACCGTCATGACTCATGAGCACTTTCACTCCTGACGCGACCACTGGGCAGCACACCGCGACCGGACTCGCCCTCGCCCTGACGTCGGCCGTGTCGTTCGGCCTGTCGGGCACGCTCGCTCGAGGCCTGATGGATGCCGGTTGGACCGCCGGCGCCGCGGTCTCCCTGCGCGTCACGATCGCCGCGCTCGTCCTGGTCGTGCCCGGATTCCTCGCGATCCGGGGTCGCACCCACCTGGTGGTGACCCACGCACGCACGATCGCGCTCTACGGCCTGCTGGCCGTCGCCGGAGCGCAACTGCTCTACTTCATGGCCGTCGCCCGGCTCGACGTCGGTGTCGCCCTACTGATCGAGTACACCGCACCGGTCGCCGTGGTCGTGTGGATGTGGCTCGCCCACGGCCAGCGGCCCGGACCGCTCACCGCGGTCGGCGCGGCGGTCGCCGCCGTCGGCCTCGTGCTGCTGCTGGACGTCCTCGGTGGCGCCTCGGTCGACGTCATCGGCGTGCTACTGGCACTCGGCGCGATGGTCGGCGCGGCGGCCTACTTCGTGATCTCGGCCGACGACACGAGCGGCCTGCCGCCACTCACGCTCGCCGCCGGGGGCCTGCTGGTCGCCTCGGCGCTGTTCTGGGTCACGGCCGCGGCCGGACTCCTACCGATCGCAATGACCACCGACGACGTGACGTTCACCATCGGCGTGACCCCCTGGTGGGTGCCGGTACTGGCGCTCGGCCTGGTCACCGCAGCCCTGGCCTACGTCACCGGGATCGGGGCGGCACGCCGGCTCGGTTCGCGACTCGCCTCGTTCGTCGCCCTGTCCGAGGTCGCTGCCGCACTGCTGTTCGCCTGGCTGCTGCTCGGCCAGACCGCCGGACCAGTCCAACTCGCCGGGGCCCTGCTGATCCTGGGCGGCGTCGTCGTGGTCAAGCTCGGCGAACGCGCCGTGTCGTCAGTCGGCGCCGACGAGAACCTCGTGGTTGAGGTCCTCCCGGTACAGGATCCGCCGCATCGCCGGTGACATCTGGTCACGGGCCGTCAGCCCGTGGGTCCGCGCGTACAACGCCGCCGCGACGGCGATCCCCAGGGTCGAGAGCGCCCCACCGATGATGAAGGTCCAGCGGGCACCGAACGCCTCGCCGATCCAACCGATGAGCGGCGCTCCGATCGGCGTACCGCCGAGGAACACCATGAGGTACAACGCAGCCACCCGCCCGCGCATGGCCGGCGTCGAGGTGAGCTGGATCAGTCCGTTGGCCGACGTGACCATCGTGAGCGAGGCCAGACCCAGCATCGGCAGCACCAGGGCGAACGTCAGGTAGGACGGCATGAGGCCGGCGATGATCTCGAGGACGCCGAAGGCCATGCCTGCGGCCACCACGAACAACAGTCGTGGCCGCGTGCGCCGCGCCGCCAACAGGGCACCGAACAGCGAGCCGATCGCCAGGATCGATCCGAGTAGCCCGTACTCGCCCGCGCCCTTGCCGTACACCTCGGTGGCCATGAGGGCCGAGGTCATCTGGAAGTTCATGCCGAACGTGCCGATGAAGAAGACGGACGTCAGTACGAGGACCAGGTCGGGACGTGAGCGGACGTACCGGACACCCTCGCGCACGGCTCCCTTGCGGCTGCCCGAGACGGGGGCGGGCCGCAAGCGGCTCAGGTCGAGGGCGCTCAGGGACATCAGGACCGGCAGGTAGCTGACGGCGTTGATCAGGATCACCCAGCCCGTCGCCACGACGCCACTGCCCATCCACGCGATCAGCAGGCCGGCGAGGGCAGGTCCGATCATCCGTGCGGTGTTGAACGAGGCGGAGTTGAGGCCCACCGCGTTCGGCAGGTCCTCCTGTCCGACCATCTCGGACACGAAGGACTGACGCGCGGGAGCGTCGAACGCCGTACCCACGCCGAACACGAAGGCGATGACGTAGACGTGCCACGCCTGCACCGTCTGGGTGACGGCCAGGACGCCGAGGACGACGGCCGGGATCGCCATCGCCAGCTGGGTGACCTTGAGGACCTTCTGCTTCGGGAAGCGGTCGGCCACGACGCCGGCGACCGGACTGAACAACAGCGCCGGCAGCATCTGCAGGCCGGTCGTGATGCCAAGCGCAGTGCCGCTGCCGGTGAGGACGAGGATCAGCCAGTCCTGCGCCACCCGCTGCATCCAGGTTCCGATGTTGGACACGATCGCGCCCATCGCGTAGACGCGGTAGTTGCGGATATACAAGCTGCGGAACGTGGGGCTCATTCACCCACCCGCTCGCTCACTCGTCATCCTCCGCGAGCTGGACCAGCAGGTCCGTGGCATCGCGCAGGCGGGCCCGCTCGTCGGGGGTCAGGGAGGACAGTCGGCGGTCGAGCCACAGGTCACGGCGCTGGCGTTCCTCGGCCAGCACCTTCTCGCCGAGGTCGGAGACCGAGACGAGGACCTGTCGTCCGTCGTCGGGATGAGGGATCTTGGTGATGTACGCGTCGTCGAGCAAGCATTTGAGGGTCCGGGTGACCGAGGGCTGCGAAACGCGCTCGCGCGTCGCGATCTGGCTGGGCGTCGCCGAGCCGAAGACGCGCACGGAGCCCAGGACGGAGAGCTGGGTCGCGGTCAGGTCGGACTGGCGTTCCTGGCGCAGCCGTCGGTTGAGTCGGGCCACCGCTTGAGCGAGGCGCTGCGATTCGGTGGACATGTCCTTAGCATAGTTCATTAACAATGCTAAGGAAAGAGGGGTGCGTCACCGCCACCGGCGCCGCAGGCTCACCTGATCGTCAACTTGATGCGCTTCACCGACGACACCCAGGACGGCGATCCGTGGTAGCGGATCACGAAAAAGCGACGCCCCGGCGACACGTTCTTCACCGTGAAATTTGCGCGTCCGTCGCGGATCGTCGCCGTGGCGACGCGCTTGCCGCGATGGTAAATCGCGGCACGACCAACGGGAACGGCTGTGGTGCCGACACCGGAGACGGCCACTCGGATCCTCGCCTTGCGCCGGCCAGCTTTTCCGTCGACGGCCGTCGCGGTGGCGCGTTGGCGGACGAGGTCAATGTCCTTGCCTCGGACCGTGCCACCGGCCTTGACGGCGAAGACCTTGGCCTTCTGCTCATCGGAGGTGCCGTACCTCGACCCGCTCCACCACATCGCCGTGCGGCCCTCGCCGGACACTGCGACCCGATACTTCGCCTTGCGACCCGCCGGTGCGTACACCGTGTAGTCACCGGACGCCGTCACGTCGGGGACGCTCGCCACCCCTCGCCACGTGGCGCCGAACAGTCGCTGGACCGTGAGCGTGACCGGCGGGGTGACACCGCGCAGCACGATCGTTCCCTTGACGGTCGTGGCGCGCTTCAATCCGAAGTCGATCCGGCGTTTCTGGCCGGAGGCGAGAGTGATCCGCTTGGCCGATGCCCACAGGCGGCCCTCACCGGACGCGGCCTTGATCCGATAGGTCCCGGCCCCCAGGCCCGCCAGTTCGTACCTGCCCTTGGCATCGAGGGCCACGACGCGCACGGGTTCGTCGGTGCCGTACCGCTTCAGCCGGACGCTCCCGTGGCGGGCGGCAGTCGTCGACAACGCCGCGCCGTCGGCCATCCGCACCCGGCCGTGCACGATGCCGTCATCGACGTCGCGGACGCCACGATCCGACGCGGTGGCCGGCGCGGCCACCAGCAGGCTGGCGACCACGGTGACGACGACGGAGGCCATGACGGCTCTCAGGACACGATTCACGACTGGCTCCCGGCGAGGTGGACTGAGGGCGACAATACGCCCGTATCTGTGGGTCCCCTTCTCCAGCCGCTCACCTTGAAGCCGACCTCACCTCCGCGCTTTGCGCAGATCAGGGCTTGGCCAGAGCGCCGATCAGGTCGCGGTTGAGGCGGCTGATGACGTCGAGCGGGATGCCCTTGGGGCACGCGGCGGTGCACTCGCCGATGTTGGTGCAGCCACCAAAGCCCTCGTAGTCCATTTGCTCGACCATCCCGAGCACACGCGAGTCGCGCTCGGGTTGGCCCTGCGGCAGCAGACCGAGGTGCGTGATCTTGGCGGCGGTGAACAGCATCGCCGAACCGTTCGGGCACGCGGCGACGCACGCACCACAACCGATGCAGGTGGCCGCCTCGAACGCGTGGTCGGCATCATCCTTGGGCACCGGCAGGTTGTTGGCCTCGGGCGCCGAACCGGTGGGCGCCGTAATGTAGCCGCCGGCCTGGATGATGCGGTCGAACGCACCACGGTCGACGACGAGGTCCTTGACGACCGGGAACGCGCCCGCGCGCCACGGCTCGATGTCGATGACGTCTCCGTCGTGGAACGTGCGCATGTGCAACTGGCAGGTCGTGGTGACCTCGGGGCCGTGCGGGATGCCGTTGATGACGACACCGCACATGCCGCAGATGCCCTCACGACAGTCGGAGTCGAAGGCCACGGGCTCCTCGCCCTCGAGCGTGAGCTTCTCGTTGAGAACGTCGAGCATCTCGAGGAAGGACATGTGCTCACTGACGTCGTCCAGACCGTACGTGACCATCTCCCCCTTCGTCTCGGGGTTCTTCTGGCGCCAGATTCGGACGGTGATCTTCACTTGTAGCTCCTGGCCTTCATCTCGACGTACTCGTACTCCAGCGGTTCACGGTGCAGGACCGGCTGATTCTCGGCGAACTCCCACGCGGACACGTACGCGAACTCGTCGTCGTGACGCTCGGCCTCGCCGTCCTCGGTCTGACTCTCGGCGCGGAAGTGGCCGCCGCAGGACTCGCGGCGGTTCAGCGCGTCGATGCACATGAGCTCGCCCAGCTCGAAGAAGTCAGCGACCCGGCCGGCCCGCTCGAGGGTCTGGTTCAGCTCCTCGGCTTCACCGGTGACCTTGACGTTGCTCCAGAACTCGGCCTTGAGGTCGCGGATCATCTGAATCGCCTTGATGAGGCCTTCCTCGGTGCGCTCCATGCCGCAGTAGTCCCACATGATCTGGCCCAGCTCCTTGTGGAACGAGTCGACCGTGCGGGTGCCGTTGATCGAGAGGAACTTCTCGATCCGGTCCTCGACCGCCTGACGGGCCTCGGTGACCCGCGGGTGGTCGTCGGGGACCTTCTCGTACGGCGCGTGGGACAGGTAGTTGGCCAGCGTGTACGGCAGCACGAAGTAGCCGTCGGCCAGACCCTGCATGAGTGCCGAAGCACCCAGCCGGTTGGCGCCGTGGTCGGAGAAGTTCGCCTCACCGGCCACGAACAGGCCGGTCAGGTTGCTCTGCAGGTTGTAGTCGACCCACAGGCCGCCCATCGTGTAGTGCACGGCGGGGTAGATGCGCATGGGCCGCGTGTACGGATCCTCGCCCGTGATCTGGGCGTACATGTCGAACAGGTTGCCGTACTTCGCCTCGACGGCGGGGCGGCCCAGTCGCTCGATCGCCTCGGCGAAGTCGAGGTAGACGCCGAGGCCGCCGGGTCCGACGCCCTTGCCGGCGTCGCACTGGTACTTGGCCGCTCGCGACGCGATGTCACGCGGGACCAGGTTGCCGAACGACGGGTAGATCCGCTCGAGGTAGTAGTCGCGCTCGTCCTCGGGGATATCGGCGGGGTGGCGCTCGTCGCCGGCCTTCTTCGGCACCCAGATGCGGCCGTCGTTGCGCAACGACTCACTCATCAGCGTGAGCTTGGACTGGTAGTCGCCCGAGACGGGGATGCAGGTCGGGTGGATCTGCGTGTAGCAGG
>CAYYQO010000069.1:0-14631 GCA_964473845.1 uncultured Aeromicrobium sp.
CATCACACGAGCAGGTACATCACCAGATACGCCACCGGCGCGACCGCGATGAGGGAGTCGAGCCGATCCATCAGCCCACCGTGGCCGGGCAACAGATCGCCCATGTCCTTGATGCCGACGTCGCGCTTGATCAGGGACTCGCACAGGTCCCCGAGCGTCGCGAAGCACACGCCCGCGATGCCGAGCACCAGACCGGCCCACCATGGACCTTCCAGCGCGTAGACGACGATCAGGATGCCCGCGACGACGCTGGCGACGAGTGAGCCGGCAAAGCCCTCCCAGGATTTCTTCGGCGAGATCGTGGGGGCCATAGGATGCTTGCCGAACAGCACGCCGGCGGCGTATCCGCCGATGTCGGAAGCGATCGTCACGAGGATGAACGCCACGATCCGCCAGGGCCCGTCGTCCTGGGCCAGCATCCGCATGACGAAGGTGCCCATCAGGAACAGGTAGGAGAGCACGAAGATGCCCGCCGTGGCATCGCGCACGAATCCGTCGCTGCCGGACCGCAGTCGCCAGGCCATCGTCGCGATCACGGTCAACGCCATGATGGCCGCCGCCGTGTCCATGTCGTCGTAGTACGCGACGAACAGCATTGCCACCCCGCCGACCAGCACGGGCGGCAGCGGAAGCGTGATGCCCGCCGTGGTCAGCGCGCGGGCGATCTCGATCGCGGCGACCACGAGGGCCAGCGCGACGACACCGATGAAGATGTCCTTGACCCAGAACAGCGACAACAGGACGACCACGACGAGGCTGACGCCGACCGTGATCGCCGCCCGCAGATCGCGACCCGCCCGGCCGACCTTCTTCTGATCGCCGGCCGCCTCGGAAGTCGGACCGTCAGACGTCAAGGAGCTCTGCCTCTTTCAGCTTGAGCGCCTCGTCGATCTCGTCGACGTGCTTCTTCGTCAGGGCGTCCAGCCGCTTCTCGGCGCCGGTGTTGTCGTCCTTGCTGATCTCGGAGTCCTTCTCGGCCTTGTCGAGCGCCTGCTTGGCGCTGCGGCGCACACCACGCACGGCGATGCGGCCCTCCTCGGCCTTCGACTTCGCCAGCTTGATGTACTCCTTGCGGCGGTCCTCGGTCAGCTCGGGCAGCGTCACCCGCAGCACCTTGCCGTCGTCGGACGGGTTGACGCCGAGGTCGGAGTCGCGGATAGCCTTCTCGATCGCGGACTTCGCACCGATGTCGTACGGGCTGATGATGATCGTGCGCGCCTCGGGGACCTGGAAGCCAGCCAACTGCTGCAAGGGCGTGGGCGTGCCGTAGTAGTCGGCCGTGATCTGGGCGAACATCGCCGGATGGGCGCGACCCGTCCGAATGGCGGCGAATTCTTCGCGCGTGTGCTCGACCGCCTTCTTCATCCGGCCGTCGGCATCGCGCAGGGTCTCGTCGATCACGTCATGCTCCGTTGCATCGTCGTTGTCCACTCAGGCGTGGACGAGTGTTCCGATCATCTCACCACGCAGGGCCCGCGTGACCGCACCCTCGTCATTCATGTTGAACACCATCATGGGCAGTTCGTTCTCCATGCACAGCGCGAACGCGGCCGCATCGACGACCTGCAGGTTGCGCTGGAGTGCCTCGTTGAAGGTCAGGCTGTCGAACCGCTGGGCCTCGGGATTGCTGCGCGGGTCGGAGTCGTAGACGCCGTCGACGCCGTTCTTGCTCATCAGGACGACGTCGGCCTTGATCTCGAGGGCCCGCTGGGCCGAGACCGTGTCGGTGGAGAAGTACGGCATGCCGGCGCCGGCGCCGAAGATCACGACGCGGCCCTTCTCCATGTGCCGGATCGCGCGGCGCGGGATGTACGGCTCGGCGACCTGGGACATCGCGATCGCGGACTGGACCCGCGTCTCGACACCCTGCTTCTCGATGAAGTCCTGCAGGGCCAGCGCGTTCATGACCGTGCCCAGCATGCCGATGTAGTCGGCGCGGGCGCGCTCCATGCCGCGCTGACTGAGTTCGGCGCCGCGGAAGAAGTTGCCTCCGCCGACGACGATCGCGACCTGGACGCCCTCGCTGACGGCGGTGGCCACCTGGGCCGCCGCATCATTGACGACGTCAGGATCGATTCCGATTGCTCCGCCCCCGAAAACCTCACCGGAGAGCTTGAGAAGTACGCGGCGAGCCATGGAGACGAGGTTATCGGATCTTCCCGACACCGGTATCGGCAGCACCGTCCGCACGGCGGACCCGGCCGATCATCATCGCCACCGCAGGGTTCGCGCCGACCACCTGTATCTCAACATCGCGATGCGCACTTCCCCACACCCGGAACACCTCGTCCGCGAAGCCTTGGCCGATCATCTCGACACCGGTGAAATCCAGGTCCACCCGGCGGAACTCTTCGAGCCCGAGGACGAATCGCTTGGCCTCGCTGCGGCTGATGAACTCACCGTCGAGTGTGACCAGTTCTATCCGGGGCACCGAACGGTCGAACTCGTGATCGTCCGTGTAGGCGGCGAAGACGCGCGCCAGCGTCCGGGTCGTATCGTTCGCGAGTTCCATGCGTATGGTGGTTCCGATCGTGGACGAGACGCCGAAAGCGACGTCGTCGCGCGGGTTGTCGAAGACGATCCGCGCTCCGTTGGCAGCGAGATCGAACACGTCCACCGCCTTGGACGTGAAGAAGATGCCCTCACCGCTGTGCTGGTCCGGCGCTGTCGTCCGCTTGCCCTTCGTCAACTCGACGAGCGCATCGAGCGGGCTGGAGAGTCCGAATCCCGTGGCGATTCGCTCCAGTACGCCGACACCATCGTCCTCCACCCAGATCACCACGTGCCGCGGACCGGCGCGGAAGGAAACCTCGACGGTCTCGCCGGCCGAATGATCGATCGCATTGTTGACCATCTCGGTGACGGCGTAGGCCCACACCGTCCGTACGACAGCGGGCAATTCACCGATCTGCGCTTCGATGTCCTCGCGCAAGACCCGCCACACGACCGATTCGTCCAAGCCCTCGAGGTCCCACGTTCGTGAATCGGTCCGAACGGGCACGACGTCACTGCCGAAGCCCTGCATCGCTGCCCACTCCTGATGGAGCGTTCGGGAATCGAACCGCCGATGCCCTCCGGAGGTGCGCGCGCTGCTGACACGCCCCTGGTCAGCCAGTCCGCGCAGTCGCGCAATAGAGATGCCCAGTTCCTTCGCGGCCGCCCCGATACCCAAGAGCTCCGTGTCGCTTTCCATATGAATCTCCCCGGCCATGAGATTTGCAATCACGAATCTCTCTTGCCGTAGATTTTACGCCAAATCTGACAAGAAATCTCTAGTACTTGTGAGATTCTAGATTCTGAATCTCACAAAAGATGGAGATTCAGATGAAGCCCATCGCAGAGTTCGCGCGAACGCCACCGCTGACCGGCACCAGTCCTCACACGTGCTCGCCCCATCAGCCCATCGCGAAGAAGCCCTCGCGGCGGTCCCTCCCTGGGGACCGCCACCGGGACGAACGCGCGAGAGCCCCGCAGATCGCTCTGCGGGGCTCTCGGTGATTCGGGTGCGACTCAGCCGCCGACCTCGATGTGGCTGAACCGCTTGACCGTGATGCCGGCCTCGTCGGCGACAGCCTTGACCGTCTTCTTGTTGTCGGTGACGCTGGACTGCTCGAGCAGCACGTTCTCCTTGAAGAAGCCGTTGACGCGACCTTCGACGATCTTGGGCAGTGCCTGCTCGGGCTTGCCCTCCTCCTTGGCCGTGGCCTCGGCGATCTCGCGCTCCTTGGCAACGATCTCGGCGGGGACGTCCTCGCGCGTGAGCCAGCGGGGGCGCATCGCGGCGATCTGCATCGCGATGCCGCGAGCGGTGTCCTCACTGTCGCCCTCGTACTCGACCAAGACGCCGACAGCCGGCGGCAGGTCGCTGGCACGACGGTGCATGTAGGTCGCCACAGTGCCGGTCAGCGCGCTGACCCGACCGAGCTCGAGCTTCTCGCCGATGACGGCGGCCAACGCACTGATCGTCTCGGCGACGGTCTTGCCGTCGTCGAGCTGGACGTTCGCGAACTCCTCGGCGCTCGCCGGCTTGGCGGCATCCGCCGCGACGGCCAGCCGCTCGGCCAGTTCGATGAACTGCTCGTTCTTGGCGACGAAGTCCGTTTCGGAATTCAGCTCGACGATCGCCGTGCCGGCGTTCGCGACGAGGCCCGAGGAGGCCTCGCGCTCAGCACCACGCTTGGCGGCCTTGGCGGCACCCGTGATCCGCAGGACCTCGACGGCCTTGTCGAAGTCGCCGTCGGCCTCGGTCAGGGCCTTCTTGGCGTCCATCATGCCCGCGCCCGTGGCGTCGCGGAGCTTCTTCACATCGGCAGCAGTGATTGCCATGTTTCAACCTCGGTTCTGGTGTTGCCACCCCGACGGATCACGTCGGGGTGGCAGGTGGACTGGCGGGAGCGCTCAAGACTCGGCGGGAGCCTCAGCGGCGTCGGCAGCGGGAGCCTCGGCAGCGGGGGTCTCGGCGGGAGCCTCAGCGGCAGCGGCTTCTGCGGCGGGAGCCTCAGCGGCTTCTGCGGCGGGAGCCTCAGCAGCAGCGGCGTCGGCGGCGGGCGCCTCGGCAGCAGCAGCGTCGGCAGCCTTGCTCGCGAGAAGTTCCTTCTCCCAATCGGCCAGCGGCTCCTCGGCGCCGAGCTCCTGGCCCGGGGTCTCCTCGCCGGTCTTGGCGCCACCACGCGAGATCAGGCCGTCGGCCACCGCGTCGGCGATAACGCGCGTCAGCACGCCGACCGAACGGATCGCGTCGTCGTTGCCCGGGATCGGGTAGTCGACGTCGTCGGGATCGCAGTTGGTGTCCAGGATCGCGATGATCGGGATGTTCAGCTTCTTCGCCTCGTCGACCGCGAGGTGCTCCTTCTTGGTGTCGACGATCCAGACGGCGTTGGGGACGCGGCCCATGTCGCGGATACCACCGAGCGTGCGGTTGAGCTTGACGTACTCCCGACGCATCTGCAGGAGTTCCTTCTTCGTGCGGTTCGAGCCCGCGACGTCGTCGAAGTCGACCTCTTCGAGCTCCTTCATGCGCTGCAGGCGAGCCGACATCGTCTGGTAGTTCGTGAGCATGCCGCCGAGCCAACGCTGGTTGACGTAGGGCATGCCGACGCGCTTGGCCTGCTCCTCGATGGGCTCCTGGGCCTGACGCTTCGTGCCGACGAACAGCACGGTACCGCCGCGGGCGACGGTGCCCTTGACGAACTCGTACGCCGTGTCGATGTACGACAGCGACTGCTGCAGGTCGATGATGTAGATGCCGTTGCGCTCGGTGAGGATGAATCGCTTCATCTTCGGGTTCCAACGACGGGTCTGGTGCCCGAAGTGAACGCCGCTCTCGAGCAGCTGACGCATGGTGACGACGGCCATGGCCGTACTTCCTTCCTACCAAGTTGACGCATCGCCGTTTTGACGATGCCCTGGTGTCCGACGCGGGCCACCCTCGAAGGGACCCGGTCCGCGCCCCATTCAGTTCTCACGTCATGGGAGAGGACACGCGAATTTCCGCCACGAGTGACGGATAAACCCAGTCTAGTCCACGGCTCCCCCGTGACGGAAATCGGCGCGGCCCCGCGTGGTCGCCGGGGAGCGGTGGCTCAGCGTCCGTTCCCGGCCAAGGACGGCCGCTCAGGCACCGGGGCCGAGCAGCCCACCCAAGTGGAGGTCACTCAGCGGCGGTTCCGCGCGGAGAATGGACGCAGACTCACCGCTCCCCCGGTACCCCGGGTCGTCGTCCACAGGCCGACAACGTCCGGGCCGGTCGTCCACAGGTCCGTCGGCACGGGTTCCGGCCACGCGCTCTGCCCAGTTGGCTCGTGCCATGTCTCGCACCGCCCGCCTCGTGTTCCTGACTCTCGCTCTCCTGCTCGTCGCGCAGCCGGCGACGGCCTCGCCCTGGCACTGGCCGCTGGACGACCACCGGATCGACCGGCCCTTCGAGGCTCCGTCGTTCGAGTACGGGCCCGGACACCGGGGAATCGACCTGCCGGGACGGGTGGGCCAGACCGTGCGCGCCGTCGCAGCCGGGCGCGTCACCTTCTCGGGCCAGGTCGCCGGAATCGCGACGATCACGATCAGTCACGGCACCGAGCGGTCCACCTACCAACCGGTCTCCTCCTCGGTCAGCGTCGGTGACGCCGTGACGGCCGGCCAACCCATCGGCACACTGTTGGCAGGCCACCCCTCATGTCGGGGGACCTGCCTGAACCTGGGTCGCTTGCGCGGGAAGCACTATCTCGACCCCGCGGATCTGTTGAGCTCCGGGGAGTCCTACCGATTGATCAGCCCGTCGGGTCCTCCCCCGCCCCGACCGGACCTGGTCGGCGGCGACCTCCCGGTCGACGGTCCGATCACCTCGGCCTTCGGGATGCGCGTCCACCCCGTGACGGGGGTTCGCAAACTGCACGACGGCGTGGACATCGGCGCCGCCTGCGGCACCCCTGTGCCGACCGTGGCCGGCGGCGAGGTCACCCATGCCGGTCCGCACGGTGCCTACGGCCTCCAGGTCGAGGTCCGTCACGGCAACTCCAGCACGTCCTACTCCCACCTGTCCTCGGTCGCGGTCCACGCCGGCGCCGAGGTCCGGCCGGGAACCGTCATCGGCCAGGTGGGGACGACGGGCTTGTCCACGGGGTGCCACCTGCACTTCATGCGCCTCGTGGAGGGCAGCCCAGTCGATCCGCTCGGTTGAGGAGGCTCAGGCGCGCGGATGGGCTTGGGTGAAGGCGGCGCGCAGCCGGTCCGCACTGACGTGGGTGTAGATCTGGGTCGTTCCCAACGAGGCGTGACCCAGCAACTCCTGCACGGACCGCAGATCGGCGCCGCCCTCGAGCAGATGCGTGGCCGCCGTGTGGCGAAGTCCGTGCGGGCCGATGTCGGGCGCGTCGGGCACGGCCGCCACCCGTTCGTGCACGATCCGGCGCACCACGCGGGCGTCGATCCGGCCACCGCGCGCTCCGAGGAAGAGGGCAGGTCCGCTCGTCGCGACGGCCACCTCGGGTCGTCCGCGGTCGAGCCATGCCGCCACCGCATCGGCCGCCGGCAGTCCGTAGGGAACCATCCGCTCCTTGGACCCCTTGCCCATCACTCGTAGGACACGACGGCCCGGGTCCAGGTCGTCGATGTCGGCGCCCACGAGTTCGCCGACCCTGACACCCGTCGCCCACAACAGCTCGATCACGGCCAGGTCGCGCAGCCCGGTCGGGCCGTCGTCCTCGATCGACTCGATGATCGCGTCGATCACCGCGCGCATATCGGTCTGGTTGAGGGCGGGCGGCAGGGTCCGGTGCGCCTTTGGTGCCGCCAGCAGTGCGCCGGCGTCGGTCGCGGCGCGTTCCGTCCGTTCCAACCACGCCGTGAAGACCCGCGCCGCAGTCGAGCGCCTGGCCATCGTCGCGCGGGCGCGTCCTCGTGTCTGCAGATTGGCCAGCCAGCTGCGCAGCGTGCGGATCGTCAGGCCCGACGGTTCGTGCACCTGCATCAGGCTGGCGTGCTCGGCGAGATTCGTCAGGTCCGTGAGATACGCCCGGACCGTGTGGTCCGAGAGGTCACGCTCATCGCGCAGGTGACGTTCATAGTCGCCCAGCGTGCGCGCCCACGCCTCGGAGAGATCGGTCACGGTTCCCACTCTCGCACCGACGTGCCGAAGAAACCGGGAACGTGCCGTCAGGCCGGGTCGAGCCGGATCTCGGTGGCCTTGATGCTGATCCAGATCGCCATCCCCGGTTCGATCCCCAGTTCCGCGACCGCCGCGGTCGTGACGTCGGCGACCATGCCACCGACCTCGACGCGACAGGTGCCGCCGCGCTCCTCCAGCCCCGTCACCACGGCCGGCAGCACGTTCCGCGGGCTGCCGCCGGGCTGCTCGGTATGCAGGGCGACCGCCGTCGGCTCGAAAACCGCCATCACCGGCGAGCCCGATCCGAGTGGCTCGGGCGAGATCCCCGTCAACTCGCGACCATCGGCCGTGCGCAGGCGATCGGGACCGACTGCCACGCCCTCGACCAGGTTCAGGCCCGCGAGCGCCGCGCCGAAGGCCGAGCGCGGATGGGTCAGGACCGTCCGCGCGTCTCCCTCGTGGACGACTCGCCCCGACTCGATGACCACGGCCCGATCGGCTAACGCCAGGGCGTCCAACGGTTCGTGCGTGACGATGAGCGTCGTCCGATCGGCCAGGACGCGCCTCAGCACCCGACGCAGTTCCGGAACAGCCTCGACGTCGAGCGCCGCCATCGGCTCGTCCAACAGGACGACGTCCGGATCGATCGCCAGCGCCCGCGCCAGCGCGACTCGCTGGGCCTGCCCGCCGGACAGCTCCCGCGGGCGCCGGTCGGCCAGGGCGGCGACACCGATCCGTTCCAGCCAGTCGTCGGCGATGGCCTTCGCCCGGGGGTTCCGGTGGCTGCGCGGCCCGAACGCGACGTTCTCGCGCACCGACAGATGGGGGAACAGCCGCGGTCGCTGGGACAACAGCGCGACCGACCGCTGGTGCGCCGGCACCCAGGTAGCGCCGTCGGCCCAGGTCCGGTCCCCCACCCGGACGTTCGCCTCCGCCGGGCGCAGGATGCCAGCGATCGTGGCGAGCAGCGTGGACTTGCCCGCCCCGTTGGGCCCCAGGATCGCGAGCGTCTCACCCGACGCGACCTCGACCTCGAGGCTGACGCCACGCTCCGGGTCCCGCACCCGCGCGCCCAGGCTCACCACGGTGACCGCCCCGGTCGGTGCACGAGCGCGATCACGACGACGGCCACCGCGATGAGCAGAAAGGCCAGGGCCACGGCCGCGTCGGGATCGACCTCGCGCTGCAGGTAGATCTCTGTCGGCAGTGCTCGGGTCACACCCTGCAGGCTGCCCGCGAACGTCACCGTCGCTCCGAACTCACCCAGGGCGCGCGCGAAGGACAACACCGTCCCCGCCACGAGGCCGGGCCCCACGAGCGGCAAGGTCACGCGCCCGAGCACCCGACTCGGCCGCGCACCCAGGGTGGCCGCCACGTCGGCGTAGCCGGGATCGGCCGCCCGCAGGGCTCCTTCGAGACTGATCACCAGGAACGGCAGGGACACGAACGTCTGCGCCAGGATCACCGCGATCGAGGTGAAGGCGATCTCGATGCCGAACGCCTCCAGATGCTGGCCGAGCAGGCCCCGGCGCCCGAACGTGGCCAGCAGGGCGATGCCGCCGACGACCGGCGGCAGCACGAGCGGCAGCAGCACGACCGCTCGGACGACCGAGGCCCCGCGCGCGGAGGTCCTGGCCAACCACAGGGCCAGCGGGACGCCCAGCAGGACGCACAACACCGTGCTGACGCCTGCCGTCCTCAGGCTCAGCGACAGGGCCGCCCGCGATGCCTCGGTCGTGACGAGCGATCCGAAACTGCTCCATTCGACCCGCAGGACGAGACCGAGCAGAGGCAACGCCACCATGGCGAACGCGAGCAGGGCCGGCAGCGCGACCCAACGCGGGACGTCCGTACGGGTGCTCACGGAGTGCCGAAACCGGCTTCCTCGAGCACCGCCACGCCTTCGGCGCCGGTCACGAACTCGACGAACTGTGCGGCCAGGTCGGCGTCGGATGCGTCCTTGAGCGCCACGATCGGGTAGTTGTTGACGACGCCGGACGCCTCGGGAATCTCGATGCCGGTCACCTCGTCACCGGCGCCCACCACATCGGTCACGTAGACGAGACCCGCATCGGCCACGTCGTTGGTGACCTTGCCCAGTACGTCGGTCACCGACTGCTCCTCGCTGACCGGCTTGACGGTGACGCCCGCCTTCGCCAGCAGCGCCTCGGACGCCGCACCGCAGGGCACCTGCGGCGCGCACAGCACCACCTTGACGTCGGCCGAGGCGAGATCGGCGAGCGACCTGACGCCGGCGGGATTGCCGGGCGGCGTCGCGATCTGGAGCGTGTTCGTGGCGAAGATCGTCGGCGTTCCGGTCGCACCACCGGCGTCCGTGACGAGCGTCATGGTGCGCTCGTCGGCAGCCGCGAACACATCGGCGGGCGCGCCCTCGTTGATCTGGGCGGCCAGACCGGAGGAGCCGTCGAAGTTGAGCTTGACCTCGACGCCCTCGTGCTGGTCCTCGAACTCATCGGCGAGTTCGGTGAACGTGTCGGTCAGCGACGCGGCGGCGAAGACGGTCAGGGTGCGGGTCTGCGCCTGGTCATCGTCCGAGCCCGAGCAGGCCGCGACGGACAACATCAGCACTGTCGCAGCCGCAGCGGAGACGAGCCGCCTCATCGGTCCGCTCCCGGCGTCTCGATCAGGACGTTCGTGGCCTTGACGACGGCCACGGCCACCACCCCGGGTTCCAGTCCCAGCTCGCGCACCGACTCGGTACTGATGAGCGACACCACCCGATGCGGCCCGCACTGCAGTTCCACCTGGGACATGACCAGGTCGCTGACGACCTCGGTCACGATCCCGACGAATCGGTTGCGTGCCGACCGGCCGACCGTCGTCGGATCCGCGACCGATCGACCCTCGTCCCGGACGTAGTCGGCCAGGCTCCTGCCGTCGATCACCGTCCGACCGGAGGCATCCTTGCTCGCTGTCAACCGTTCGGAGGCGACCAGACGTCGTACCGTGTCGGTACTGACACCCACGAAGTCTGCGGCATCCGAAATTCGCACATGAGACATGGATGGCATCGTATCGGCGCAGCTGGGTCATGAACAGGAGGGTTGATGCGCAGATCGGTCGACGAGCACGTCCACGAGGTCGCTGAGGCGATCCGCAGAGCCACCGCACGCCGACAGATCGATGCGTCGATCGCTCGGTCCGTGACCGAGACACTCTCCGGGCGCCTGGCCACGGCGGCCGTGTCCCAGCTGGACATTCCGGGATTCGACAACAGCCAGATGGACGGGTTCGCGGTCCACGCGACCGACCTGGCCGGAGCCGACGCCCGGCCCGTCGTGCTGCCCACGGTGCCGCACGTCGTCGCCGGCGATCCGGCACCGGCCGAGCTGGCGCCCGGAACGACGGCACCGATCATGACCGGTGCGCCGATTCCGCCGGGGGCCGACGCCGTCGTCCCGATCGAACGGACCGGGCCCGGGGACTTCGGTCCTGTCGACGGTGGTGCGCACGTCGAGTTCACCGAGTCAGTCGAACCAGGGACCTTCATCAGGCGTCGGGGTGCCGACGTGCGCGCCGGTGAGACGCTGCTCGAGGACGGCGCGCCCGTGCACCCCGCTGCGATCGGTGCCCTGGTCGCGGCCGGCGTCACGTCGGTCGACGTCGCCCCGTCCCTGCGGGTCGCGATCATCGGCACGGGCACCGAACTGGTCGGCGGTCAGGTCCCGAACTCGAACTCGGTGGCCCTCTCCGCGCATCTCCACGAGCTCGGCCTGCCTGCGACCTCGCACGTGGTCGCCGACGATCCGGGCGAGTTGGAGGTGCTGCTGGCCCGACTGGTCCCCGAGAACGATCTGGTCATCACGACCGGTGGAGTCAGCGCCGGTGCTCGCGAGGTCGTCCGGCAGGTCCTGTCCGACTCCCCCGGCGCCTGGTTCGGTCACGTGGCCGTCCAACCGGGCGGTCCCCAGGGCCTGGTCGCCCTGCGCGACGGTGACCGAGTCGTCCCGGTCGTGTGCCTGCCGGGAAATCCGGTCAGCGTACTGGTCTCGTTCGAGCTGTTCCTGCGCCCGCCGCTCGCGGAGGCCACGGGTCGAGTCGCCTGGCGGCCGGCCGGCTCGGGCCGACTGGCCGAACCGCTCAGCTCCCCCGACGGCCGACTCCAGGTGCGACGCGGCAGGATCGAGCCCGACGGCACGGTGAGCCTGGTCGGCGACGCCGGGTCGCACCTCGTGGCGTCCTATGCGCGTGCCGATGTCCTCGTCCTCGTGCCGGAGTCGGTCACCGAACTCTCGGCCGGCGATACCGTGGAGTGGTGGAGGATCGCATGACACCTGGAGATGACGAGGGCCTCTCGCACTATCGCGGTGATGGCAGTGCGCACATGGTCGACGTCACCGCGAAGCCTGTCACGCACCGCCGGGCCACGGCGGCCGGACTGCTGAGGAGCCGGGCCGACGTCGTCGAGCGGATCATGGCCGGCGACCTGCCCAAGGGCGAGGCACTGGCCACGGCACGGATCGCGGGCATCCTGGCCGCCAAGCAGACCCCCACTCTCATCCCGTTGTGCCATCCCCTGCCGCTGAGTTCGATCACGGTGGACTTCCGGGCCGAGAGCGATGCCGTCGTGATCGTGGCGACGGTCGCGACGACCGCGACGACCGGGGTCGAGATGGAGGCGCTCACGGCCGTCAGCGTGGCAGCCCTGACCCTGTTCGACATGGTCAAGGCCGTGGACGCGACCGCCGTGATCGAGTCGGTGCGGGTCGAGTCCAAGTCCGGAGGAACTCATGACTGGAGCCGCGATGACTGAAGCCGACAACGCGCGCACCCTCGGCGTCGTCGTCGCCTCGACCCGGGCCGCGGATGGGCGACGCGAGGATCTGACCGGACCGCGCATCGCCGCATGGGGCGAGGCCCGCGGGTTCACGATCTCTGGTCCGCACGTCGTGGCCGATGGGCCCGAGGTCGGCGCGATCCTGCGCCACTTGGTCGACGGCGGCTGCGCGCTCGTGATCACGACCGGTGGCACCGGCTTCACGAGCGACGACCACACCCCCGAGGCGACCGCCGCAGTCATCGACCGACCCGCGCCCGGCATCGCCGAGGCCATCCGGGCCCGCGGCCTGGGTTCGACCCCGAATGCCGCGCTCTCCCGCGGTGTCGCCGGGATCAGCGGCCGTACCCTGCTGGTGAACCTGGCCGGCTCGACCGGCGCGGTCCGCGAGGGGCTCGAGGTGCTGGACGGGTTTGTCGAGCACGCTCTGGAACAGCTGGGGCACCCTGCCCCGCCGGACCGGGGCCTGCACGCCTGAACTGCGTTCAACCGACCCGCCGCCAGCCCGCATCGACCGTCTCGACGACCCCATGGCCAGCAAGCTCGCACAGTGCACGATGGACGGTCACGGTGCCCAGACGCAGCGCCGCCGCGATGCGTTCGGCAGGCTCGGGCTCGGTCGTCAGCCGCACCCACACGCGTCGCGCCCCGGCACTGACATCGGCCACCTCCTGACCCACCAGACCGAACGTGTCACCGAGGACTTCGACGCCTGAGGTCACCAGTTGGGCCTTGCCGTCCCGTACGGCCTGGTGCGTCCCACCGGACGACTGCGCGGTGATGGGCCCGGGGACGACCATCGTGGTGCGGCCCAGTTGGTCGGCCCAGTTCAACGTGTTGAGCGACCCGCTGCGCCGGGCCGCCTCCACCACGACGACGCCGGCACTGAGAGCGGCGATGAGTCGATTCCGTACCAGGAACCGATGCTTCTGGGGTTCCGCACCGGGCGCGAACTCGCTGAGGACGACACCCTCCTCGGCGATCCGCCGCAGCAGGGCGGCGTGCGGGCGCGGGTAGTCGATGTCGACTCCACAGGCCATCACGGCCACGGTGGGTCCACCGCCGAGCAACGCCCCCCGATGTGCGCAGGCATCGATCCCGAAGGCCGCGCCGCTGACGATCGCGTGCCCCTGACTGGCACAGTCCGCGGCGATGTCGCTGGCGCACTCGGCCCCGTACGTCGTGCAACTGCGAGCGCCGACCACGGCGATCGGGGCCACCGCGATCGCGGACAGATCGCCGCCCCCGCGGATCCACAAACCCAGCGGCGCCCCGGCCACCTGGTTGACCCCTTCGAGATGGTCGAGGTCGTCGACCGCCGCCGGCCAGGCCGCCATGCCCGGCACGATCCACCGCGCGCCCACGGACTCGGCCCGGCGCAGCACCGCATCGGCGCGGCGCTGGGCATCTGCCGCGGTGTCTCGCCACCGCTCGGGTAGCTCGGGATCGCCGCGCTGGACCCGCTGCCACAACTCGATCGGATCGCAGCGTTCTCGCCAGTGGACGAGCCGCGGGTCACCCGGCTCGGCCACCAGGGACAGCAGCAGCCTGGCTCGGGCCTGTCGGGTCATCATGCGGCCTCCCACAGTCGCACCACGTCGCCTCCGACGGGGCTGCCCCGTCGCAGGTCCAACGCGGTCTGGACATCGTCGACGGTCGGTCGGTCGTGGCCGCACAGATCGGCGACGCTCCACGCGAGCCGCAGGACCCGGTCGGCCGATCTGGGCGTGACCTTGTGACCGCGGACCTGCCCCTCGAGCAGACGCGTGCCCGCGTCCTCCGCCGGCCACTGCTTGCGCAACTCCACCCCCGGGACGCCGGCGTTCACTCGCCACGGGGTCCCCTCCAGTCTGCGTCGCTGACGCGCGCGGGCCTCGGCCACGCGGGCGACCAGTTCGGGCATCGCCGGGCGTGCGCCGAGCGCCTGTGCCACCTGTCGCCGCGACGGTTCGACCAGGGTGCGGTGGATGTCGATCCGATCGCGGATCGGTCCGGACAACCGGTCGGCGTAGCGACGACGCATCGCCGCCGAACACTCGCACCGCTGCATGACCGACCCGGCGTGGCCGCAAGGACACGGATTGGCCGCCATGACCAGTTGGAACCGCGCCGGGAAGGTGGCCGTCTGGGCTGCTCGCGACACCACGACCTGTCCGCTCTCGAGCGGCTGGCGCAGTGCCTCGAGAACGTTGATCGCGAACTCGGGCGCCTCATCCAGGAAGAGGACGCC
>CAYYQO010000070.1:0-14561 GCA_964473845.1 uncultured Aeromicrobium sp.
CGGGGTCGTTGTGCTTGACCGAGATCTTGAAGTCGTGGAAGTCGTGCTCCTCGAAGAGCGAGGCCTCCCACACCGCGGATTCGACCAGGGCCTCGGGCGTGGCCTTGCCGTACTTCTCGAGCAGACGCTTGTCGAGGGAGCCGGCGTTCACGCCGATGCGCAGCGAGACGCCCGCATCCTTGGCAGCCTTGGCGATCGCGCCGACCTGGTCGTCGAACTTGCGGATGTTGCCGGGGTTGACGCGCACGGCGGCGCACCCGGCGTCGATCGCGGCGAACACGTACTTGGGCTGGAAGTGGATGTCGGCGATAACCGGGATCTGCGACTTCCGCGCAATCGCCGGGAGCGCTTCGGCATCGTCCTGGCTGGGGCAGGCCACGCGCACGATGTCGCAGCCGGCAGCGGTCAACTCAGCGATCTGCTGCAGCGTCGAGTTGATGTCGGACGTCAGCGTCGTGGTCATCGACTGGACCGAGACCGGGGCGTCACCACCGACGTCGATCGAGCCCACCTTGATCTTGCGGGTCGGGCGGCGCGGAGCGAGCACCGGCGGCGGCGCCTCGGGCATGCCGAGTTCCACGCCGCTCACGAGAGCCTCACCGGATTGACGATGTCGGCATAGATCAGGACCACACCCATGACTATAAGGACGAGCCCAACCCCGTAGGCGACCGGCAGCATCTTGGCGACGTCCACGTGACCCGGATCCGGCCGACCGCGCAACCGAGCAATGCGGCGGCGCAGTTCCTCCCACAGCGCACCGGCGATGTGGCCGCCGTCGAGCGGCAGCAACGGCACCAGGTTGAACATCCACAAGAACAGGTTGAGCGAGGCCAACAGGCCGATGAGCCGCTGCGAGCGTTCGGTCCACGTGGGGTCGTCGACCGTGACCAGCTCGCCCGCGACGCGACTGGCACCGACGACGCTGATGGGACCGTCGGCCTCGCGCTCACCGCCGATGGCCGCCTTGGCGACGCCGACCATGCGGGCCGGAAGGCGGATCAGCGCGTTGAACGTCGCGCCGATCATCGTGCCCATCTCGTCGACCACGAAGACCGGACCCTGGCGCTCGGTTACGAACTCGGGAGAGACCCCCAGGAAGCCGACGTTCTCGACGCGGGTCGGATCGTCCACCGACCCGCGAGCCAGGACAGACGTGTTGACGGAGACCTGTTCGGGCACACCGTCGCGGACGTAGCCGATCGTGGCCTCGTTGTCACCGTTGGCGCGAATGAGCGTCGTGACCTCGCCCCAGTCGTCGATCGACTCGCCGTTGAACGTCGTGAGGACGTCGCCGGGCTGAAGTCCCGCCTGTCGCGCCGGCGTGACCGGGTCCTCGTCCGTGCAGGCCCGGCCCGCCTCGGCATCGGCGATGGCGCAGTCCGAGACCTGGGCGACCGTCGTCGAGGGCATGGGCACCCCGAAGGCCATGAAGGAGATCGAGAACAGGATCGTGGCGATGAGCAGATTCACCGTCGGGCCGCCGGCCATCACGATGACCTTCTGCCACCAGGGCTTGCGGTAGAAGAGCCGGTCCTCGTCCGCGGGGTCGACGTCCTCGTACTCGGCCGCCCGCGCATCGGAGGCCATCTGGGTCAGCAGTCCCGTGTCGGACTTGCGGACGATCAGGTGTCCGTCGTGATCTCGCTCCTCACGCTCCGGGGGGAGCATGCCGACCATCTTGACGAATCCGCCCAGCGGGATCGCCTTGAACCCGTACTCGGTCTCACCGCGTTTCGTCGACCAGATCGTGTTGCCGAAACCGACGAAGAACTGGGTGACCTTGACGCCGAACTTCTTCGCGGGCCACATGTGGCCGACCTCGTGCAAAGCAATCGACAGCGCCACACCGATCAGGAAGACCACGACACCCAGGGCGTAGATCATCGGCCGCTCACCTCCTGGCGCACACCGATCGCGGCACGGGCACGTTCACGGGCGTCGGCATCGGCGGCGAGCACGCGATCGACACTGAGCTCGCCGTCGGCGGACTCCGGATCGGCCAAGTGCGCATCGACGACCGCGGCCACCGTGTCGACGATGCCCAAGAAGTCCAGATCGCCCGCGACGAAGGCATCGACGCACACCTCGTTGGCGGCGTTGAACACCGCCGGGGCGGTGCGGCCGAACGTGCCGGCGCGCCGCGCCACGCTGATGGCGGGGAACGCCTCTTCGTCCAGCGGGAAGAACTGCCACTGCTCGGGAGCCGTCCACTCACACGCCGGGACGGCACCGGCGATCCGGCGCGGCCAGGCCAGCCCCAGGGCGATCGGCAGCCGCATGTCCGGCGGAGAGGCCTGTGCCATCGTCGACCCGTCGACGAACTCGACCATCGAGTGGACGACCGAGGTCGGGTGGACCACCACGTCGATGCGATCGAAATCCACCCCGAACAGCAGGTGCGCCTCGATGACCTCGAGCCCCTTGTTGACCAAGGTGGCGGAGTTGATCGTGATGACCGGCCCCATGTCCCACGTCGGATGCGCTGCCGCCTGCTCGGGCGTGACGTCGTGCAGTTCGTCGCGCGAGCGGCCCCGGAACGGTCCGCCACTGGCCGTCAGGATGAGCCGCCGGACGTCGTCCGGGTCCTCACCTCGCAGCGCCTGGGCGAGGGCGGAGTGCTCGGAGTCGACCGGCACGAGTTGGCCGGGCTTGGCCGCGTCCAGCACGAGCTGGCCGCCGATGATGAGGGATTCCTTGTTGGCCAGGGCGAGCGTAGCCCCGGTTTCGAGTGCGGCGAGGGTGGGCAGCAGACCGACGGCGCCGGTCATGCCGTTCAGGACGGTGTCAGCGGGAACCCGAGCCGCTTCGACGGTGGCATCGGGACCGGCGAGCAGCCGGGGCAGCCGGTACTCCCCCGCCGACCAGCCGCGACGCTGCGCCTCGGCGTAGAGGGCCAACTGCACGTCCTGGGCGGCAGTCGCACTGGCCACGGCGACGACCTCGACCTCGAACTCCAGCGCTTGGGCCGCGAGGGTCGACGGATCGGCACCTCCGGCAGCCAGTGCCACCACGTCGAACCGGCCGGGATTGGCTCGGATCACGTCGAGCGCCTGCGTGCCGATCGAACCGGTCGAGCCCAGGACGACCACGCGCGTCATGCTCATGCGCCCAATTGTGTCACCGGGGCGCGAATGCGGGGTCTTACCCCGCAAACGGGTCAGGTCAATGTCCCGCCGTGCAGGAGCGTCGCCAGGACATCGCCGTACTTGCGCTCCATCCGCTCGCCGTAGTCGCCCTCGTCGTGGACCGGTGCCGGTGCGGGCTCGACCCGACCGGCGCGCAGCACGAGGTCGTACTCGAACTCTTCGCCGTGGGCCCGCACGACCGCCGGATCCTCGGTGATGGTGAACGAGGCCTCACGATCGGGTTCGCCTCCGAGCCGGACGATCGCCAGCACGCTGACGACCCAGATCCGCCGATCGGGAACCTTCAACCGCACCGGCGTTCCGGTGTTCAGGCCGAGCTCGCGCAAGCCTCCGGCGAGCGAGGCAGACTCGTGCAGCAACTGCGCGTAGGACAACGTGATCTCGGGGGTGACCAGTGCCGACTCGTCCGCGCGCCCATGGACGACGTGCAAATCCAGGGCCCGGAAGGCGACGCTCTGCGGTCGTGCCATCAATGCCCCCTGAAGATCGGCTGACGCTTCTCGCGTCGTGCTGTGGCCGCTTCCTTGACGTCGTCACTGGCCCACACGTCGGCGAAGCTGCGGGTGATGCGCTCGTCGTCGGTCGATCCGTTCACGATGAACTTGTTGTGGGCCAGCGCGAGCGGCGCCAACGTGGCAATCTCACGCGCCCACTCCTGCCCTTCGGCCAGCGTGCCGGACCGGTCGGCCAGCCCGCACAGCAGCGCCTCGTCCCGGTCGATCGCGTCGGCGGCCAGCAGCAGGCGGCGGGCGCGGCCGGAACCAGCGAGCTCGGCCAACGTGCGGATGGTCCAGGCGTCGACCGCCATGCCATTGCGGGCGGTGGGAACGGCGAAGCGGGCCGTCTCGTCGACGACCCGCAGGTCACAGGCCATCGCCAACTGGGTTCCGGCGCCGATGGCCGGCCCGTTGACCGCAGCGATGATCGGCACGGGCAGTTCCGTGAACCGGTGCAGCATGCCGTAGAGCGCTTCGAGGAACTCGTCGCCGTACACCCCGTCGAGGTCGGCACCGGCGCAGAAGGCCGATCCCTCACCCGTCACGACGAGGGCCCGAACCCCGGACTCCACGGCGTCATCCGCGGCGGAGTGCAGGGCTCGGCACAACTCGATGTTCAGCGCATTGCGCCGATCAGGTCGGGTGAGGGTCAGCGTGACGACGTCGCCGTCGCGCGCGATGGTCAGCGTGTCCGACATGGGACCAACCTATCGACCAACCATCGCGCGGACGGCGCTGCGTCACTTCACTTCGATGCGCTTGACCCGCAAGGCGCCCAGCACACCGGGCACGACGACCCAGAGGCAGAACGCGAACACGAACTTCAGGTAGTCGACCACCCCGACATCGACCGATTCGCCGAAGAAGTTCTCACCGGCGATGATCGGTGCGGCAGCGTAGTTGAAGTCCAGCCACGGCAACACGTCCCGCGCCCACTCGAAGATCGCTCCCAGGATCGGGTAGGCGACCATGGGCAGGATCAGCGCGACGACGTAGAACACCGCGACCGCGGCAGGGGTGCTGAGCAGGACCGTCGCGAAGGCGAAGGCCATCCAGAAGAACGCCAACTGCAGCAGGATCGTCCAGAACAGTTCCTTGCCCTCGACGTTCCACACGACGTCGTGGTCGGTGATCAGCCCGTAGATCGCGTTGCCCAGGGCACCCAGCACGACGGCCACGACGATCGTGCCGAGCGCGAGGAGGGTGACCGCCACGAACTTCGCGGCCAGGACGCGGCCCCGGTGCGGCTGCAGCGTGAACGTTGTCAGATGGGTGCGCTGACTCCACTCGCTGCTGACGGACAGGATCGCGAAGACCGGGACCAGGAGCGAGACCGGGATCGTCATGATCTGGGCGAAACCACTGGCGGTGATCGTCACATCGTCGTTGAGGCCGAGCACCAACAGGGTCAGCGCCATCGCCAGGGCCAGGAGCCCGCCGGTGATGATGAACAGCCACAGGCCGCCGCGGGTATCGAACATCTTCCGGATCTCGCCGGTGATCTCACGGGTGAACGGGATCGGTGGACGCGAGAGGTCGATCGTGGGCTGGGTGGTCGAGGTACTCATGACTGGACTCCTTCGGGAGCGATGGCGTCGCGCTGGTTCTGGGAGGTCAACTGCAGGAACATGTCCTCCAGGCCCGCGCCGTCGGCCTCGCGCAGTTCGATGAGGGCGACACCGGCAGCGGCGGCGGCTCGGCCGACCTCTTCCGGTGTGGCCGGGGACGCGACCGCCTCGCCGGCCTCGGTCGCCTCGAGCCCCGCGTCCTGCAGGGCACGGAGCAACGCGGCCCGGTCACCGGCACGCACATGCGTTCCGGCGCCGCTCAGCAGTTCGGCCTTGGTCCCCTGGGAGACGATCCGGCCGTTGCCGATCACGATCAGGTCGTCGGCGATGATCTGGATCTCGTGCAGCAGGTGCGACGACAACATCACGGTGCCGCCACGGTTCGCATACTCCCGCAGCAACTGGCGCATCCAGTGGATGCCCGCCGGGTCGAGGCCGTTGGCCGGCTCGTCGAGGATCAGCACCTTGGGGTCGCCCAGCAACGCGTGCGCGATACCCAACCGCTGGCGCATGCCGAGCGAATAGTTGCGCACGCGGCGCTTCGACTCCTTCGGCGTGAGGCCGACCAGGGCGAGCATCTCGTCCACCCGCGACGAGGGCAGGCCCATCGTGTGCGCACCGATCGCGAGCACTTCACGGCCCGTGCGGCCGCCGTGCTGGGCGGAGGCATCGAGCAGCACGCCCACCTGGGTGCCGGGGTTCGGGATGTCGGCATAGGCCGTTCCGCCGATCGTCGCGCTGCCGCCGGACGGAAGCGTGAGACCGGCGATCATGCGCATGGCCGTGGACTTACCGGCGCCGTTCGGGCCGAGAAAGCCCGTCACGCGACCTGGTTGGCACACGAACGAGACATCGTCGACGGCGAGGAAGTCGCCGTACGACTTGGACAGGTTCTGGACTTCGATCATGGTCCCCACCCTGCCCGATCCGAGAGGCGCTTCACACCCGTCGACACGCTGGTTCTGATAGCCGAAAGTAGGGGGTGCAGGCGCCGGATGATCGATGTGGGGCGGCCGCGGCGCGCCTATCCTTGACCAGTGATCTCCGCGCCGCCTCCGATTTCGACGTGGGGCCACGTCTGGCGTACCTTCCTCGTCCTGACGATCTCGGCCGTGGCGTGGTCGTCGTTGTTCCGTTGGCAGTGGGAGAACGCCCGCTGGTGGTGGTTCGCCGACGTCGGCGTCGGGCTGCTGTGTCTGGTCGCCATGATCTGGCGGCGCCGGTTCCCTGTGACGGTCGCACTGGTCACCAACATCGTGTCGGCGTTCTCCACGACCGCCGCCGGCCCGGCGACCCTGGCCCTGTTCTCGCTGTCGACCCGGCGCCGGTGGCGCGAGATCCTGCCCGTCAGCCTCGCGGCCCTGCTCGCGGCCATCACCTTCCTGACATGGGATCCCAGCGCGAACAACGACCTCATGGTGCTCAACGTCGCCCTGATCGGGACGATCGTGGCGATCACCGTCGGGTGGGGCATGTACGTCGGTTCGCGCCGAGAACTCCTGGCGACCCTGCGCGACCGCGCCGAGACGGCCGAGTCCGAGCAGGCGGCCCGCGTGGCCCAGGCCCGCATCGCCGAGCGGGCCCGGATCGCCCGCGAGATGCACGACGTGCTGGCGCACCGGATCTCAACCGTGACGATGCACGCGGGCGCACTCGCTTTCCGCGAGGATCTCGGTGCCGACGAGGTCAGGCGCACGGCAGCAGTCATCGAGCAGAGCTCGCGGCTCGCGTTGATCGAGCTGCGCCAGGTGCTGGGGGTACTGCGGGAGGAGATCGGCGATGCCGTCCCCGAGCCTCCGCAACCGACGGCCACCGTGATCACCGAGCTGACCGGCCAGTTCCGGGCCGCCGGGATGAACCTCCAGACGGACGTGAACATCGACTTGGGCACGATCCCCGACCCGATCGGCCGGACGGCCTACCGCGTTGTCCAGGAGGGCCTGACCAATGCCGCCAAGCACGCGCCGCGCACCCGCGTCGACGTGTCACTGTCCGGCGGCCCCGACGACGGCCTGTTGATCGAGGTCGCGAACAGGATTCCCGCCGGCGCGTCATCAACCACCCACCTACCGGCCTCCGGGCTGGGGCTGGTCGGTCTGACCGAACGGGCCGAACTGGCCGGCGGCCGACTGACCAGGTCGACGACCGCAGATCGCCACGTCCTGAGAGTGTGGTTGCCATGGCCGACATGATCCGGGTGCTGATCACCGATGACGATCCCCTGGTCAGGGCCGGCCTGAGCCTCATGCTGGGCGGGGCCGCGACCATCGAGGTGGTCGGTGAAGCGGCCGACGGACACGCCGCGGTGGGCCTCGCCCGGGAACTCGCCGTCGATGTCGTCCTGATGGACCTGCGGATGCCGGTCATGGACGGAATCGAGGCCACCCGGGCGATCAGCGGCACGCCTGACGGCCCCAGGGTGCTCGTCCTGACCACGTTCGACGCCGACGACTATGTCGTGCGCGCGCTGTCGGCCGGTGCGGCAGGATTCCTGCTGAAGGACACGCCCCCGGCCCAGATCGTCGAAGCGGTCGAGAAGGTCGTGGCCGGAGAACCCACCCTCTCGCCCGCCGTCACCGAGAACTTGATCCGGCGCGTGACGGCCGACTCGACCGACGATCGCAAGTCCGACGCGACGGCACTGGTCGACACCCTCACCGAACGCGAACTCGACGTCGCCCGCGCCATCGGTCACGGCCGATCCAACGCCGAGATCGCGGCCGACCTGTTCATGAGCGTGGCGACCGTGAAGGCCCACATCTCACGGATCTTCAGCAAGCTGGACGCCGGCAACCGGGTCCAGGTGGCCATCACGATGCACGACGCGGGCCGGTTGTGACCGCTACCGATCTGCGGGCGTTCGCTGTCAGCCCAGCAGGCGACGTGCCCAGGCCACGGCAGAGGCGTCCGTCAAACTGGCGACCTGGTCGACGATCACGCGCGTGCGGTGGGCGTCGTCCGCCGCTGCCCGGAAGTCGGCCGCGAACTCCGGTTCCAGTTCGCCTTCGCCCTTGAGCCGCAGGTGCGCGACCAAGCCCGTCAACAGCTCTCGCTGGTTGTCGAGATCACGGACGCGCAGGTCGGCGCGCATGATGTGGTGGGCGGCCAGCGACTTGAGCACGTTGATCTCGTCGAGCGTGGCGGTCGGTACTTCCAGGTTCGCCTCGTAACGGATCAGCGGACCGCTCCCCCACCGCTCGACGGTCGCCTCGAAGGCAGCTCCGGCGAACCGGCCGATCAGCGCACTGGTCAGGCTCTTGAGCACGGCGAGCGAGGGCCGGGTTCCCTCGAACGGCGACGTGGGCCACTCCGGCAGGCCGCGCAGCCGGTCGAGAGCGGCATCCAGCCGGTCGTCCGTGGCCGAGGCGTCGTACCAGTCGCGGGCCACCCGCCAGGAACCCGGAGTGTCCAGATCGCCGACGAGGCTGAACCAGCCGCCGACCACACCGTCTTCGACGTCATGCACCGAATAGGCGATGTCGTCGGACAGATCCATGACCTGCGCTTCCATCGTGAGCCGGCCCCGGGTGTCCAACCACTCGAACACCGGCAGGTCGTCGTCGTAGACGCCGAACTTGGGCGTGTCGCGTTCACCACGGCGCCACGGATACTTGATGCACGACGCCAGGGTCGCCCGGGTCAGGTTCAGTCCGACGCTCTGACCGGCCGCGTCGAAGGTCTTGGCCTCGAGCCGCGACAGGATGCGCAGGGTCTGGGCGTTGCCCTCGAAACCGCCGATGGATCCGGCGATGGCATCGAGCGCCACCTCGCCGTTGTGGCCGAACGGCGGATGTCCCAGATCGTGCGACAGCGCCGCCGAGTCGACGATCTCCGGATCGCATCCCAGACTCTTGCCGAGCTCGCGGGCGACCTGGGCAACCTCGAGCGAATGGGTCAACCGGTTGCGGACGAAGTCGTCGGTCCCGGCGCCCATGACCTGGGTCTTGCCGGCCAGTCGCCGCAACGCCGAGGAGTGCAGGATCCGGGCGCGGTCACGCTCGAACGACGTACGACCCGATCGCTTGGCCGACTCGCGCACGAAACGCTCGCGTGCCTCATCCCCGTAGCGGTCCACGCGGTCACCCTAGCGAGCGATCACGCCCATGGTTCACCAACGCCCGTTGCGGGGGCGCGGCTGACAGGTCGGGCACCGGTAGGAGGAGCGATTCATGAAGGGCTCGCGCACGATCGGAGCACCGCAGCGATCACAGGGTTCACCTTCGCGCCCGTAGGCGTGCAGGGAGCGATCGAAGTAGCCGCTCTGGCCGTTGACGTTGACGTACAGCGCGTCGAAGGAGGTCCCGCCCTGGTCCAGCGCCGCGGTCATGACGTCGCGGACATGACCGATCAGCTCGGTCGCTTCGGCGACCCGCAGGCCGTGGGTGTTGCGGGCATAGTGCAGTCGGCTGCGCCACAGCGCCTCGTCCGCGTAGATGTTGCCGACTCCCGAGACCAGTCCCTGGTCCAGCAGAGCGCGTTTGACGCCCGTCTCACGCCGCCGGAGCCGCTGCACGAACGCCACGTCATCGAAGTCGGCATCGAGCGGGTCGAGGGCGATGTGCGCGATCTCGATCGGCGGATCGGTCTCGCTGACGGACATGCCGCCGAAGATCCGCTGGTCGACGAAGCGCAGTTCACGGCCGTCGTCCAGGGCCAGCCGGATGCGCAGGTGGCGGGGAACGTCCGCTTCGGGGTCGCTGATCAGCGCCTGCCCGCTCATCCCCAGGTGGGTCAGGATGCTGGAACCGTCGTCGAGGACCAACCACAGGTACTTGCCGCGACGATGGGCCGCCTCGACGCGGCGCGAGACCAGCCGGGCGATGAAGTCACTGGGTCCTGGCGCATGGCGGCGCAGCGACCGCGAATCGAGCACCTCGACCCCGGTGATCGTGCGACCCACGACATGGTCGTGGAGTCCGCGACGGACGACCTCGACCTCGGGGAGTTCGGGCACGCGAGTCCTACGTGAGCGCGGAGTCGGGCTCGGCCGCGTCGGCCTCGGCCATGGCCGAGATGGCTCGCCAGGCGATCTCGGCGACCATCTGTTCGGCGTCCTTCTTGGACCGGCCGGTGCCCCCGTCGAACCGCAGGTCGCCCAGGGTGACCGAGGCGGTGAAGGTCTTGTCGTGATCGGGTCCTGTGCCCTCGAGGAGGTAGACGGGTACACCGAACCCGTGCAGGGCGGAAATCTCCTGCAGTGAGGTCTTCCAGTCCAGGCCGGCGCCCAATTCGGCGGCGACGGCGATGACCGGGTCGAAGATCGTGTGGATCACGTCGGCTGCGCGATCGATGCCGAACTCGATGAAGATCGCGCCCAGCACGGCCTCCATCGCATCGGACAGGATCGACGGCTTGTTGCGACCCCCGGAGGCTTCCTCGCCCCGGCCCAGCCGCAAGTGGTCGCCGAGTCCCAGCGTGCGAGCGACCTCGGCGAGAGCTTTGGCGCTGACGACCGCGGCCCGCAGCTTGGCCAGCTGGCCCTCGGGCAGGTCAGGATGCCCGCGGAACAACGTCTCGGTGACGACGACGCCCAACACCGAGTCGCCCAGGAACTCCAGGCGCTCGTTGTTGGGGATCTGCCCGTTCTCGTAGGAGTACGACCGGTGCGTCAGGGCGTGCGTGAGCAACTCGGGGTCCAGGTCAGGAACCCCGAGCGTCTCACTCAGTGCCGCGAGCTCGGGCACGACCGGCAGGTCAGAGAACCTGTCGACGCTCGCCACGGGCGCCGTACTGGCCACACTCGGCGCAGGCTTGGTGCGAGATCACCTTGGCATTGCATGCCGGGTTGGCGCAGTCGACGGTGGCCGCAGCCGTCGTCTTCCACGCCGACCGGCGGTGCCGGGTGTTGCTGCGCGACATCTTCCGCTTCGGGACTGCCACGGTTACTCCTCAGGTCGTTCGGTCAGTTCGGTCAGCGCCGACCAGCGGGGGTCGATCGCGTCACCGTGTGTGTGATCTGGATCATCCGCGAGCCGGGCCCCACAATCGGGGCACAGTCCCGGACAGTCCGGATCACACAACGGGTTGTGCGGCAGTGCGAGCACCACCGCGTCCCGCAGTACGGGCTCGAGGTCAAGAAAATCATCCTCGAGAGCCAGTTCGTCCTCGCCCGCGCCCTCGTAGAGGTAGAGCTCCTGGAAATCGGCGTCGACATCATCCTCGACCGCTACCAGACAGCGCACACACTCGCCGACGGCGTGGACCGAAGCCGTCCCGGTGGCCAAGACACCGTCCATCACTGCCTCGAGCCGCAGCTCGAGATCGACGGGCGATCCCTCAGGTACACCGAAAACGGCCAAGCCGAAGTCGACCGGTGCATCGAGGACGAGCTCGTATGACTTCTCGGTCCCGGGTCGGCGTCCCAACACCTGGGTGTCGAACACGTACGGTCCCGAAGTCACGTCAGCCCCTCATCGAGTGCACCAGAAAACCACGGCCCGCAAACGGGCCAGCGTCGATCTTACCCCGCGGCGTTGTGTGAGGGCCAATCGCCATGCGGAGACCTGGAAGTTTCCCCGGCTCACCGGGGAAACTGTCACGGCCCAAGGAAAGCTTTCCACGACCCGTGATGCATTCCCCGGTGGACCGGGGAAACTTCCGCCTCGGGAACTGTCGGCGGCGGGTGCGAGTCTGACGAGGTGGACAGGGAGCAGGTCGGGTCGATCCTGCACGCCGACCTGGATGCGTTCTACGCGTCGGTCGAGCAGCGCGACGACCCGTCCCTGCGCGGGCGGCCGGTCATCGTGGGTGGCGGGGTCGTGCTGGCCGGCTCCTACGAGGCCCGGGCCCGCGGCGTGCGGACGGCGATGGGCGGGCGCCAGGCGCGGCGACTGTGCCCCGAGGCCGTCGTCGTGCCACCGCGGTTCGACGCCTACGTCGACGCCAGCCGTGCCGTGTTCGACATCTTCCACGACACCACTCCCCTGGTGCAGGCGCTGTCGATCGACGAGGCGTTCCTCGACGTCTCGGGTCTGAGGCGGCTACGCGGCCCCGCGCTGCCGATCGCGCGCGAATTGCGCCGTCGAGTCCAGGCTGAGGTCGGGCTGCCGATCTCGGTCGGCATCGCCCGCACACCCTATCTGGCCAAGGTCGCCAGCGCGCTGGCCAAACCCGACGGACTGCTCGTCGTCCCTCTCGACGGCGAACGCCGGTTCCTGCACGCCCTCCCGGTCGAACGACTGTGGGGTGTCGGTGACGTCACTGCCACGAAACTTCACGCGGCACGGGTCTTCAAGGTCGCGGACGTCGCGCGGCTCACGCCCGGTGAGTTGTCGGGACTGGTGGGTCGCGCCGCCGGGCAGCATCTGCACGCCCTGGCCAGCGGGCACGACCCGCGACAGGTCCGGCCGGCGACGTCGCGCCGCTCGATCGGTGCCCAGCATGCGCTCGGCGGAGGCGGCCGGTCGTTCGCCGAGGCCGATCTGGCGCTGCTGGCACTGTGCGACAAGGTGAGTCGCCGATTGCGCCGGTCGGCACGGCAGGCCTCGACCGTGACGATCCGGCTGCGGTTCGGCGACTTCCGGCGATCCACGTCGGCGCGCACCTTCGCGCGACCCACCGAGAGCACGGCGGCAATCGTCGATGTCGCCCGATCCCTACTGCAGGCACGCCGCTCCGAGATCGAACGTGACGGCATCACCCTGATCGGCGTGGCCCTCTCCGGGTTGGGCGATCAGGCGGCACAACTCGTGCTGCCACTGGACGGCGAGGCCGATCCCGCGCTGGACCGGACCCTCGATCAGGTGGCGGCTCGGTTCGGCAATGCTGCGGTGCGGCGGGGCAGTCACCTCGGGCGGGCATGGGAGCCACGCTCGCCCGTGCCGTGAGTCAGTGGCCGAAGGCCTCGTCCAGGGCGGTGATCACGTGCCGGGGAACCAGGCCGTTGACATCGCCGCCGTGCCGGGCGACCTCCTTGACCAGGCTGGAGGCGATGAACGTGTAGTCCGGTGCGGTGGGGATGAAGACGGTGTCGATGCCCGTCAGGTTGCCGTTCATCTGGGCCATCTGCAGTTCGTAGTCGAAGTCCGAGACCGCACGCAGGCCCTTGACGATCGCCTGGACGTCGTTCTGGGCGCAGTAGTCGACCAGCAGGCCCGCATACGAATCGAGCGTGACGTTCTCCAGGTCGACCGTCGCCTCGCGGATCAGTTCGATGCGGCGCTCGGTCGAGAAGAGACCCGCCTTGTTCTCGTTGATCAGCACCACGACCACGACCTCGTCGAACAGGAACGAGGCCCGCTCGATGATGTCGAGGTGTCCATTCGTGACAGGGTCAAAGGAGCCGGGGCACACGACGCGCGTCATGTCAGTGACCGTACCAAAGGTGGGTCTCGCCGTATCGCTTGTCCCGCAGCGCGTCGAAGCCCTCGGGCCACACGAACGGATCGCGACTGGCCCGCTCGACCACCACGACGGCGTCAGGACCCAGCGACGGCCGCAGTTCGGCGACGATCGCGGCGACCTCGGCCGTGCTCAGCGCATAGGGCGGATCGATGAACACGAGGTCCCACGGCCCGCCTCCCGAGGCCACGAAGCGTTCCGCCGTCACGCGGTGAACCTTGGCCGAGGCACCGAGCTCGGCCACGTTGCGGGTGATCGTGCGAGCCGCGCGGGCGTCGGACTCGACCAGGTCGGCGTGGTCGGCTCCGCGGGACAAGGCCTCCAGCCCCAGGGCACCCGATCCCGCGAAGAGGTCCAGCACCCGCGCCCCGTCGAAACCGCCCCACGACGAACCGAGCGAGGCGAACAACGATTCGCGGACCCGGTCGGACGTGGGCCGCGTGCCGTCCCCGGGAGGCGTCGCCAAGCGCCGGCCACCCCAGCGTCCTGCGATGATCCTCGTCATCTCGTCACGCCCGATCCAGGTAGTCGGCGCGTTCAGACTCCTCGAGGCGACGGATCGACGCCTCGAGATCCGCGGGCACGTCGCCCGAGGCGAGCGTCTGCACGGCGGCATCACGCGCCGAGACGATGACCTTCTCGTCGCGCACGACGGACAACAGTCGCAGGCTCGACCGCACCCCGGACTGGCGCGAGCCCAGCACGTCGCCCTCACGGCGCAGTTCGACGTCGAGCTTGGAGAGTTCGAAGCCGTCGGTACTGCTAGCGACGGCGGTCAGGCGTTCACGCGCAGGTGTCCCGGCCGGCGAACCCGTGACGAGCAGGCACAGCCCGGGCTCGGACCCGCGACCGACGCGGCCCCGCAACTGATGCAGTTGCGAGACCCCGAACCGATCGGCGTCCATCACGACCATGACCGTGGCGTTGGGGACGTCGACGCCGACCTCGACGACCGTCGTCGCCACGACCACGTCGATCTCGCCCGAGGCGAAGGCCGACATCACCGC
>CAYYQO010000071.1:0-14541 GCA_964473845.1 uncultured Aeromicrobium sp.
GGCTGCGGTGCCGTCCCAGAACACGTGGAGCGGTGACGCCACCAGCAGGTCCACCGCGAGCGGTCCATCGGTGGACCAGTCGGGGTCCAGGTAGGGAGATGCCAGCGGGGTGATGGTCAACAGGCAGTTCCGACCGCGCACGGATCATCGATGAGGAACTCGGGTCGTTCCGCGTGCTGGTCACCGGGCTCGCGCCAGAGAGCGCGCCGCGATGACCCGCCCGGATTCATCGCGCACGAGGTCATGCGGAACGAGCAGTCGAGGATGGTCGTGATGAGCCTCGGCGTAGGCGCGGCTCACGATGTGCCATGTCTCGGGGTCGAGGTCGACCTCCTCCGCGGCGGCGGCAGCGCACACCGTGACGATCGGCACCTCGACGTCACCGATGCGCAGGTGGTCGACCGGCGAGCTCGCGATATGGGGTACGCGCAGGATCGTGCCGGAGGGCACGATGGTCACCGCGGAGGAACCGACGTGGAGCGTGATGGGATGGGGCGTGTGGTTGAGGACGGTCGGCATGGGTTCTCCTCGGAGTGACGAGCGATCACCAGTCCAACCGATCCCACGGTGCCGTTCAGTGCGTTTCGACGATGCGGATCCGGCCGAGGCCGAAGGCACGCCGCGCGCCGAGGCCGACCAGTTCGGCCAATCGCAGCACGCTGGTGAAGACCGTCGCCTCCTGCCAGGAGTCGGAGACGTAGTCGACGACGCAGGTCCAGGCGGGTGCCTGCTTCGGCTCGCGGCCGACTGACTTGTCGCGGGCGCGCTTGTCGGGGACCCGCACCAAGTGCAGCCGTACATCGCCGGTGCCCAACACCCACGTGTCCGGCATCGACAGGTCGGGGATCCACAGTGGGACATCGCCGGCGAAGGCACGCCAGGTCGGCAGAAGGCTGCTCACGATGCGCGATGGAAGCGGAAGTGGTCGATAACGGTCACCGCTGCGGAACGTCGTCGGCTCGGTGAAGGCGACGCGGCAGCTCGTCCACGGCGTTGGTGTGGCCAACTCCTCCCACGTCGCGGCAGCCACCAGGGCGGGCTGCCCGAGAACCCACCGCGCGACCCTCGGGCCGCCGCGACGCGCATCGGGGCCCAACGGGAGCGACTGGCCACTCAACCGGTCGACGAGGGCACGCGGGCTGTTGTCGGAGGTCACCGCCACCTCGACGTGAGCGTGGGGGCCCGACGCGTCCCATCCGCGCAGACTCCAGCCCCGCTCGCCAGCGCGATGGTCCCCGCCCGCGTCAAGATGCTCCGACAAGGCGCCGTGAAGGTGGATCCGGTCGACATCGCGGTCGGCCTCGACTAGCACGGGGAACCTCCACAAGCTGGGCACGGTGCGATTCTAATGTTGGACCGGGAGTACACCGCAGTCTCGGTGGCGCTATGCTCCTTCGACAATCGGGGACGGTCAGCATGGAAATCTCGGAGGTCCCGTGGACGAACGCCGCTGGGTGATCGTGACGACCGGCTCGACGCAGTCGTTCATCTTCGCGATGACGACGAAGCAGGCCGTCAACCTGGCCGCCAGCCGGGCTGTGCGCGACGTCTGTACTGCGTGGACCCGAGAGGCCGTCGAGAAGGTCGTCGGGCCGGGCGGGCTTGAGCGAGCGATCGCCACGCTGACGTCGGGCCGCGCTCACCTGATCCTCACGCAGGAGCAGGGACTACGCGTGATCGCGGACGTCACCGAGCGGGTGGCGATGACCTACCCGACCCTGGAGGTCTGGGGCACCATCGGTGAGGCAATTCCCGGTTCGAACCAGGACATCGTCGACCCGGCCATCCGGCAGGCCGTGACGGACATCGGAGCATCGCAATCGCTCCAGGCCAGTCTGCGGGCACACGAACGTCACCGTCATTCCGTGGTCGGGGCGCACACCCGTGACGTGATGGAGCCGTTCACCCAGCGCTGTGCCTACACGGCCATGCCTGCGACGACCGTGGCGCCCGAGGAACGGCGAACGGCGACGGCGCCGCCGGTGCCTCGATCGCGGATCGTGGACGTGCTGTGGCGCGAAGCGCGTGACGCCCGCCAAGAACTGGGGAGCCGACTGCGAGCGGCCAGCGACGACCTTCTTCAGGACGGCGAGGTCCAGAAGGCGGTCGTTTCGGTCGACCGCCTCGCTCGAGGCGAAGGCGTGCGCCACGACGGCTGGGTCGCCGCCGTCCACCTCGACGGCAATGGATTCTCCCAGATTTTCCGCGACGTCACCGACACCTACATCGGCGAACCCGAGCACATCCACCGATTCGGCGCGGCGCTGGACACGGCGATGTGGCGTGCGATCGCCACCGCGATCGCGAGCGTGGGCGTCTCGGCCGAGGTGGATCCGGGCTGGGTCCTGCCGATCGTGGTCGGCGGCGACGACGTCAGCCTCGTCGTCGACGCCAAACACGCAACCGAACTCGTCCACCACCTGGTCACGAGTTTCGAGAGACTCGTCCGCGCCGATGACGCGATTTCCGCAGCCCGCGACGCTGCCGGATTCGCGTGGCCCAGTATCTCGGCGGGGATCGCCTTCGTGAAGCCGCACCATCCGTTCCACCACGCCCACGAGTTGGCCGTCGAAGCCTGCGGCGAGGTCAAACACGCCTTGGCTGCGACCTACGGTCCCGGAGAGCAGAAGCCCAGCGCCTGGACGTTCGTGAAGGTCCAGGACGGCTCCCTCAACTCGCACGCTCGATTGCGATTCGGCACGCTGCTGTACGACGACGGTGGCCACCGCGACTGGGCGTGGCCGGGCGCGATCACCGTGGCCTTCGAGTCCGAGGACTTCGCCACCACGCCGCAGATCACCCGCTGGGTTGACGCGTATCGCGCGGGCGACGATCCAGAATCGACGGCTGTGGAGCACCTTTCGTCTCGATTCGCCCACGAGGTCCGCCGCCTCATCTACTCGGGTGGGCGAGCACCGGAGATCGTCCGGGAACTCCGTGAGCACGTCCCGGAACCGCTGCACGATCTGCTCGACACGGCGACCGTGAAGCGCCGGACAGACACGTTCTGGCTCGCCTGGCCCGCATATGAACTGTTCGATGTGATGCGAGGTACCGGACGATGACGTACCCGACCCGCTACGACGACCCGATCCACGTCGAGGTCCGCTTCACCTCGGACTGGCTCTCGGCGAGCACCTCACAGAGCCACCCCCTGCGCGATGCCGTGATCGACCGCGACGACGACGGATTCCCGGTCCTGGCCGGTTCCGTCCTGCGGGGGGTGTTGTCCGATGCGGCGCTGACCATCGCGGACGGTCTGCACAGCGGAGCCTCCGGGCCGTGGCACCGCTGGCGGACCGATTTGTTCGGCCGGCGCGCCATCGATCCGCATGCGGCGGAAGCGGTGAGTGACCGGCGGCCGGTCGAAGGCCGACTGCAGTCGGCGCGACTCTCGGTCCACCCCGAGGTGCGCGCGGCGCTGGTCGCACGACGCGAGGCCGCCGGTGGACCCGAGATCGAGCCAGCTTTCCGCGACGCACTGACGCTGACCCGCCAGATGACCCGTCTCGACGATGATCGCATGGCAGTGAAGAACACCCTGCGGATCCAGGAGCGCGCACCTGCACCGATGTCGGTGTTCGGCACTTGGCGTATCCGGTCCTTGGACGATCCGCCCGGTGCGGTCCCTTGGCAGCACCTTTTCCTGCTCGCCGGGGCGGCGCGACTGGTGGCCGCGACCGGGGTCGGATCCTCGACCAACCGGGGGGTGGGCGAGTGCTCGGTGCATCTTTGGGCCACTGATGCGGACGGCGCGCTCGTGGACGTCGGCGAACACTTCCTCGACGAGTGGAACGAGACGCTGCTCACCGACACAGACGACGCCCATGCGGCCGCACCCCCGGCCCGCCACGATCCCCCGGCGGTCGCCCTGACGTCGGTGGCCGAGGCGCCGCTGCGCCACGCGTACGACGTGACGATCCGCCTCGATGCGGCAGCGGTGTTCGAGTCCCACACTCAGGGCAACTTGATCCGTGGGCACGACCACATTCCCGGCGCCGCCGTGCTGAGCATCCTCGGCCGGGCAACCTCGCTGCCACTCGCGTCCCTGTTGGCGGCGCAGGCCATCGTGGTGACCGACGCGACCCCCGTGGTGTCAGGGACCCGCACCGTGCGCCTGCCCATCAGCCTCGTGCCGGTCACCACTCTCGGCTCCAGCGTCGACGTCAGGTCCCGCCTGACCCGCGAGGACGCCGCCAAGGGCCGGGTGGACGGGTTCGTGACGCCGACCACGATCGCCGGCCAATTCCGATTCGCCGAGCCGGACGTCGTCCGCCTCACCCGTGCCGCCCACGATCCACAGTCAGGCCGGACGACCTCGCGTTCCGGCGGACCATTCACGATGGAGGCGATCGCGGCCGGACAGATCTTCCGCGCTCAGGTGTGGCTCCCTCCGGGCGTGGCCCTGAGCGCGCAGGACCGTGAGGCTCTGGCCGCGACCTCCGCGATGGGTACCAAACGCGGATCAGACCTCGGCGCGGTGACCGTCAGGGTTGAGGAGTCCGAGCCGGACTCCGGTGAGTCCGGCATCGACCTCGCCGTCGATCGTCCCTTCGTCGTGTGGCTGACCTCCGATCTCGTGGGCTCTACCGAGACGGATGGACGCCTCGGCAACGCCGAGATGCTGCGCCGTGCCGTGGAGGGGCGTTTTCGTGAGGTCACCGACGACCCCGATCTGACCATCACCTGGGACGAGGACGCCCCCCGCCTGGTGCGCCCGACCAGGCGCGACGGCTGGCAGCACCGGTGGTCGTTGGCGCGACCGACGCTGATGGGGCTGGCTGCCGGTTCCGTCGGCATGTTCGGCACCAGTCGGGCGATCTCGGCGGCCCAGGTACACAGGGCGCTCGACCGCGGGTTCGGCGATCGGTGCGGTGAGGGCTTCGGCCGTGTACAGGTGGACCACCCCCTGACCACGATCGACGCCGAGTCGTCCCGGACCCTGCGGCGGGTTCAGTCGGACAGAGCCGGGTCAACTCCAGACCCGCTGCCGGATGGGCTGGACGGCGGCAACAGCACCCTGATCGAATGCTGGTCTGAGCGGCTCGCCGGTCTGCTGGACAGCGACCAGCCTGCTCAGCCGGACCGAACCGAGGAGGCGCCGTCGTGACCACGACGACCAAGCGGACGACGAAGCGCCACGTGATCTCCGGAGTGCTCGTGGCGGCCGAGGACCTGCACATCGGATCGGGTGAGGAGGCCGAGTCCGGAGAATTCGCCGCTTTCGTGCGTGACGGTGCCGGCCGAACGTACCTACCGGGCTCCACCCTCGCCGGGGCCCTGAGTCGCGTGATCGCGAAGGACGACACGACGGTCTGGGGGTCGGGCGAAGAGGACGGGAACTCGTCGTGCGTCGCGATCGGGCACGCTCTGCCGCAGGGCGTGCCCTCCACGGGGGTCCGCACCCAGCATCTGCGCGATCGGGTCACCGGGGCGCCGCGCGATGCGGCGCTCTACGCGTACGAATACGTGCCGGAGGGTACTCGTTTCAGCATCAAACTGACCGTGTCCGAACGCGGCGTGGACCGGCGGGAACTGGTGAATTCGGTGAGCGCGGCCTTGCGTGGTGGTGTGCGGATCGGCGCGGACGTCACGTCGGCCCTGGGTACTGTGCGCTGGGCCGAGGAGCCCGAGGTGAAGACCTTCGAACTGGACCATCGTGCGGGCATCCTCGCTGCGATTCTCGGCCAGCCTGTCAGGACCTGGCAGCCGAACACCAGGACCCCGGCACCGACGCGATCGGTGCTGACCGCGACGATCACTTGGCGCCCGGTGGCGGTCGTCATGTCACAGCAGGCATTGAACGACTCCGCGTTCGACTCCCTTCCTGCCGTGACGCAGATCGGCGACTGCGTCCATCCGCACCTCACCGGCCGCTCGATCCGGGGCGCAGTGCGGTCCCGGGCCGGATGGATCTGCCGCACGCTCGACGAGGGTTCGGAGCATGCCTTGGCGCTCGACAACTACTTCGGCACGGCGACCGACACCCCGGCACCCGAGGCACAGTTGACGACCGAGGCCGCCACCTATCCGGTGGTCGCGGATCTATTCGGCCGTGCCTCGGATCACCGCGGCACGGGGCGGTCCACCGGTGGGTCGGGCTGGTTGCGGGTCAGCGGCACCCGCACGACGACCGGGATCGCATCAGCCGAGTGGAGGAACCTCCTGAGATGTGCGGGCCACCTGAGGCAGAACGAGACGGACCTCGGGGCGAGGCGCGCTCTGGCTGAGAGGCTCGACACCATCAACGAGTCGCTCGCCGAGGCGAAGGCCGGCTGGGGCCTCGCGCACGTGACGCGGGTCGCCATTGACCGGTGGCTCGGAGGTGCCGTCAAGGGTGCCCTGTTCACGTTGCTGGAACCGCATGCGTGGTCCGACAAGGCCTGGCGACCGATGCAGTGGGAACTCGACCTGACACGTACGGACGACGACGCCCGCAGGCGCGCTGCGCTCGCGCTGTTCCTGCTGCTGTTGCGTGACCTGCGCGACGGCGAGATCCCGCTGGGTTTCGCCACCGCACGAGGATTCGGTTCCGTCACGGTGTCCGGCATCGAGGTCGAGGGCGCCGAGGAGTTTCACGGCAGCGCCAGTACGCGGCTCGACGACGTGCTCGCGAGCCTCGGCAACGAGGTGGCTGAGGCGTGGACCGCGGCGATCGGCGCGTGGGATCGCACCACGGAGGGGGCGTCATGACGAGGTGGCCCCGGCTCAACCCCTTCCATCGCAAGAGCGACGCCCGCCCGGACGCGGACGGGCTTCGGCACCTCGTTGTCCACTCGCACGAGTCGGCCTTGGCGGGGGTGCCGGAGGTGATCGGGCGGTGGACCGGTGAGGTCACCGCCTGGTTCCTGTCGGTCGAGCGCGCCGCATGGCTGTGGCGCGATCATGCTGGAACGTGGCACGCCTGTGATGCCGGTGGCGTCAGGTCCGGCACATGGGATGAGATCGTTCCCCAGACGACCTGGCGGGTCTGCGCCTTCGCCGGCAATCGGGATCTGTCGTGGACACGCGATGGGGACGCCGGGACGGTGATCGTTCAGTCCGATGAGCCAGGCGCAGGTCCGATCCGGCCCCTCGGCGCCGGTGCCGTTCCGAGCACCGAGCAGATCGGGGGGTCCAATCTGCTGTGGGGGCGCAGTGACGGCACGACCACCGGCGGGCGCTGGATCGCCCTGTACTCCGACCAGGCCGACCCCTTGTGGATTCCGCTGCCTGACGCCGAGATCGCCGCCGTGAGGCCGGCCCGTGCGGTCTCGTTGCGTTCGCGCGAGTATGTCACCACCGACCACCACGGCAACGTGATGGTCAGCCACGTACGCCGCACAGGACTTCATCTCGAATCCCCCAGGGGGCGCTCATGAACTTCCTCAATCCGTACAACTACATAGACACCCCGACCGACCGCACGACGTTGCCGGAAGCCTTCAAGGACGGGCCGCCACCGGGCCACCATCGGCTGCGGGAAGGCCTCGTCAGCGGCGTCGTCGACATCACGATCGAGACGAAGACCCCCTTGGTCCTCGTGGACCAGAACCGCCGTGAACTGGCCGAAATCCCTCAGGACGCAGGCCGGGCAACGCCTGCATCGCCGACCATCAGTCCGGTCCGGCTGACCCCGGGCGGACGAGTCGAACTGGACGGATCGGCGATCAAGGGCATGCTGCGCAGCGCCTACGAGACCATCACCGGGTCGCGCTTCGGCGCCTACGAGTCGCGCCCCACGCCATTGACGGCTCGTATTCCGGCCATGCGGGACCCGCACGCCTCCGCCATCTCGATGGGCATCGTCGAACAGGATGGCGCCGGCACGTGGATCCGGCCCGGGAATCGTCTCAGGCCCGGGAATCGACACCCGCAACCGAGCCCGGTCGTCCGCGTCCCCCGCGAACTCATCTGCACCGCCTTCGACCTGGACGGCCCTGACGCGGCCACCGCCGTTCGCGGGGAATCGGTTCTGGACGCCGACGGTCAGCAGGTCGTAGCGACATTGCAGCTCTACAGCAAGAGATCGATCGTCATCTGGATCGCCACTGCGCTGCGCGTGGCCGGAAGGGACCATAGCCCGGAGTTCGACTCCTTCGGCTGGACTCCCGTTCCCGAGGTCGGGGCGGCCGAAGTCGAGGGTGTCCTCCACGTCACAGGTGCCGCCTTCGGCAATCCTGCGGCGGATCATCGCCACTTCGAACAGTTGGTCATCACCAAGGCGCTGACGTGTCCGGTCGGCGTCAACGCGACCGAGCCGGACCGCTTTCGCGTGACGGAGGAGTTGGAGAATGGTTGGAGCGCCGTCATCGGCGACTACGCCCGTTCCTTCACTTCGCAGAACCTGGGTGAACATGGCTCTGGAAGTTACGCATGGATGCCCGAGCACTGGCATCTCACCCAGGGGCGCACGCTGTTCATCGAGACTCAGGGGGCCAAGCCGCAACGACTGCTGCCCGCCATGATCAGCCGGATGAACTTCCGGATGTCTCCGGACGCGTTGATGACATCAGTGGCACCGGCAACCACCTTCGCCGAGATGTCGTCAGCCGACCGCGTGTTCGGCTGGGTCCAGGGTGACGGCGAAGAGGGGGCCTACCGCGGGCACGTCCGTATCGACCCGGCCGTCACTCCCGGTGTACCGGTGTACGAGCGCCCTGGGGGGATTCGACTGGCGACCTTGGCGTCACCGAAGCCGAACGCGTCGAGATTCCGTGTTCCCGGCCCCGACGCGAGCGGTGGCCGCAAGGATGACATCGGCTTCACCGCGGAGAATCGACTGCGACGCTGGGTCGCGCTGACCCATCGAGGCGGCCGGAACTGGTACGACTCCTACAACCACCAGTCGGTTCATCTGGCACCGCCTAACAAGACCCACCGCACGTCCGACACCTGGGTCACGGGCTGGGTGAAGCCCCAGACAACGTTCACCACGACGGTTCGGTTCTCCAACCTCAGGAACGAGGAAGCCGGAGCCCTGCTGTGGCTGCTCAGGCTCGACGCGGATCATCACCTGAAGCTGGGCCTGGGCAAGACGCTGGGCTTCGGCGCCGTGACCATCACGATCAGCCGCGCCGAGATCACCGATCTGGAGTCGACCCGCGCCCGCTACCGCACGATCGGGCAGGGGTTGGGTTCGAAGAACGTCGTCGGCACCCTCGACCCTCAGGTGGACGCCCTGATCGCGCAATACCTCAGAAGCGTCGACGAGAACGACGACCTCGGCACGATCCGCCGACAGTTCCTCGCCGCCGCGCGCGGCTTCGACGACCACGTGGTGCATTACCCCCGGCACGATCCGCGGGATCGGGCCGCCGACATCTTTGCTTGGTTCGCGTCCAATGAACGACCTAGGGGTCGAGGCCCTGCACCCCGTCTGTCCAACCCGCTGTTGACCGATTCTTCCGCACCCCCCTTGTTGCCCTATGACCCTCGGGACGGCTGATGGACTGGCTGGTCCTGCACGCCGTCGGCGCGTCCGATGTCGGGCTTGAGCGCAAAGCGCACGTCGCGCTCAGTCCGGCCGATCTCCGATTGCTCCAGCTGCGCGCCGATGCCGTCGGCGCGCAGCCCCGTCTGGTGAATGATGCGGACTACGCCGCTTGGTTAGGCCCCGGGTGTGGGTTCACGTCGCCGACGGCGTCACCGCCACTGCCGAGTCTGCTGCGCTGGATCTCGAACCCCGACAACGACTCCGGCGCCCAGGGACCCCCGCACGTTCGCATCCACCTGCTCTACACCGAACCCACGCCGATCAAGTCGAGTCCAGAATGGGGTACCCAGAGGATCAGCGCGGCGCTCGCCTCCGCACTGGGGACGTTGTCATCGGCCGACGGAATCGCCTTCGGCTGTCAGATTGACGTGCACCAGACTGAGGTTTCCATCACCGACCCGGACTTCACGCTGGAGGCACTGGGACAGCCGATCGCCGCGGCACAGCGGGAGGGCCGACGAGCGGCCTTCGAGTTCCGGCACGGGTCCACCCGCATCGCCTTGTCCATCGTGTCGGCACTGATGGAGTCGAACATCGAATGGCGCGGCCTGACCATGAGTGCCCAGGAGGGCCTGCTCGAGGAGTTGGTGTTCACGCCGCGCCCCATCGAACGCGATGTGGCCGCGTGGGCGGTGCGCATGGGCCTCGGCAACATCGACGTCACGGTGTTCGACCCTGCGGAGAGACCCGCGGTCGAGGCGGTCAACCGAGCGGCGCAGACACTCACCCGGCGAGACTCCTTCGACGACCTCACCCTGGCGCGTTACGCCACCCAGACGGCGCTGCGTCGTGGTGACAGCGTCAGTGGGGTCGGCGTTCGCCGGTGGTTGGAGGTGGAAAACGCCGCACGGTCGCTCACGGGCGCCGACGCCACGTTGATCGAGAACAAGTCCCAGTCCATCAAGGACAAGGCCAAGGAGGCGTCACACGAGTTCACCGAGATCAACATGGGTCCCTCAAGGGGCGAGGAAAACACCACGCTCGAGAAGTTGTTCGCCCCGACGGCCTACCTGCCCCCCGGGTGCGAAACATGGCCGGACTCCCTCCCCGCGTTGACTCTGCCACCGGGAGGACGGATCGCGGCGATCGCGCCGATCGCTTCGCTGTGGCATATCAAGGCGCTCTTGGGCGAGGACCGCGGCGAGTCCGCGGTTAGGATCAAGCACCTGCGGGCCGCGCTCAAGCAGGTGGTGGCCACCGGTCCGGCGGGCCGTATCGTGCCCACGACGTTGGTGGCAGTCCTCGGTTGTGACCACGTTGCGGGCGACTCGTGCGACGTCCAACGCGAACTCGAGCCCGTCCTGGCCGAGATCGTTCCGCCGGAGGCGTACCTCACCTGCGAGTTCGTCCACGCCGCCGATTCCATCGGGGAGACTTCGGCGGCCGTGGCGGGCTTCCTGGAAAGCAGGCGGGGTCAGTTCGCCGGGCTGGTGCATCTGCCGTTCGGTCGGACGCGGATCGCCCTCGGCTCCTACCTCGCCGCGTCGGCGCACGCCCGGAACCAGGCGCTGCCGTTCGCCGTGGACGTCACGCCCACCGACCGGCCACGCAACCAGCCCGTGTTCCACCCGATCGGACTGGGGCCTCAATCATGGCCGCTGCTGGCACAGGCCGCGTGGCAGGCGCTGCAGTCCGGATTTTCGTTCGAGACCGCCATCCGGCTCTTGCGATTGGCCGGCCGACCCGGCAAGGGTCCCGCCGACAGACTCCGGTCCCTCCGGGACTGGCTTCACGACCACGCCCCTACGGCCACCAAACGGAGCACCATGACCCAGGAGGAGGCGCTCAGGATGGCGGTCCGTCGCCTCGCCGTGTTGACCGCCTTGCGCTGTAGCCTCGCCATCAAACCGGGTTCCGCGACCGACGACCTCTTCGCCCACGTGATGGCGGAGTCGTTCAATTCCCGGCTCGATGAGGCTTACGGCCTGAGGTCAGGCACTCCACGCCACACGGCCATCACCGCTCTGGTGGACTACCGCAACCGACTGGCGTTCAATCATCCGAGGGGCGACGACCCCCGCACGCTCGACGAGGTGCTATCAGCCGCTCTCGCGGCCACGGCCGATCTTGCCGAAGGCGCCGCCCCATTCGTCGGAGAGACCACGGCAGTGATCGGTGACCTGCGCCGCGTGGCCGAGGAGGCGGGAGTCGCCCGAGACAGCCTGACCGCGTGAGCCCGGTGGTCGAGTCAGCCGACCGACGGCACGTGTCTGGCGTCGCCGGGCGCCCCCCGGCCCCGCGCCTCCGCGCTACTTCAGGTAGCTCTTCAGGCCGTTGATCTCCTTGAGCAGGCGCTCGGCGTTGCGATCGGCCGAATCGGCGTCACGACGCAGCCGCGCAGCCTTCTCGTCGCACTCGCGCTGGTGCTCGTAGGCACGCAGGTCGTTCGGCGGGTTGTTCCGCTTGGCCGCAACGCGGTCGGCATCGCCGCGCTTCTGCCTCGCATCTCCGAGCGACGCAGTGCGGATGGCTTCGAGATTCTTGATCTGGTTGCGGATGCGGGCTTCGTCCGACATGAGTTCTCCTGGGAGTCCTGACCGCCCTGTTGCGGTCACCTGTTCAACCGATCCCGGATGACGCGAGGCCTCCCCGGCGGCCCGAACGCCGAGGAGGGGCCGGCACGACACTCGGTGTCGACTCACCCCCACCCGGTCCGAGCGCCGGGATCGGTCGTACCCGTGACCGCCCGGGCTGCGCGGGCGCGATGTGAGGATTCCGCCAATGACCGTCAGCATCGAAGCACCGTGGAGTAGGCCCGAGTCCGTGGGACGGGCGGCCCTCGACATCGGCGATCCGGCACTGCTGGCCCGTGTCGATGATGTCGCCTCGCTGCTCAAGGAGGGCACCTACCTGCCGAGCCCGGTCACACCCTTCTGGATTCCGAGCAGGCCGGGCCGCCGCGCCCGGTTGGTGCACGCCGTCGGCGGCACTGATCGGCTGGTCGAGCGAACGGCCTTGAACGCCCTGCAACCACAGGTGGATCGCGAACTCAGCGAGTCGGCCCACGCCTATCGCCCCGGTCGCGGAACCCGAACGGCGCTGGAGCGCTTGCGCGACGCCCTCGGCACGAAGGCGGTATGGGTCGTCCGGGCCGACATCAAGGCCTGCTTCAGTTCGATCTCTGCGGAGTTGGCGATGGCGAGTCTGCGCGAGATCGTGTCCGACCCCGAACTGGTCGAATTGGTCCAATCAATCCTCAACTCGCGCGCTGCCGCCGGCCACGGCCTGTGCGAGGGCACGTCGCTGGCCCCGCTGCTGGCGAACGTGGTCCTCAGCAAGGTCGACCATGCGATGAGCGACCGCGGTTTCACGGTGGTCCGTTACGGTGATGACTTCGCGATCCCGGCTCCCGACCGCAGCACCGCACGTCTCGCGCTGCAGCAGCTGGGCGAGGAGTTGTCTCGAGTCGGGCTGAGCCTGTCACCGGACAAATCCGAGGTGATGGAGATCGGGTCGGGTTTCGCCTTCCTTGGTGAGCTGGTCACGCCCGTCGATAGGCCGACCGAGGTCGATGTGGGACGCCGCCGCCTCTATGTTGGTCACCAGGGCGCGAGGGTGCGGCTGTCGCGGGGGAGGGTCGTGGTTGAATCACGTGACGCAGCCTTCCTCGATATCCCGATGAGCCAAGTCGGCGCGTTGGTGTGCTTCGGTTCCGTCGGGGTCAGCGCGGGTTTTCGATCGTGGGCGCTGCGCAGTGGAGTCGACGTGGTGTTCTTGACTCGACGCGGTGGGCCTCTCGGGGTGTTGGTACCGCACTCCGCTGCTCGTGGCAGACGGCTGATCGCGCAAGCGCAGGTGAGCACCGACCGCGGGCGGCGTGCAGAGATTGCGCGTGGCATCATCGATGCGAAACTCCGCAATCAGATGGTTCTGTTGCGCCGCCACAATCGTCGTGGTCCGCATGACGCGGCGCGTGACGGCGTGGCCACGATCGCCGCGATCCGCGCTGGTCTGGACCGCCACCGCACGATCCATGCACTCATGGGCGCGGAGGGTTCCGGTGCCAAGGCGTACTTCACCGCCCTCGCGGCGCTGCTTCCGGCCGATCTCGGATTCACCGGTCGGCGCCGCCGTCCCGCACCAGATGTGGTGAACGCCGCGCTGTCGTACGGCTATGCGATCCTGCTGTCGGAGGCACATGCCGCGGTACTCAGCGCGGGGCTGGAGCCGAGTCTGGGTCTCCTGCATGAGACCTCCGGGAAGCGCCCCGGGTTGGCGCTGGACCTGATGGAGGAGTTCCGCCCCTACGTGGTCGACCAGATCGTCGTCACGTTGGCGAAGCAGAGGGCGCTGGACGGCGCTGGCACGCCGCGCGCCGATGGTTCGTTCGAACTGAGCAAACGCACGATCTCGATGTTGGTCGACGCCCATGAGCGACGTATGTTGACCCCGGCTCACCACGCGGTCAGCGGCCAACACGGGTCGATCCGGCGGATGCTCTACGCGCAGGCGAATCGCCTCGGTCGGGCGATCGGGGACCGTCGCCTTCGCTACGAGGGCCTCTCCTGGCGATGAGACACTTGATCGCCTATGACGTGTCGCGCGACGGCAGTCGCCAGCGTCTGTCCCACCGGCTGAACGCCTGTGGCGACCGGATCCAGCGCAGCGTGTACCTGTGTGATCTGAGGCAGGAGGACCTCGCCGCCCTGGTCAGCTTCATCGAGGGCGTCATCGACCCGTCCACCGACACGGTTCACGTCATCGCCCTGGACGCGGCTACGGTCGCCAGCATGATCCTGATCGGACAGGCAAGTATGACGAGCGCGGAACCGTTCTGGGCCGTCTGGTGACCGCCCGCATCGGTCGGTCCAGGTCATCAGACGACTCTCCACGTCGTTGACGCCCTCGACGGGCGTTCCCGCCGGGCAACCGGAACACTGAGCCCCGAAGCTCTCGCACGGCGGCACGGGAATGCGCCGATCGCCCGAGGCATGTGCAGCCTGAAATCCCCGGGAGAATCTTGAATCTGGGCGAGTTCAGCGAGTTGAACCGGGCCGACAACGACGGGTGTGTGCACGGCCCCCGTGTTTGCGCAGGTCACCAGGCACCGATTCATGTTAGGGTCG
>CAYYQO010000072.1:0-1088 GCA_964473845.1 uncultured Aeromicrobium sp.
CCGGACGCCGGCAGCATCCATCTGACAAGCGAGTGAACTACCCAGGAGATCCCGCACCCCATTCAGGCGAAGGCCTCGACCGGCGGACACGAGCACACCAGGTTCCGGTCGCCGTAGGCGTTGTCGATCCGGCCGACCGGCGGCCAGTACTTGTCCTGGGTCGTCCCGGACGGGAACACGCCCTCGGCCACCGGGTACGGGTGCTTCCAGTCGACCAGTTCATGAGCCGCGTGGGGCGCGCTGGTGAGCGGGTTGTCCTGCGGGTCGTACTCCCCCGCCGCGACCTGGTCGATCTCGGACCGGATGGACAGCATGGCGTCGCAGAAGCGATCCAGCTCGGCCAGGTCCTCGGACTCGGTCGGCTCGACCATGAGCGTCCCGGCGACCGGGAAACTCATCGTGGGGGCATGGAACCCGTAGTCGATCAGCCGCTTCGCGACGTCGTCGATGCTCAGGCCCGCGCGCTTGGTGATCTCGCGCAGGTCCAGGATGCACTCGTGCGCGACGAGACCGTTCTCGCCCGCGTACAGCACGGGGAAGGCGTCCCCGAGCCGAGCGGCGATGTAGTTCGCGGCGAGCACCGCGACCGAGGTGGCATCGGTCAGGCCGTCGGCACCCATCATCGCGATGTAGGCGAACGGGATCGGCAGGATCCCCGCGGAGCCGTACGGCGCCGCGCTGATCGTTCCGAGCGACTGACGGCGATCGACGTCCGGGTGCATCGGGTGCTTGGGCAGGAACGGGACCAGGTGCTCGCCGACGCCGACGGGACCGACGCCGGGCCCACCGCCACCGTGCGGAATGCAGAAGGTCTTGTGCAGGTTCAGGTGCGAGACGTCGCCGCCGAACTGACCGGGCTGGGCGTGTCCCAGCAGTGCGTTCAGATTGGCCCCGTCGACGTAGACCTGGCCGCCGTGGGCGTGCACGATGTCGCACAGTTCGCCGATCCCGTGCTCGTAGACGCCGTGCGTCGACGGGTAGGTCACCATGATGGCCGCCAGATCGTCGGCATGGGTTTCACACTGGGCGCGCAGGTCGTCCAGGTCGACCTCGCCGGCGTCCGTGGCCTTGACGATCACCCTCGACCT
>CAYYQO010000072.1:1098-14176 GCA_964473845.1 uncultured Aeromicrobium sp.
GCCAGGGTCAGCGCGACGTGTGCCTGATCCCGAGCTCGGCCTTGACGATCACGACGCGCATCCCGGCCATGACGGCCGACGCGGCGTTCGTGCCGTGGGCCGAGCTCGGGATCAGGCACACGTCGCGCTGACCCTGGCCCAGACTGCGGTGGTACTCCCGGATGGCCAGCAGGCCGGCGAACTCGCCCTGGGAACCGGCATTCGGCTGGACCGAGACGGCCGCATAGCCCGTGACCTCGGCCAGCCAGGACTCGAGCGTCTCGACCAGTTCGATCATGCCGCCGGCGTCCTGAGCCGGAACGAAGGGATGCAGGTCGGCGAAGCCGGGCCAGCTGATCGGCTCCATCTCACTCGTGGCGTTGAGCTTCATGGTGCAGCTACCCAACGGGATCATGCCGCGGTCGAGCGCATAGTCGCGATCGCTCAGGCGGCGCAGGTAGCGCAGCATCTGCGTCTCGCTGCGATGCTCGACGAACACAGGGTGGGTCAGGATGTCGTCCTGGCGCAACCATGTTTCGTCGAGGGACTGCTCGGCCTGTTCCGGCAGGTCGCCGACACCGAAGGCGGCCAGCACGGCCTGCAGGTGCTCGGGCGTGGTGGGTTCGGAGACCGCCACGCCGACGCGGTCGTCATCGAATGCCCACAGGTGGATCCCCGTCTCGCGGGCGGCCTTGACGACCTGGATGGCCCGGCCGGGGACGATCGCCGTGACGGTGTCGAAGAAGCGCTCGGACGCCAGCTCGATCCCCGCGGCGCGGAGCCCGGCAGCGAGTCGGGCCGCGTGGTCGTTGACCTGGGTCGCGATCGCGCGCAAGCCCTCGGCGCCGTGGTAGACCGCGTACATGGCGGCCACGACGGCCAACAGGACCTGGGCCGTGCAGATGTTCGAGGTGGCCTTCTCCCGGCGAATGTGTTGCTCGCGGGTCTGCAGGGCCAGCCGGTAGGCGGGACGTCCGGACGAGTCGACCGAGACCCCGACCAGCCGGCCGGGCAGGTGGCGCTCGAGGCCGGCGCGCACGGCCATGAAGCCTGCGTGCGGGCCGCCGTAGAACAGCGGCACACCGAAGCGCTGGGTCGAACCGACGACGATGTCCGCGCCGAGGCTGCCCGGTGACCGCAACAGCACCTGTGCCAACGGATCCGTGACGACCGCAGCCAGCGCGCCCGTCTCCTGGACCGCGCGGATGATCGGCTCCGGATCGATCACGGTACCGTCCGCGCGCTGGTAGGCGATGATGACGCCGCTGTAGTCACCGGCGGGCACGCCGTCGCGCAGATCGGCCTCGACCAGTGGCAGGCCCACGGCTTCGGCCCGCGTGTGCAGGACGGCCAGGGTCTGGGGAAGCAGTCCGTCGTCGACCACGACGGGCATCGCCGAGCGCTTGCGGTTGGCGCGCCGGACCAGCGTCAGCACCTCGGCCGCGGCGGTGCCTTCGTCGAGCAGTGAGGCATTGGCGGTCGGCAGGCCCACGAGATCCTCGACCATCGTCTGGAAGGTCAGCAGCGCTTCGAGACGTCCCTGGGATATCTCGGGCTGGTACGGCGTGTAGGCCGTGTACCAGGAGGGGTCCTCGAGGACATTGCGACGGATGACGGCCGGGGTCACCGTCGCGTGGTACCCGAGGCCGATCATGGGAACTCCCGGGAAGTTCCGGTCGGCCAGCGCGCGAAGCCGGGTCGTGGCCTCGACCTCGCTCGCCGCAGGAGGCAGCAGGCCGTCGAGTGTCGAGCGGATGCCCGCGGGCACCGCCGCCTGCATGAGCGCGTCGAGTGAGTCGTAGCCGAGCCGCTGCAGCATGGCGGCTTGGTCGCTGGCGCGCGGACCGATGTGACGGTCGACGAAACGGGTGGCGGGCTGACGGTCCGACTGCGACATGCTGGGTACTCCCGGAGGGCTCGACGACGATGGCCCTCCCCCTCTGTCGGCATGCCTTCAGAGTCGCCTGTGACGTACGGTCCGGTGGCCTGAGAGGTTCCGGGGAGGAATTGCCCCTTCGGCGCCCTGAACGGGACTCTCCCGCACGGTTCAACGGCACGTCCAGCCTACGCGATCGCTGTGCGGAGTCTCGAGATGCGTCTCGCTTAGGTCAGGGAAAGCAGAGATCGGCTTGTCGACAAAGCGACAAGCCGATCTCGGAAGAAGAAGTGTCAGTTGGCCTTGCGGGCGCGGCGCGCGGCGAGCTCGTCGCCCTCGAGCGGGACATCGGATTCGGTGCGCTCGGTGGGCAGCTCGTGCAAGGTGCCCTCGATTTCCTTCCAGACGCCGCCGATGGCGATGCCGAAGACGCCCTGGCCGCCCTGCAACAGGTCGATGACCTCGGTGGCGGAGCGGCACTCGTAGACACTGGCGCCATCGCTCATGAGCGTGACCTGGGTCAGGTCCTCGGTGCCGCGTTCGCGCAGGTGGTCGATCGCCGTGCGGATCTGCTGCAGTGAGACGCCCGCGTCGAGGAGTCGCTTGATGATCTTGAGCAGCAGCACGTCACGGAACGAGTACAGGCGCGCGCTGCCCGAGCCCTTGGACGAGCGGACGGTCGGCTCGACCAGTCCGGTCCGGGCCCAGTAGTCGAGCTGTCGGTACGTGATGCCGGCCGCGTTGCACGCGGTCGGACCGCGGAACCCCGTGTCCTGAGGCATGGGCGCGAGGTCATCGTCGAACAACAGGCCCTGGGCGCTGGCCTGAGCCCGCGCCTCCGTTGCCTCGTCGCGAGGTTCGATCATGATCACGCCTTCCTGGCGACCGGTAGGACCGGTCTCCTACAACAAGAGAACCACACCGCTGTGGTCTTGCGTACCCTCAAGTTAAACGTGAAGGTCAATCAACGCACGTACCGACACGCGTGTCGGGGCATCAAAAACATTCAAGCTCTACTTCAGGGTTTCTCGAAGTCCTCGGGATCCACGTGGTCGAGGAACTCGCGGAACTTGGCGATCTCCTCGTCCTCGTCGGGTGTCTGGGCGAAGCTCGCGACGTCCAGGACGTCTTCTGAGCACACGACTCGCACGCCGGTACGCAGCGCCAGGGCGATCGCATCGGACGGCCGGGCGTCGACCAGGACTCCCCCGGAGAACGCCAGTTCCGCGAAGAAGACACCTTCGCGCACGTCGACGATCCGCACCTCGGACAACTCCTCGCCCAAGGACGAGATGATCGATGCCATGAGGGCGTGCGTGGGCGGCCGTGGCGACTCGGTGCCCTGCTGGGCGAACGCGATGGCCGAGGCCTCGATGGCGCCGACCCAGATCGGCAGGTACCGCGTGCCCTCGAGCTCACGCAGCAGCACGAGCGGCTGATTGGTCGGCATCTCGACCCGCACTCCGACGATCTCGAGTTCGCGCATGGTCGACCCGCCGATTCAGCCGCGCAGTCCGGCGCGCACCAGGACCGTGTGCAACCGAACTGCCAGGGCGGCCAACTCTGCGAGGTTCGCCGCGGCGCCGGGCTGCTGGCGGGTGGCCGGCGGGACGACCTGGTCGAGCAGACCCACTTCGCGGTCGGCGGCGCTGCGGAATCCGCGCAGATGACGTGGCTCCAGTCCCAGGCCGGCCAACTGACCGACCAGGGACGCCACGACCAGATCGTCGGTGTCGTAGTACTTCTGCGCAGGACGGCGACGGATCAGCTCGTACTGTTCGATCTGTTCGAGGGTCGCGGCATCGATCTGGGCAGCATCGAGCAACTCGTCGCGCGTGAGCCGGGTGGAACCCGCACCCTCGGTGATCGATTGCGGCGTCGGGGAACCGTCGGTCGCCAGGGTGACCTGGGGAACACGCAACGTGGCACGCAGTTCGGTGTCGGGCACCTCGCCGGAGTCCATCTGGTCCAGGACCTGGCGGATGTGGTTCAACGGCCAGTAGCGATCCTTCTGCATCCGCAGCACGAAACGCAGACGTTCGACATCGCCGTACGTGAACTTGCGATAGCCCGAGGGCGTGCGTCGCGGTTCGACGAGACCTTGCTCGTCGTAGTAGCGGATCCGGCTCTGGGAGATGTCCGGGAACTCGACCGAGAGTTCAGCGATGACCTGGCCAATCCCGAGCAGTTGCTCGCGCGCGGCCTCACCGCCGGTCACTGACCACCTTCCGAAGCGACCGTGCCGGGAAAGTAGATCAGCCGGTACTTGCCCAACTGGACCTCGTCGCCACCTGTCAGGGGGATATTTCCCTCGATCCGGTCGCGATTGACGTAGGTGCCGTTCAGGCTGCCCATGTCGGACACGACATAGCCGCTGCCCTGACGCGTGAACGTGGCATGGCGTCGCGACACGCTGATGTCGTCGAGGAAGATGTCGCTGGCGGGGTGGCGGCCGGCCGTCACGGAGTCCTCGTTGAGCAGGAAGCGCGATCCGGCCTCGGGTCCACGCTGGACCAGCAGCATCGCGTTGCCGACCGCGAGGTTCTCGACCGCGAACACGTCGGCAGCCGACATCTCCTCGGTGTCGGCCTCGACGACCGGGATGAAGTTGGTCTCGTCGATCTCGTCAGGCGTCGTCAACACGATCAACTCCGTCTCAAGTTCAACTTGAGGGTTTGCTCAAGTGGGGGTTCAAGGTTCCTACACACCCAACCTAACACCCACGCGTGCGCCGGTCAGCCGGTCACGAGAGCCGAGTAGGCCTCGGCCGTGAGCAGGCCCGCGGTCGGGTCCTCCTCGCTCGTGCGCACCTTGACCAGCCAGCCCTCGCCGTAGGGGTCGGAGTTGATGACCTCGGGAGTGGCCTCGAGCGAGTCGTTGCGCGCGATCACGGTGCCCGAGACCGGCATGAAGATGTCCGAGACGGACTTCGTGGACTCGAGTTCGCCGACGACCGTACCGGCCTCGACCGCGTCGCTCTCGGCCGGCAACTCGACGTAGACGATGTCGCCGAGCTGATCCTGGGCGAAGTCGGTGATGCCGATGATCGCGACATCGTCCTCGATGCGCACCCACTCGTGCTCTTCGCTGTAGAACAGGTCCTCTGGAATCACGGTTGTCCTCCGTCGTGGGGTCAGTCGGTCGCGGGTCGAGCGTACTGGGGGTCGGGTGCATCGGCCACCGCGGTCACCTGGATGCGCTTGCGCCGGTCGACCTCGACCTCTCCCCCGCGTCCCTCGACCCGGTCGGCGAGCCCGCCGCGGAAGGTCACGGCGTCCGCCAGCGTGTCAGGATCGCCGATGACCTCCATGACGTACGGAGGCTTCAGGACGCGGCCGCTGACCCGAACTCCGGCATCGTCGTCGAGGAACCAGGTCTGGGCCACGACGCGAGCCACACCGTTGATCGCGATGACCTCGGCCCCCGCGTCACGCATCTCCTGAACCGCGTCCAACAGCACCGAGGCGGTGACCGCCCCGGCCGGCGCCGTCATCGTGATCTCGATGCCGGCCCCCTCGGCGCCGACCGTGCCGGCCAGGATCGCCAGTGCGTTCGCGCGCCGGATGGCGGCCTCCTGCGCCTCCGCCGTGCTCTCGTTGGAGTCGCGAAGGTCATCGCGGGACTCCTCGAGTTCCTGGATCTGGTCGGACAGGCGGGCATTGGTCGCGTCGAGGGACTTCAGCAGTTCGGCCAGCTCGGCACCGCGGACACCGGTGAAGTCGTCGGTCTCGTCACCTTGGTTCCACTGGACGGTGACGAGGAAGGCCAGGACCCCGATCAACAGGCCCACGATCCAGCCGGAACGCCGGCGCAACGCCTCACGCATGGAAGATCAGCCTGCGGATGGCGGCGGCGTTCGCGAAGATGCGGATGCCCAGGACGACGATGACGCCCGTCGAGAGCTGGGAGCCCACGCCCAGTTGGTCGCCGAGGAAGACCATGACCGAGGCGATCGCGACGTTCGAGACGAAACTGATCACGAAGACGCGGTCGTCGAACCGGCCCTCGATCAGCGCCCGGGCACCGCCGAGCACGGCATCGAGCGCAGCGATGATCGCGATGGGCACATAAGGCTGCAACCCCGTGGGGACGGTCGGCTGCAGCAGCAGGCCGACGGCGATGCCGACGACCACTCCGATGACCGGGATCACGACGTGCTCCTCCTCAGGGGCTTGGCCGTCACCGTCAATCGCGATTCCGGGGCGGCGACCACTTCAACTTCGTCTGATCCTCGCACGCTGTACCTGATGCCGTAGGTATCTGAGCGCACGTCGAGGTATCGACCTGACGGACCCTGTTCCCATTGGTTCTTCAATGAGTCCCTGTTGCCGATCGCGGTGATCCGGACCGGCTCGGTGACGGAGCGGTAGTTCACCGTGATGGCCTCGCCGGCCGACCGAATCGCCGAGGTGGTCGTCAAACGGTGACCGTCGATCTCGACGGCCTCGGCGCCGGCCAGCCACAGGCCGTTGACGATGAGCTGGACGTCGGTGTCGGTCAACCTCCCACCGGGGCGGTCCTCGTCCGTCGAGGACTCGACGTCGATGACGACCCCGGGACCCGCGACCGCCATCGATCCCGCGGCGATGCGCAAAGGTTCGGTTGCCGGTCCCTCGACGAGTGACGCCGCCTGCAGATCGGCGATCTCCTCCTGCAGCCGTGACACGGTCTCGTGCTTGCTGTCGACCACGTCCTGGCGGAGCTGGATGTTCTCGATCAGGGCGTTGCGTTCCATCTCGGAAGCAGGGCGGTCGTTGCGGGTCTGCACGGCCGCGACCGTCAGCAGCAACCCGAACAGCCCCACCACGAGCCCGGTGAGGAGCCGGACGGACGGACTCGGCGGGTTGTCGTGCGGGGCGTAGTAGTCGTCATCGAGCGCATTGGCGGCGAGTCGTTCGAGAATCGATTCGGCCTCGCGGACTGAGGACTCGTCGTCGGTCCCCACGGCTCATCGCACCCGAGGCGTCGACGCGAGCAGGCGCCGCAACTGCAGGACGTAGAGCACCCCGGCCCACCAGTAGAGGCTCACGCCCCAGATCGTGAACGCCCAGCCGAAGACCCGGGCCAGGTTGGCGACCGAACCGTCGCCGTCACCGAGCAACAGCAACGGGAAGGCATACAGCAGGCCGGCCGTGGCCGCCTTGCCCAGGAAGTGCACGGGCAGCGCGCTGAAGCCGCGGGTACGCAGGAAGGGAACCAGCGAGAACAACAGGACGTCGCGCAACGGCAGGATGATCGCGAGCCACCACGGAATGATCTCGCGCAGGCCCAGTCCCACGACGACCGCCAAGATGTAGAGGCGGTCGGCCACCGGGTCGAGGATCGCGCCCAGCCGGGTCGTCCGGCCGGTCGCCCGGGCGATCTTGCCGTCGAGGTAGTCGGTGATCCCGGACACGACCAGGACACCGATCGCGAGGACGTCCTCCTCGGGCACCAGGACGAGCCACAGGAAGACCGGGACCAGCAGGATCCGCAAGGAGCTGAGCAGGTTGGGCACCGTGAACAGTTCGCGGGCCATCGACGGTCGCTGCGAGGACGCCGTACCGGTCGCCGCGGCAGGTGTGGTCCTGGCCGACGGCGGACCGGCGGGGCGCTCCGCCCGGCGGGTGGGTTCGCGAGTCGGCGGCTGCTCCGGGGTCGCTGGGACCTCGGGTTCGTCGTCGCCCTCGATGCGGCGGATCCGGTTGCCTGGCACGTGCACAGCCTACCGGCGCACATCCCGAAATCTGGGCCGCCCTTGCGACCGGGAACACAACTGACACACTGGGCCTTGACCCTGAAGACGACATTCGCGACTCACGCAGGAGGACATGTGGCTGACTACACCTTGCCGGACCTTCCCTATGACTATGGGGCACTTGATCCCCACATCTCGGGCAAGATCATGGAGCTGCATCACAGCAAGCACCACCAGAACTACGTCAATGGACTGAACACGGCTCTGGAGAAGCTCGAGGCGGCCCGCGAGGCCAACTCGTACGACACGATCAACCTGCTGGAGAAGAACCTCGCGTTCAACCTCGGCGGTCACATCAACCACTCGATCTTCTGGAAGAACCTCTCGCCGGACGGCGGCGACAAGCCGACCGGTGAGCTGGAGGCCGCGATCGATGACAACTTCGGTTCGTTCGACGCCTACCGGGCGCAGTTCGAGCAGGTCGCGCTCGGCATCCAGGGTTCGGGTTGGGCCATCACGGCGTGGGACACGTTGGGTCAGAAGCTGGTCATCGTCCAGCTGTACGACCAGCAGTCCAACATTCCCGCGACGTTGATCCCGATCTCGCAGCTCGACATGTGGGAGCACGCCTTCTACCTCGACTACCTCAACGTCAAGGGCGACTACGTCAAGGCGTTCTGGAACATCGCGAACTGGGGCGACGCCCAGGAGCGTTTCACCGCTGCCACGAGCGGCGGTCAGGTCCTCTTCTGACTCACCTGCTCCACGCAATTGCCCGGTCGCCGCAGTGGTGACCGGGCAGTTTCGTCTCCGGGGCCGTCAGCGCCGGCGGGTCGAGTCGTCCTGCATCGCCGCGAGATAGGCGTTGTACTGCTCCAGCGCCGCATCGTCGTCACGGTCGGCGGCGCGGTCACTGCGGGTCGCCTCGCGACTGTCGGAACGGAACCACTGGATGAAGATCGCACCGACCACGAGCAGCAGCGGGATCTCCCCCATCGCCCAGGCGATCCCGCCACCGAGGTACTGGTCGCTGGCCAGGTCGGTGGCGTACGGGCGTTCCAGCGCCCGGTAGTACGACTCGGCGATCACGACGTTCGAGGACATCAGCGCGACCGAGAAGAAGGCGTGGAACGGGATCGAGATCATCAGCACCCCGAACCGGGCCAGTGGGCTGAGCCGTACGGGCGACGGATCCACACCGATGATCACGTAGTAGAACAGGCATCCCGAGAACAGGAAGTGCAGTTCCATGAACGCGTGCCCGGAGTGCGTGCGCATCATGGCCTCGAACAGCCCCGAGAAGTACACCGCGTACAGCGTGCCCATGAAGATCACGGCGGCGATGACCGGGTTGGTGTAGAACTTCGACACCGGCGAGTGCAGCGCATCGCGCAGCAGCGCTCGCGGCGAGTGTTCGCCGGGACGGCGCGGTCCGGGCAAGGTGCGCAACGCCAGGGTCATCGGTGCGCCCAGGACCAGGAAGATCGGTGCCACCATCGACAGCATCATGTGCGAGACCATGTGCAGGCTGAATGTGACGCTGGAATAGGCGCCCAGACCGCCGAACGTGGCCCAGCCGATGATGGCCAGCCCGAAGAACCAGCTGAGCGTGCGGCCGATCGGCCAGGAGTCCCCGCGTCGGCGCATCACCAGGAGCCCCGTCACGTACAAGGCGCTGCCCAGCGCGACGACCGACAGGCCGATCCCGTCCGGCGCCCATCCGAACAGGACCCGGGCGAGTGTGGGCTCAGGGGGCAGGGCACGGCCCAGCAGCAGTTCCGCCGGGGTGGTCAGCACGTCCTCCCCGACGGGTGTGGCGGTCCGGCCGAGGACGACCGCGACGACCATGGTCAGGACCATGAGGACGACCTCGGAGACGGCCAGCCGCGTGAACGAGGCGGATCTGCGTTGCAGACGTCGTCGCTGGGCGACGCCCATGGCTCCCAGCCCGACCAAGGCCATGACCTTGAGCGTGACGAGCAATCCGTACGTCGACTGCAGGCCGCCGAACGAGCCGAGGTTCACCACGGCGTTGATGAGCCCGGAGGCGGCAACGATGACGAAGCACCACGTGGCCAGCACCGAATAACGCGTGACCGCGTCTTCGAGCCGGCGGCTCCCCCGCAGCGCGACCCAACCGAGCCCGATCAGGCCGCCGACCCACAGGACTACCCCGGCCAGATGAAGGACCAGGCTGGCGGTCGCGAGCATGTGCGAACCGGCCGAGGCCGAGTGGCCCGTCAGTCCCACTGCGGCGACGCCCAGCAGCGCGATGACGACGCACACCGCGAGCTGGCGGACCGCGAACGTCCACTGCGACCACACGGCGACGACGAGTGCTGCGAGGGTCATGCCCAGCAGCCCGCGACCGGTGGCGAACAGCTTGGCGAAGTCGATGAGTTGCTCCAGTTCGACACCGTGCAGCGGCCGCGCGTAGAGATCGGCGACGTTCGCCCAGTAGTGCAGTGCCGCGCAGCCGAACCAGAGCCATGCCGAGCGCGATGCCAACCGAACGGCCTGGACGGAGAGCCCCTCGAGGCGCTCCCCCGACGGCAGCAGCACGACGCCGACGAGAAGGAACCCGACGGTTGCCGTGGCGAACAGGTCCGCGCCGAAGCGCGAGATCGGCAACGCCCAGCCGACGATGGGTCCGGGATCCGGCAGTCCGGCTGGGGGCGATTGGGGAGTGCTGCCCGTGACCACGAGCAGCACCGCCAGTGCCACCAGCGCCAGGCCGAGGACCGCAGCGGCCAGCCGGGCCGGCCGGCTACGAACGATCATGGTCCGCTGAACCGGATCGGCTCCTGCGCTGGAGGAGGACCACCAGGACGACACCACCCAGGATCAGCACACCGACCGCGACCGGCGTGAGCCAGTCAGTGCCGTCTCCGGCGGCCGGCGCGGGATCGGTCGTGTTGTCGGCGGGTGCGGCGACGTCACCGACGGTGAAGGCGAGCGTGCCGGTGATGGGATGCCCGTCGGCCGAAACAACGCGATAGTTGATCTCGTAGGCCCCATCGGGCTGCTCGCCGGACGGTTCGACGAGCAACCGGGGACCGTCGATCTGGACCGTGGCGTCGTGCGTTGTTCCGTCGACGACCACGCTCGCCTCGGACGGTTCGTTCAAACTCTCGGTGAACGTCAGCACGATCTGCTGCGGTGCGGCGTCCAGCCGTGCACCATCGGAGGGGTCGGACGAGAGCAACGAGGTGTGCGCTTGCGCAGGCATCGACCACCCCAGCAATACAGCGGAGATGAGCAACAGCAATGGAGTCAGACGCACCTCCCCAGACTATCTGTCGAGGTTCCATGGCCCGTCCGGGCCATCTGTGCCATGCCCAATGGCACAAGACGGGTGACTTATGGGGATTGTGTGAACGGAGGGTTTGGCCACATGGTTCACTCTCCGGTGGAGGTACACACTGATGCGTTGGACTCGGGTCATCGCGGGCGTGACGGTCCTGGCCACCTGCGTGGCCCCGACTGCCGCCCATGCCGACGACCCTTCCGCGGCGCCGTCCGCCGTCCCGACCGCCAGCGGTGCGACCGCGTCCACGTCCTCCCCCACCCTCGACGTACCGGACCCGCTGGCCATCGCACCCAGCGCGATCTCCGAGCTCACGACACTGGCCATGCGGTACGAGGCGAACCTGAGCGTGGCCGAGGATCGACGCAAGGAAGCTGCCGGACACACGCGTGACGCCGATCGACAGCGCCGGCTCGCACGTGCCTACGTGGCCCAGGTCGTCGACTACGCGATGTCCCCCAACGGAGACCCGTTCGCCCAGAAGCTGACCGCCCTCGCCGCTGCCGACAATCCCGAGGACATCATCGCGGGCATCTTCAGCACCGAGCAGGTCACCGACGCGCAGGAAGGCCACCTGGGCGAGGCCAAGCGTGCCTTCGATGCGGCCCAGGTGCTCCAGGCGCGTGCCGACAGGGCGACGAAGGCCGCCGAGAAGGCCGAGGCCACGGCGAAGCGTCAGCTCGCCCAGATCGGTGAACTGGCCGAACAGCTGGGTCTCGGTGCCTCCTCGACGCCCGAGGGCCTGCCTTCGACCCGCACCGAACAGGTGGCATGGAACAAGGCCGCGGTCACGAGCTGGCGTTCGTACACCAAGCAGCTCGCGCGACTCAAGGTCAAGGCTCCCCCGGCCGCTCGACTGAAGAAGTCCGGCGGTGTCACCACGGCGACGGTCGGCTCCCGCACGGTCGAGCTGCTGCCCGCCCAGACGATCGCGATGGTCGATGCACTGGTCTCACGCATCGGCGACGACTACGGCACCAAAGACGCCAAGGGCGTGTGGACGTGTGGCGGTCTGATCCAGGTCAAGGGCGGGTACGGCCTCAGCGGCACCCCCGCGCAGTTGTACGCGCGCACCGTCAAGGTCGATCCGAGGAAGCCACGCCGCGGCGACCTGGTCTTCACGGCCAACAAGGCGTCAGGAATCCATCACGTCGGCGTCTTCATCGGCGGCGGCAAGATGATCGATGCGGCCGCCACCCGCGGCCAGGTGGGCGTCTCCGAAGTGCCCGACAACCCCTACGCGGTCACCCGACCCGCGCTCGGTGCCGGCAAGAACACGCCGCCGAAGGGCACCTCGTCGGCCGCCACGACGGTCTGCAACGCGACCAAGCCCGTCGCCGCGACGCGGCAGGCGTGGACCTTCCCGCTCAAGCAGGGCAGCTATTCCATCTCGGCCGGCTTCGGCATGGGTGGCAGCATGTGGCAGTCCACCCACACCGGCCAGGATCTCGCGGCCGCGTCCGGCACCCCGATCTACGCCTCCCGCGGCGGCGTCGTGAGCCTGCAGGAAGTCGGCTGGGCCGGCACGCTCATCACGGTCTCGCACCCGGACGGCACCGCCGAGCGGTACGCGCACTCCTCCAAGGTCCTGGTCGAGGACGGCCAGACGGTGAACTCCGGCGACGAGATCGCCCTCGTGGGTTCTCGCGGCAACTCCACCGGACCGCATCTGCACTTCGAGATCCAGGTCAACGGTGAGTTCATTGACCCGATGCCCGTGCTGGTGCAGTTCCTGGCCAACAGCGGCGCCGGCACCGGCTGGGGCGGCTACAGCAACGGCCAGGTCCCCCGCGGCGTCATGTGCCCCCAGGGCGACGTCCTGCTGCGCTGCGACGTCAGCAAGCGGGTCAGCCAGCTCTCGGCCGACTTCACACGCAAGTTCGACAAGCAGCTCAAGCTCACGAACGGGTACCGCGACATCGTGGCCCAGATCCAGCGCGGCCCCGAGGGCACACTGGTCGATCTGCCGGGGACCTCACCGTTCGGCTGGGGAACGCGCTTCACGGTCGAGTCCCTCTCGAAGTCGCAGTCGGCGTGGGTCGCCAAGCGGGCCCAGAACCTCGGCTTCAAGAATCAGGGTTCGAACTCCTGGTCGCTGGGCTCCTGATCCGCTGATTCGACCGGATCTCCTGGGAATCTCTCTCGGCTCAGTGGGTGTGGCCCAGCGTGAACCTGCCGACGGCGGTGGGCGGTGGGCGGTGGATGAGCGTCCGTTTCTGGCGCGAGATGGACGCTGAGC
>CAYYQO010000073.1:0-6513 GCA_964473845.1 uncultured Aeromicrobium sp.
GCGGCATCGTGGGCAGCTCACGCCCGGCGTCGAGCTCGCGGGAGAAGTGCTCGACCAGGCAGTGCGTGAGGGCGGACGTGCTGAGAACCTCGGCCAGGGTCGGGATGCCGTCGGCGACGCGGACCTCGACCGTGCCGAACTTCGGGGACGGGCGGATGTCCCACCGGATCTCGTCGAAGGTGTCGATGACGCCGGTGTGCAGCATGTCCTCGACGTAACCCTCCAGCTCGGGCCACGTGTCGAACTGGAACCCCAGGCCGGCCGTCGGCAACTGCTGGAACATGAGCGCGCGGTTCGAGGCGTAGCCGGTGTTCTCGCCGCCCCAGAACGGCGACGACGCACTGAGGGCGAGCAGGTGGCCGTAGTGACCGAGCAGGGCGCGGCTGATCGGCAGAACCTTGTCACGGTCCTCGATGCCGACGTGCACGTGGACGCCGTAGATCAGCATCTGGCGGCCCCACCACTGGGTGCGGTCGATCAGGGTCGAGTACCGCTCCTTGTCGGTGACCTTCTGCATGTCCCACCGCGAGAACGGGTGCGTGCCCGCACACATGAGTTCGACGCGCAGCCGGTCCGTGACCGTACGGATCAGGTCGATGCTGCGTTCCAGGTCGGCGCCGGCCTCGCGGACGGTGCGAGAAACGCCCGAGACGACCTCGACCGTGTTGAGCAGCAACTCCTGGCGGATGTGCGGATGCTGGCCGCCGCCGACCGGGGCGACAGCGTCGAGTACGTACTCGGCCACCTGGCGCAGGTCACCGGAATCGGCATCGACGAGAGCCAGCTCCCACTCGATACCGACCGTGGAACGCTCTGAAGCGGCGAAGGGAACGGCCATTGCTCCATCCTGCCCGACTCGCGGCCGGGTGGGCTGCGTGAACTGCACCACGAGACGCCAGAAATGCCGCGGCCTGATCTGCCACACTTGGGCGCCGGGTGAAAGAGTGGGTCCATGCCCGGAACCAATCTGACTCGTGAAGAAGCCCGTCAGCGCGCCGCCGTCGTCTCGAACCCGGCCTATGACATCGCCTTGGACCTCACCGCCGAGGGTGAACGATTCGGCTCGGTCACGACCTTGAGATTCGACGCCCGGCCGGGCTCCTCGACCTTCGTCGACCTCGTGGACGCCGAACTGTCGTCGGTGACCTTGAACGGCCGTGACATCGACCTCTCGGCCTACGCCGACAGCCGCATCGCGATCGACGGGCTCGAGGAGCACAACGAACTCGTCGTCGCGGGTACGTGCCTGTACTCGCACTCCGGCGAGGGCCTGCACCGTTTCGTCGACCCGACCGACGATCGCGTGTACCTCTACACACAGTTCGAGGTTCCCGACGCCCGTCGCGTGTTCGCGACATTCGAGCAGCCCGATCTCAAGGCCGAGTTCACGTTCCACGTGACGGCACCCGCGCACTGGAAGGTCATCTCCAACTCACCGACGCCCGAGCCGATCCCCCTCGACGATGGCGCCGCGGCTTGGCACTTCGCCGCGACGAAGCCGATGAGCACCTACATCACGGCGCTCGTCGCCGGCGAGTACCACGAGGTCCGCGACACGTATGCCGGTCAGTACGACCAGATCCCGCTCGGCGTGTTCTGCCGCCAGTCGCTCGTGCAGTACCTGGATGCCGACGACATCTTCCTCATCACGAAGCAGGGCTTCGAGTTCTTCGAGGGCGCCTTCGAGATGGGCTACCCGTTCGGCAAGTACGACCAGTTGTTCGTGCCGGAGTACAACATGGGCGCGATGGAGAACGCGGGCGCCGTCACGTTCCGCGACGAGATGATCTTCCGCAGCCGCCAGACCGTCTCGGCGTACGAGCAGCGCGCCAACACGATCCTGCACGAGATGGCGCACATGTGGTTCGGCGACCTCGTGACGATGAAGTGGTGGGACGACCTGTGGCTGAATGAGTCGTTCGCCGAGTTCGCGTCACACCACTCATCGGTCAAGGCCACACGCTTCACCGATGCGTGGACGGGATTCACGAACAACCGCAAGAACTGGGCCTACCGCCAGGACCAACTGCCGACGACACACCCGATCGCGGCCGACAACTACGACCTGCACGCGGTCGAGGCGAACTTCGACGGCATCACGTATGCGAAGGGTGCCTCCGCCCTGAAGCAGTTGGTCGCCTGGGTCGGTGAGGACGACTTCTTCGCCGGCCTGCGCAGCTACTTCACCAAGTACGCGTACGGCAACACCGAACTGACCGACCTGCTGGCCGAGCTGTCCGAGGCATCGGGTCGCGAACTGGACAGCTGGGCGGCCGAGTGGTTGCAGACCTCGGGCGTGAACACCCTGCGCGCCGACTTCGATCTCGACGAAGGCGGTCACTTCACCCGCTTCGACGTGGTGCAGACCGCCACCGACGACTACCCGACCCTGCGCCGGCACCGCATCGCGATCGGTCTGTACGACGAGCAGGACGGCCGCCTCGTGCGCACCGAACGGATCGAGACCGATGTGCGCGGCGAACGCACGGCGATCACCGACCTGCTGGACCACCGTCGTCCCGACCTGATCCTGTTGAACGACGACGACCTCACCTACGCCAAGATCCGGCTCGACGAGGGTTCGTTCGCCACGCTGCTGAAGGGGATCGGCTCCTTCGCCGAGTCGCTGCCGCGTGCCCTGTGCTGGGGCTCGGCCTGGGACATGACGCGCGACGCCGAACTGCCTTCGGCCTCGTTCGTCGACCTGGTCCTGGCCGGCGTCGGCACCGAGTCCGACCTGACCGCCGTCTCGTCACTGCTGCGTCAGAGCAAGTCCGCGATCAGCCTGTTCACGTCCGACGCCAAGCGGCCCGAGTTGGCCGCCCGATGGGAGCAGGGCGTGGCCGCACTGCTCGCCGCGGCCGAGCCGGGCAGTGACCACCAGCTGGCCTTCGCCCGCGCGCTGACCTCGGCGGCCACCACGCCGACCCCGTTGCGGGACCTGCTGGCCGGTTCGACCGCCGGACTCCAGATCGACGCCGATCTGCGCTGGACCCTGGTCCAGGGACTGGCCCGGCTCGGTGACGCCGACGAGGCCGAGATCGACGCCGAACTGGCCCGCGACGACACGAACCAGGGCCGCGAGAACGCCGCAGGTGCCAAGGCGTTGCGTCCTCTGGCCGAGGCGAAGGCCGAAGCCTGGCGTCGCGTCGTCGAGGACGCCTCGACCCCGAACGAGACCCGGCGCCAGATCGCGCTGGGTTTCCAGGTCGCCGGTCAGGGCGAGGTGCTCGAGCCGTATGTCGACCGGTACCTGCAGATGGCCGAGACCGTGATCGACGAGATGGGCGTGTGGATCGGCCAGATCGCGTTGATCCACCTGTTCCCGCTGGCGAACCCGACCAGGCAGTCGCTGGAGAAGGTCGACGCGTGGTTGCGCACGACCGAGGCGCCGGCAGCGGCACGCCGCTACGTGACGGAGGGTCGCGACGACCTGCGCCGCGCCCTGGCTGCCCGCGCGATCAACTGACCGCTGATCTCGATACGCCTGCTCGTTCCTCGCAGAGCTACTCGATCGGCTTGGGGACGTGAGGTGGTCGGTGGGTCAGGTCCGACCAACCGGGCGCGGGTGGGACCTGACGCACCGGACCAACCAGCTCAGAACTCATGTGAGAGCTCCGGACACCGGCAGCATCCATCTGACAAGCGAGTGAATGACCCAGGAGATCCCGGGCTCAGTGTCCGGCGATGTCCTGACCGGGTGCCTTCTCGAGGTCGGTCGAGGGCGGCGCCACGACGTGGTGGCGGCTCTTGGCGTTGACCGCCGCGGCGATGATCCAGATGGCGGCGTACAGCACGAGGGTGCCCCCGATGAAGGTGCCGATCCAGTGCAGGGACGTGAAATTCTCGTCGTCGCCTGGCCAGGTGTCCGGGGCGGTGCTGGCCACTGCGGAGGTCGCGGAAACGACGACGGCGAGCAGGGCGGCGGTCACGACGGTGATCACTCGGGCAAGGCTCATGAGACGAGGATATCGGCCCCGTCCTGGGTACGACCCCTCACCCGTAGGGTGGAGGTGTGGACTGGTCATGGACGGTGAAGGAGATCCTCGCCTGGGTGCTCGACGTGCCCGGCAAGGTCGTCCTGATCCTGCTCATCGCCGTCGCGATGCGATGGTTCACGCACCGCTTCATCAGGCGGATCACCGAACGCGCTGCCCGCGGCGCGGTCCCCAGCGTGCTCGCCCAGTCGAAGGCCGGCGAGTTCCTGGCCGACATGACCTCCAGGTCGAACGAACGCCGCCGTCAACGGGCCGAGACCATGGGCTCGCTGTTGCACAGCATCGCCTCCGGGCTGATCTGGAGCATCACGTTCGTCATGGTGCTGGACGTCCTGGGGATGCCGATCGCGCCCCTGCTGACCGGCGCCGGCGTCGTCGGCGTGGCCCTGGGCTTCGGCGCCCAGACGCTCGTCAAGGACTTCCTCTCGGGGATCTTCATGATCCTCGAGGACCAGTACGGCGTGGGCGACTCCGTCGACCTGGGTGAGGCATCGGGAACGGTCGAGGCCGTGGGTCTGCGGGTCACGCGACTGCGCGACCTGAACGGCACCGCCTGGTACGTGCGCAACGGCGAGATCCTGCGGGTCGGCAACTCGAGCCAGGAATGGTCCCGCACCGTGCTGGACGTGACAGTCCCGTTCGATGCCAACCTCGACCAGGTCCAGCAGATCCTGCGGGAGGAGGCGCACGCCCTCCACACCGACTCGACCCTCTCGTCGGTCATCATCGAGGAGCCCGAGGTGTGGGGTGTCGAGCGGTTCGACAAGGACGGCGCCGTCGTGCGCACGGTCCTGAAGACCGCACCACTGCACACCTCCGAGGTGGGCCGCGCCCTCCGCAGCCGGGTCCTCCGACGCTTCGACGAGGTCGGCATCCACATCCCCTCCACCTCGTTCCCGCCCTCGGGAGGCACCCCATGACCGAAGCACCCGCCGAAGAGACCTTCTACGAGGCGATCGGTGGCCACGCCACGATCGAACTGATCGTCGACGTGTTCTACCAGGGCGTGGCCACCGACGAGGTGTTGCGGCCGATGTATCCCGAGGAGGACCTGGGGCCGGCCGCCGAACGCTTCACCCTGTTCCTCGAGCAGTACTGGGGCGGACCCACGACGTATTCGCAACGGCGCGGACATCCGCGGCTACGCATGCGGCACGCGCCGTTCGTCGTGAACGAGGAGGCGCGCGACCACTGGCTGCGGCACTTCCGCGCCGGCCTGGACGCGGCGAAGCTCGAACCCGAGCACGATGCGCAGTTCTGGGCCTACGTCCAGCACGCCGCGAACTTCATGATCAACTCCCCCAGTTGATCGCGCCGGTCAGCCCAGTTCGCCTGCGAGCGACTCCCGCTCGGTGTCGGTGAACGGACGCGAGGTCTGTGTCGTGGCGTCGAATCCGACCAAGGTCGAACTGCACGACGCGAGCACCTGACCGCCACTGATCAATTGAGTTTCTGCGGCGAACGACGCATTTCCCACCCGGGACATCCATGCGCGCGCGAGCAACGGCTCGGCCTGCCAGACGATCGGCTGGTGGTAGCGGACCTGGAGTTGCGCCACGACGAAACCGCCGGGCGTCATCCACGGCATCACCGTTCGGAAGTACGGGATTCGCGTCTCCTGGAACAGTTCGAACGTCTGCGCGGGACTGACCTGGCCCTCGGCATCGAGGTCCGTGTGGCGCAACCGGAGTTCGGCCCGGTACACGTCGTCGCGTGGCGCAACCGGCGCCGTGTACCCGCCGAACTCGGAGGTGACGGCGGCGAACTCGTGCGCAGCGCCCTCGACGCCGATCGACTGCGAGACGCGGTGTCGTTCGACCTTCGTGCTGACGACGACAGGCTCGGAGCCCAGCAGGATCGGGCGCTTGAACTGCACGTCCATCGTCCCGATCGGCCCCGAAGGCAGGCTGTCGATCACGGCACGCGCATTCGCCGCATAACGCAGGTAGACGACGTTGTTGACGTGGTTCAGCGAGTCGAGGTCGGCCCACCGCATCGGGATCTCATGTCGGAACTCAGTCACGGTCGCATCCTGTCACGGCAGTTCATCAGCCGAGTACCAGGACGCTCGAACTCGATCCGCGGTGCGTCAGGCGCCGAGGGTGTCGTCGATCTCGACGACGGGGTCGCCCTCCTGGACGATCTGACCCTCGGAGACCAGGATGCTGGAGACGTGGCCGTGAGCCGGAGCCACGACGGGAATTTCCATCTTCATGGTCTCGAGGATCACGAGCGGGTCACCGGGACCGACCTCGTCGCCCTCACGCGTCAGGATCTTCCAGACGTTGCCGACGATCTCGGCCTTGGCGTCGATCATCGGTGTTCCAGCAGGCGCAGCGAGGCGACCAGCCGATCGCGCGTCTCCTCGGGATGGATGACGTCCTCGATGATGCCCGCCTCGGCAGCGACGTAGGGGCGCGCGACGTTCTCGCGGTACTCGGCCGCCAGTTCGTCGCGCACGGCCGCCGGATCCTCGGCGGCCGCCAGTGCGCGGCGGTGCAGCAGACCCACGGCG
>CAYYQO010000073.1:6523-14125 GCA_964473845.1 uncultured Aeromicrobium sp.
CGCCGCCGGGACCCATCACGGCGATCTCGGCGTTGGACCACGCCCACGCCGCGTCGGCGCCGAGCGACGTCGAGCCCATCGCGATGTACGCGCCGCCGTAGGCCTTGCGGACCACGACGGTCAGGCGCATCGACTTCTTCGCATTGACGTACGCCTTCAGCACCTTGGCGCCCTGCGTGATGATGCCGCGGCCCTCCTCGACCGTGCCGGGCAGGAACCCCGGGACATCCACGAGCGTGACGATCGGGATGCCGAAGCGGCCGCAGAACTCAACGAACCGGGCGATCTTGACCGAGTTCTGCGAGTCCAGGATGCCGCCACGCACGGCGGGCTGGTTCGCGACGACACCGACGGGACGCCCCTCGATGCGCCCGAAGAGCGTCAGCGCGCTGCCGGCGTACTCGGGCATCAGCTCCAGACGCGCGCCGTTGTCGAGCACACCGTCGATGACGGCATGCATGTCGAAGACGACGCTGGCCTTCTCCGGCACGACGCCCGGCAGGGAGTCGGCCGAGTGCTGGTTGACCGGAACCGGATCGGCCGCGGGCAGCGGCGCGTCACTGTTCGACGGCACGTAGGACAACAGGTGACGGACGGACTCGAGTGCCTCGATCTCGGTCTCGACCTCGAGATGGGCGACACCGCTCGTGCGGGTGTGCATGCCCGATCCACCGATCTCGTCGGCCGTGGCGTTCTCGCCCGTGGCGGCGCGCACGACGTCGGGGCCGGTCAGGAACATGTGACCGTGGCCCTTGACCATGATCGTCCAGTCGGTCAGAGCCGGCGAGTACGCAGCGGCACCCGCGCAGGGGCCGAGGATCACCGAGATCTGCGGGATGCGGTCCTGCGCCTCGACGTTGAGCGCGAAGATCTCGCCACAACCGTGCAGGGCCAGGATGCCGTCGGGCACGCGGGCTCCGCCGGAGTCGTTGACGTAGACGATCGGGAAGCCCTTCTCGATCGCGAAGCGCTGGGCGCGGCAGATCGCCTCGGCCATGACCGCGCCGATCGCACCGGAGGCGATGGCCGCATCGTGGCAGGCCACGACGACGGGACGACCCGCGACCAGTCCCCAACCGGCGACCAGGCCGCTGCCCGCGCCGGGCTGGGCCGCGCGCAGCGGAGCCAACTCGACGAAAGTGCCTTCGTCCATCAGCAGTTCGGCGCGTTCGCGCGCGGTGTGCACGCGTGCACCGCGAGGCTCGACCCGGGCGAATCGCTCGCTCCGTCGTTCGTCGAGGTGAGTACGAGAATCGTGGGCCTGTTCGGTGGCTTGCGTCGTGAGACGGCCGTCTGAAACGTGAGGCATTCCTCAACTATAGGGCAAACATGAGGAAATCCTCATATTCGATCTGCATGTTGGGGTGTGACCTTTCGCACCAGGCGACCGTGCGCTACGGTGAACTAAGCAAGCGCTTAGAAACCTCAAGGAGACCACCCGTGTCCGAAACCCGTACCGCCATCATCACCGGAGCCGCCCGCGGCATCGGTGCTGGCATCGCGAAGAAGTTCGCTGCCGACGGCTTCAAGGTCGCCGTCCTCGACCTCGACGAGGCCGCCTGCCAGAGCGTCGTCGACGAGATCGTCGCCGCCGGGGGCCAGGCCCTGGCCGTCGGAGCCGACGTCGCCGACGCCGACGCCGTCGACGCCGCGGTGACCAAGGTCGCCACCGAACTCGGTGCGCCGACCGTGTTGGTCAACAACGCCGGCATCATCCGCGACAACCTGCTGTTCAAGATGACCGTCGACGACTGGGACGCCGTCATGGGCGTTCACCTCAAGGGCGCCTTCCTGATGACGAAGGCCGTCCAGAAGTACCAGACCGAGGCCAAGTACGGCCGCATCGTGAACCTGTCGAGCACCTCGGCGCTGGGCAACCGCGGCCAGGCCAACTACTCGGCCGCCAAGGCGGGCATGCAGGGCTTCACCAAGACCCTCGCGATCGAGCTCGGCAAGTACGGCGTCACCGCCAACGCGATCGCCCCGGGCTTCATCCAGACCGACATGACGGCCGCCACGGCAGAGCGCATCGGCGTCCCGTTCGACGACTTCATCGAGTACGCCGCCAAGGAGATCCCGGTCCAGCGCGTCGGCCAGCCCGAGGACATCGCCAACACCGCCGCCTTCTTGTGCAGCGAGGGTGCCGGCTTCGTCTCGGGCCAGGTCATCTACGTCGCCGGCGGACCGAAGGACTGACGTGTCGGACTCGGACGAGCTGAAGGGCATCGATCTCGATGCCTTGCGGGTGTGGCTCGATGCTCAGGTCCCCGGGGAGTTCCCCGGGGACCTGAGCGCGTCGCTCATCACCGGCGGTAAGTCGAACCTGACGTACGCCGTCTCCAACGGCGACACGCAGGTCATCGTGCGCCGCCCTCCCTTGGGCCACGTGCTCGCGACCGCCCACGACATGGGCCGTGAGCACCGCGTCATGGCCGCACTCGCCGGCACCGCCGTCCCCGTGCCCCGCATGATCGCCGCCACCGCTGACGACTCCGTCATCGGCGCGCCGTTCTACGTCATGGAGCGCATGGCGGGAACCGCGTTCCAGCGCGCCGCCGAACTGGAGAAACTGGGCGCCGAGCGGGTCCGCAGCATCACCGAACGGCTCGTCGACACCCTGGTCGACCTGCACGAGGTCGACTACGAGGCAGTGGGACTGGCCGACTTCGGGCGTCCGGACGGCTACCTGAACCGCCAGGTGGCTCGCTGGAAGAAGCAGCTCGACGCCTCGCGTTCACGCGAACTCGACGGCATCGACGAACTGGCGGGCCGTCTGACCAACTCGATCCCGGCGACGAGCGACGGCACGATCGTCCACGGCGACTATCGGCTGGACAACGTGCTGGTCGACACCGAGAACGGCGATCGCATCACGACGGTCCTGGACTGGGAGATGAGCACGCTCGGCGACCCCCTCACGGACGTCGCCGTCATGCTGGCCTATCAGAATCTGGCCCTCTCGGCCGGAGGCGACAGCGGTCAGGTCACGGACGCCCCGCGCGCCGCCGGCTACCTCTCCCCCGACGAGACGATCGAGCGGTACGCCGCGCGGTCGGGTCGCGACGTCAGCGAACTGGGCTTCCACCTCGGACTGGCCTACTTCAAGCTGGCCGTGATCCTCGAGGGAATCCACTTCCGGTACACGAAGGGCCAGACGTATGGCGAAGGCTTCGACGGCATCGGCGCGATGATCGATCCGCTCGTTCAGCACGGATTGGCGGCTACCTCGAAGTAACGAGGGTAGTCTGGCGCCCGTGACGGCCCAGATCCTCGAACCGCGCAAGCGGCCCACGCAAGAGCGCAGCAAGGTCAAGTTCGACCACCTGCTGCAGGTGTCGCGCGACGTGTTGCTGGAGACGGGGTTCGAGTCGTTCACGTGCGAGGAGGTCGCCCAGCGCGCGGGCCTGCCGATCGGCACGCTGTACCAGTTCTTCGCGAACAAGTACGTCATCGTGTGTGAGCTCGACCGCCTGAACGCCGTGGCGATCCAGTCCGAACTCGAGAAGCTGGCCGGGGAGCTGCCGACCCTCGACTGGCTGGTCCTGCTGGACCGGCTGGTCGACCACATGGCCCAGCTGTGGCTCAACGACCCCTCGCGCAGCGCCGTCTGGTACGCCGTGCAGTCCACCCCCGCCACCCGCTCCACGGCCGAGGTCACTGAACGCGAACTCGCTGCCCAGGTCGCCCGCGTCCTCGCCCCGCTGACCCCCGGCACCCCGCGCGAACGCCGCACGATCATGGCCGAGGTGCTCGTGCACATGGCCTACTCGATGCTGAACTTCTCGGTCCGCGACCTGCAGGAGCACGACGAGGCGATCATCGAGCTCAAGCGCCTGCTGGGCACCTACCTGTTGGCCGCGGAGGCCGGCGCGACCTGATCCTTCCCGGATCCACGTGGCGCGATCTCAGCCGGCGGCGGCCAGTTTCTCCAGCGCGATCTTCGACACCTTGCCCGTGGGCGCCAGCGGTACGGCGTCGATCACGCGAATCCTCGGCACCTTGTACGTCGCCATGTTGGTGCGGCACCAGGCCACGAGGTCGTCGGCCGAGACCTTCTCGCGAGCCGACTCACGCAACTGGATGAAGGCCAGGGGCACCTGGCCCTTGTGCTCGTCGGCGATGCCGATGACCCCGCACGCGTCGATGTCCGGATGCCGGCTCAGCAGGAACTCGAGCTCGGACGGGAAGACGCTCATGCCGTTGACCTTGAGCATCTCCTTCCTGCGACCCAGGTAGTGCAGGGCGCCGGTCTCGTCCAGGGCACCGATGTCGCCGGTCTGCAGCCAGCCGTCGCGCAGGGTGTCGGCTGTCGCATCGGGACGTCCGTGGTACCCCTTCATCATCGAGGCGGAGCGGACGATGATCTGGCCCTCCTCGCCGATCGGGACCAGTTCTCGCGTCTCGAAATCGACGATCGCGATGTCGGTGTCGGGCATGGGCAATCCGGTGAAGCCTGGACGGCCCAACAGGTCACGGTCCCCGTCCTGCAGGCCCAGCGTGAAGGTGTCCAGGGTGTGGTCCTCGGTCATCCCGTAGGAACTCTCCCGCATGATCGCCGGCGAACCGGACTCGCGGGCCCACCGTTCGCGGACCTCGACGGACAGCTTCGTGACGAAGGACATCGTGACGGCGGTGGTCAACGACGAGAAGTCATGTCCCTCGCGCCGCTCCAGGAGCTCGAGGTAGTTGTCGACGGTGCCCACCAGCACCGTCACGCGATGACGCTCGATCGCCGCTGCGACTTCGTCGGCGTCCCAGCGGAACTGCAGGACGCACGTCCCGCCCGTCGTCAGCGGGATGAGGAATCCGTCCTCACCGGCGATCCAGAAGATCGGGATGAACACGAGCGACACCGAGTCCGGTGTGGAGGCGAAGTTCAACTGCCCGCCGCGCAACCCGGTCTGCAGCATGTCGGCCTGGCTGTGCTCGCAACCCTTCGGCATGCCCGTCGTCCCGCCCGTGTAGTTCAGGGCCGCGAGGGCGTCGGGGTCGGTGTCCAGGGCCGGCACGGGCAGGTCGTCTCGCTCCAGCAGGTCCATGAACCGCGTCGCGCCGTCGATGTGTGGCTGATCCACCGGCATCTGGCGCGGCATCGGCGATCCCGGTGTCAGGAAGTCCTCGAGGGCCGTGGCGACGATCTCTCGCACCTGGCTGCCGTCCGCGCCGACCAGGAACTCGTCGCCCAGGCCGTCGGAGACGAAGGCCATCGTGGCGGTCGAATCGTTCAGTTCGTACGAGATCTCCTCACGGCGGAACATCGGGTTGACCGGCACGTGAACTCCCCCGGCCTTGAGGATGCCGAGGAACGCGATGATGAACTGCGGGCAGTTGGGCATCATCACCGCGGCACGGTCGCCGGGCTCGAACCCCTGATGGGCCAGGTACGCGGCGACCCGATCGCTGTACCGGTCCAACTGCTCGTACGTGATCGTCGCGTCACCGAACGTCAAGGCGGCGTGACCGGGCCGTTCGCGTGCCCAATTCCGCACGTAGTCGGTCACCGAGGTGCGGCCGAAGGGGTACTCGATCTGCCGGTCCGTTGCTCCGGGCCACGCCTGGCGACGACGCTCACGCAGTTCAGCCAGATGCGCCTCGATCTGGGCATGGAAGTTCTCGGGCATGGTCATGGTGTGTCCTGGGTGATCGGCACGAAAGGGCTCCTCGGAGGTCAATAGAACTTGAACTCGTATTCATTTTCATGTTATTGGGCCGACCTGCGTAGGTCAAGGACGAAACGTGACCTGCGTCTCCCGGTGCTAGTTCATCCAGGCCCCACCGTTGACGTCGAGCGTCACACCCGTCAGATAGTTCGCCTGCTGGCTTGCCAGGAAGACTGCTGCCCCCGCGATGTCCTCCGGCGTCCCGGCCCTGCCGAGCGGAATGAGCTTCAGGAGCTCCTCGCCGATGGCCGGATCCAGCGTCTGCGCCATGTCGGTCATGATCCGGCCGGGCGCGATGCCACACACCCTCACACCCGAGTTCGCCAGTTCGCCGGCCAGCGCTCGCGTGAGCCCCACGAGTGCGGTCTTCGACGTCGAATAGTGCGCCCCGGAGGTCGTGAAGTAGGCGCGCGCCGTCAACGAGGACATGAACAGGATGACTCCCCGTTCCTGCTCGACCATGCGTCGCCCTGCGAGGACCGACAACCACCACGGTGCCGTCAGGTTCACGTCGATGACTCGATCCCATTCCTCGCGGGACATCTCCAGCGCCGGGGTCCGGTGACCGTCGGCCCGCCGCGGCGAGATGCCGGCATTGTTGACCAGGACGTCCAACCGATCATGGGTGGTCACCAGTCGTTCGGCCACCGCCTCGTCCGACACGTCTCCGGCCACAGGAACGGCCTGATGCCCCTCCGATTCGAGGAGCGCAGCGACCTCACGCGTCGCGGTGTCATCCCGTCCGTTGACGACCACGAGGTAGCCGTCCTCGGCGAAGGCCCGCGCGGTGGCGAGCCCGATCCCGCGGGTGCTGCCCGTGATGACGGCGACGGGCGTGTCGGAACTGTGGGTCATGGCACATACCTCTCGAGAGCGGTGGCGGCTTCGGACAAAAAACCTGAATCCACTTTCAAGTATGCACAGGCGCACGGCCGGACGGAGTCAGCCGTCCGAGCACGACAGCGTGACCAGGGCGATCGCCTGATCTCCGTCGTGGCTCAGACTGACGTGCACCGTCACGCCTGCCAAGCGTTTCGCGACCTCGCCGTGCAGGCGGATGCGGGGACGGCCCCACGCGTCGCGGATCACTTCGATCTGGTCGTGGACGTGTTCGTCCATGACCGGCGGGCTGCCCCACAACGACTCGGACCAGGCCTTGATGAAGGCCTCCTTCGCCGCCCACCGCACCGCGAGCGAAGCGATCTCCTGGTCGGGGGTGCGACGCCCGGGGCCGGAGGGACGGCTCCGGGCATCGCTGCGCTCGGCCGGTGTGAAGACGCCGGCGGCGCGGGTACCCGGTCGCCGCAACTCCTCGGCGAATCCGGGCACGTCCACGAGGTCGATCCCCGTGCCGATCACCGGCACGCGTAGACCCCGTCGTCACCGAGTCGAGCCTGCGGATCGAGCAGCAGCGAAGCCTCGCGCTCGCGGGATCCCGACTCACCCAACCGGCGGCCCGCGGGCCGCTTGTACAACGAGGATCCGCCGTACATCGCGTCCACGAGCCGGGTCCGGCCCTCGATCGTGCGGCGCTCGGCCGCAGCGAGGTAGGCATCGCGATCGTCGGCCGGCAGCGACTCGACGAACGCCTGCGGGTGCACGACCGCGATGATCCCGGCCACGTGACCGAAGCCCAGGCTCGTCACCAGACCCGCCTTGAGCGGACCCGTCGCGAGCGGCTCACGCAGCCACACCAGGTGCTCGTGCTCGGCCAGGTCGTCCATGACGCAGTCCAGGCTGCGGTTCGGCGGGACCACGCCAGCCCCCAGCACTTGGCACAGCCCGATCAGCTGGAAGGCGGCCGCGCCGCCCTTCGCGTGCCCCGTCAACGCCTTCTGGCTCATGACGTACAGCGGGTTGCCCTCGCTACGGCCCAGCGCACCGGCCAGCCGCTCGTGCAGCTCGGACTCGTTGCGCTCGTTGACGCCCGTCGACGTGTCGT
>CAYYQO010000074.1:0-14075 GCA_964473845.1 uncultured Aeromicrobium sp.
GGACCTGACGCACCGACCACCCGAGCCGGTCGGACCAGACGCACCGACAACTCAGAACAACCGAGCCGGCCGCGCCTCGCCCTGGGACGGCGGGTCGATCGGCTCGGTGCCGCGATCCCACACGTCCGGATGATCGGCCTGCGAGTGGTACGAGTCCTCGCGCGGGTCACGGAACATCCAGGTCAGTCTCGGTTCGAAGACCGGCCGGAAGACCGTGGCCACGGGTTTGGTCATGAGCACGTTGGCGACGATGATCGCCACCACGATGCAGCCCAGGACGGCTGTCGCGCCGTACGGTTCGATCCGCTCCCACAAGCCGAAGTGCCGGTCGAGCCACACGATCACGAAGCCGTGCAGCAAGTAGCAGTAGAAGGTGCGGCCGCCGAGCGCGGTGGTCCACGAGCGGCTGCGGGGGACCAGCGACAGCGCGGCCAGCGTCAGGACGAAGGCGATCACGAGCAGCAGGGCGCGGATGGCCACCCCCTCGACGGGGTTCGCCCCCAACTCGTCGTAGCGCGCCTTCCACAACAGCCAGGTGCTGGGCCAGCGGTCGGTCCAGGTCTGGGCGAACAGCTGGCACAACACGAAGGTCCCGGCCAGCAGGACGACCGAGACGATTCGGTTGCGCGCGCTGCCCAGCCACAGGAACACGGAGCGGTCGAAGTGCAGGCCGACCACGTAGAAGGGGAGCAGGCCCAGCACCTTCGGCAACGCCAGCACGTTCGGGATCTCGATTAGGCCGGCGGTCAACGAGATCACGACGGCCGTGGTGATCGGATACTTCAGGGCCCGCCAGATCGGCGTCGTCAACCGCCAGATGAACAGGGCCGCCAGGAACCAGCCGAGCCACTGCGGCGACAGGATCATGAGGTGTTCGGGTTCACCGTCGTAGTGCCGGGTGATGAGTTGCAGCCCGGTCTCGACGATCAGGTACGGCACGATCAGGGTCGAGACGATGCGCCGGATCTGACGGAAGTCGCCCACGTAGTGCCGTGCGGTGTAACCGGAGATCAGCACGAAGAACGGCATGTGGAACGCGTAGATCCACGTGTACACGCCGCGCGCCGAGTCCATCACGACGAGCTCGGTCAACGAGTGGCCGATGACCACGAGCAGCATGACCCAGTACCGCGCGTTGTCGAGGTAGGCGACGCGTTCCTTCGGCGCAGACGTACTGACCGGCAGGGGATCCAGGCGACTCATCGGTTCGACTCTACGGGTCGGGCGTGAGTCACGCCGGTTCCTCGATCAGGAAGCAGGAGCCAGGAAGAGAGAGAGGTAGTTCGCGCGGGCCGAGAGGGTGTGCACGGTCCGAATGGCCGTGCCGTCCGCGGCGGTGCCCCACGTGGTCACGATGACCTCGTTCAGGTCCGCGATCACATCACGTCTGAGGGTGCCTTCCTCGATGCGATCGTCGGTGAACTTCTCGGCGATCTCGCTGGCGATCGAGGCGCGCAACGTGGTCATCGTGGCAAACGGCGGGCGCCGACCGGACAGCAGCACCGTGGCGCTCGACGGTGGGGTGTAGCCGTCGATGACCGGTGAGTCGGCAGGGGCGTCCTCGTCCATCTTGGGCCAGATCCAGCCGGTCTTCTCGGTGGTCGCTTCCACGTCGACCGGAGTGTCGAGGTCTTCGGCGGCGCGCTCTTCCTGGCCCTGGCGAGGATCCCCGATGTACGACACCTGCAGAGTCATCACGGGACGCTCGAGGGACGCGAAGTTGCCGGTACGGGTCGTCACGCGACCGGGGTCGACGTTGAGCTGGATGCGCAGTTCGCGCCCGGCCGGAGTGGTGCTCGTGACGTCGAGGGAACAACTGGTGACTCTGCGGTTCGCTGCGCGGCAGTAGGCCGACAGGTCATCGGAGACGATCTCGGCCTCGGGCAGGAGTACGGCCAGCTCGGCGAGCAGCCGACGCACGACCTGGGTGGGTTTGCCGTCGATCCGCATGAGCGACACGAAGGTGTCGGGCCGGGGCGGGTTCTCCAGATCCTCGAACACGTCACCTTCGGGACGCAGGTCGACGGTCGGTGACGTGGACGGCGTGGTCGGTGTCGGTTCGCTGCCCTGCTCCAATTCCTCCTCGAGCGCCTGCTCGGCATGCACGGCATCGAGTTCAGGCTTGTAGGCGTTGATCAGGCCCTCGCTGCGATAGCGCACGAGCGGGCCGAGTTGCGCTGCGCCGGCGGGGACGATCAATCCGTACGCGATCGGACTGGCGGGTCCGGATTCGTGCGAATCGATCTCGGGAGGAGTCGTCGCTCGATCTCCGCTGGGGATCGTGCCGTCGGTCGTGCACCCGGTCAACAAGGCCACGGCGATCGTCGCGGCTATGGCGGCGGTCAGACGGCGCATCTATCCCCTCGGTCCGGTATGGAATGACAAGCGTAGCCCGTGGACCCGTATGGTTCTGTCCATGTTTGCTCCGAGCAACCCTGAATCGATTTTCACCTATGGCGCTCCCACGCTGAAGTTCGGCCCCGGTGCGAGACGCGAGATCGCGTATGATCTCGCCCGGTTCTCAGCCCGTCGTGTGCTGATCGTGACCGACCCGGGGGTGGCCGCGACCGGGTCGCCCCAGGAGTTGGCCGACCAGATCACGGCGACCGGCGTCGACGCCGTCGTCTTCGATCGCTCGCGGGTCGAACCCACTGACGGCAGCCTCAACCTCGCGATCGACTTCGCCCGCGCCAACGGCCCCTTCGACGTCGTGATCGCCATCGGTGGCGGCAGCAGCATCGACACGGCCAAGGCGGTCAACCTGCTCCTCACGAACGAGGGCGAACTGATGGACTACGTCAACGTTCCCGTCGGGCGGGGTCAGGCTCCGGCCAAGCCGTTGCTGCCGTTGATCGCCGTGCCCACGACGACCGGTACGGGCAGCGAGAGCACCACGATCTGCGTGCTGGACGTCGTCGACCAGCACGTCAAGACGGGCATCTCCCACGCCGCCCTGCGGCCGACGTACGCGGTGGTCGATCCTGAGTTGACGGTGTCGCAGCCCGCGGGCGTCACCGCCGCCTCGGGCCTGGACATCCTGTGTCACGCGCTCGAGAGCTACACGGCCCGTCCGTTCACGTCGTACGAGGCGAAGGCGCCACAGGAGCGCGTGCCCTACTGCGGCTCGAACCCGATCGCCGATCTGTGGTCCGAGAAGGCACTGACCCTCATGAGCACGGCCTTCCGCCAGGCAGTTCGTCATGGCGACGACGTCGAGGCCCGCAATCAGATGGCGATGGCGGCCACGTTCGCCGGACTCGGCTTCGGCAACGCGGGCGTCCACATCCCGCACGCGAACGCCTACCCGATCGCCGGTCAGGTGGGAGACTTCCACCCGGCCGACTATCCCGAGCAGGACGGCACGACCGGCCACGGGTTGGTTCCGCACGGCATGGCCGTGTCCCAGACCGCGCCGGCGGCCTTCCGCTTCACGTTCGAGGCGTCACCCGAGCGTCACGTCCGGGCGGCCCAGTTGCTCGATCCCACGGCGTCGATGACCGACGACCCCGCCGACCTGTTGCCCACCGTGCTGACGTCCGTGATGCGCGACGTGGGTGTGCCGTCGGGTCTGGCCGAGCTGGGATTCGGCGAGTCCGACCTGCCGACGCTGGCCGAGGGCACGCTCAAGCAGCAGCGGTTGCTGGCCACGGCCCCGCGTGAGGTCACCGAGGACGACGTGGTCACGATCCTCGCCGGGTCGATCGAACTCTGGTGACGATCAACCCGTGACGGCCACCACCACGACGGATCGAGTGTTCGCGCTGCTGCGCGAACGCATCGTCGGTGGCGAGTTGGAGGCGGGGACCCAGCATTCGATCTACCGGCTGGCCGAGCAGTTGGAGGTCTCGCGCACGCCCGTGCGCGAGGCCGTCCTGCGGTTGGCCGATCTCGGTCTGGTCGAGATCGAACGCAACCGCGGTGTGCGCATCCGCGGTGTGACGATGGCCGATGTGCGCGAGGTGTTCGAGCTGCGCCTGTTGCTCGAGGTTCCGGCCGCCGCCGGTGCTGCTCGCCGGGCCGGCAGCACCCTGCGTGCCGCGCTGGCCGAGAACGTCGAGCAGACCCGCAGGCATGCCGCGGCGGGCCGCGAAGCCGACTTCACCCGGGTCGATCGTGACTTCCATGCGCTCGTTGCATCGGCGATGCAGAACCCGCGTCTGGAGGCCGAGGTGGCGAGACTGCGCGATTCGATCCAGGCCAGGGGAGTGTCGACGTTCGGCCGGTCGCGGCCGTTGGCCGAGGTCGCCGCCGAGCACGCGCCGGTGGCCGAGGCGATCGCCGAGGCCGAGCCCGAACGAGCGGCGGCGGCGATGGCGCTGCACCTGGAGCACACCGGAACGCTGCTCATGGGGCAGGTCGCCGGGGTGGACGAGACGGTCGACACGGACTGGGCGACGGGCGTGCGTGCAAATCTACTGGCCGGAGGCAGTAGCATGCTACTGACCGCCGCCTCCCGTGAAGGACCCTGAATGACTGCCCCTCTGCTCGACCACCGCGGCCAGGCCGCCGGCGATGTCGTCGCCGCGTTGCGGCAGGCAGGGGTGCGCGATGTCGACGACTCGACCCTGACCCGAGCGCTCTACAGCTCCGATGCCTCGCTGTACCGGGTCGAGCCCCGGGTGGTCGTACGCCCGCATGACCTGGACGAGGTCCATGCCGTCGTCGAAGCGTGCCGCGTGACGGGGACTCCGCTCACCTCGCGTGGTGCCGGCACCTCGATCGCCGGCAATGCGATCGGCACGGGGGTCGTACTCGACTTCTCCAAGCACATGAACCGGATCCTCGCGGTCGACGAGGCCACCGCGACGGCCGAGGTCCAGCCCGGCGTGGTCCACGCGGTGCTGCAACGAGCCGCCGCTCCGCTGGGGCTGCGCTACGGTCCCGATCCCTCGACGCACACGCGCTGCACGGTGGGCGGCATGATCGGCAACAACGCGTGTGGCAACCGGGCCCTGGGCTATGGCCGCAGCGCGGACAACGTCGCTGCCCTGGACCTGTTGACGATGTCGGGGGAGCGGTTCCAGGTCGGGCGTGACGTCGCCGTCGGGTCGGATCGGCTCGAGCAACTGCGCGCCCTCGTCGCCGCCAACCTCGCGACCGTGCGGACCGAGTTCGGCCGCTTCGGACGTCAGGTGTCGGGATACAGCCTCGAGCACCTCCTGCCCGAGCGTGGGTTCGACGTGGCCTCATTCATGGCCGGCACGGAGGGAACCCTGGCCGTGATGCTCGGCGCAACGGTCGATCTCGTGCGCGACGCCCCGGTCCGCCACCTCGTCGTGTTGTCCTTCCCCTCCATGGCCGAGGCCGCCGATCACGTTCCGGCGATCCTGCCGTTCGACCCGATCGCCTGCGAAGGCCTCGGCAGTCGCATCGTCGAGGTGTACCGCGCGGCGAACGGCGTCTCGTCCGTTCCGGACCTGCCCGAGGGCGATGGCCTGCTCTATGTGGAACTGGCCGGCGACGATGCGGCCGAGTTGCGCGCCCAGGCCGAACAGGTCGTGCGTGCCTCCGACGCGCGCGGTCACCGTCACGTCACGTCGCCCGTCGAACAGGCCGTGCTGTGGCGCATCCGCGAGGAGGGCGCGGGTCTCGCCTCGCGGGCGTGGGACCGACCGGCACTCTCGGGCTGGGAGGACGCGGCGGTTCCGCCCGAGCGGCTGGGTCAGTACCTGCGTGGCTTCGAGGCGTTGCTGGACCAGCACGGACTGCACGGCACGCTGTTCGGCCACTTCGGCGACGGTTGTGTCCACGTGCGCATCGACTTCCCGCTCGACGAGCCCGGTGGCCGCACGGGCTTCCGTTCCTTCCTCACTGACGCGGCGACGCTGGCCGCCGACCACGGCGGATCGTTCTCGGGTGAGCACGGCGACGGCCGCGCCCGCTCCGAACTGCTGCCGCTAATGTACTCCGCCGACGCGGTCGGCCTGTTCGAGCAGGTCAAGCAGGTCTTCGACCCGGACGACCTGCTCAACCCCGGTGTGCTGGTGCGCCCGCGCCCGCTCGACGACGACCTGCGCTCGCTCGGAGCACACTGGCCGGCCGGCCTGCCCGGCCGCCGGCAGGGACTGAAACTGCTGCACGACGAGGGTGACTTCGGCGCGGCCGTGCACCGGTGCACGGGGGTCGGCAAGTGTCTCGCCGCCCCGGCTGCCGGAGTCATGTGCCCGTCCTTCCAGGCCACACGGGACGAGAAGGACTCCACGCGGGGCCGCTCGCGGGTGCTGCAGGAGATGGTCGACGGACGGCTCGTCGGCGACGGGTGGTCCAGCCCCGAGGTGCACGAGGCGCTGGATCTGTGCCTGTCGTGCAAGGGGTGTCTGGGCGACTGCCCGACCGGGGTCGACATGGCCAGTTACAAGTCCGAGGTCCTGCACCAGACCTACAAGGGCAGGTGGCGCCCGCGCAGCCACTACATCCTCGGCCGGCTGCCGATGTGGGCGCGGCTCAACGCGCCGTTCGCGCGATTGGTGAATCTGGCGCTGCGCACGCCGGGACTGGCCCATCTGGCTCGCTGGGCCGCCGGAGTCGATCAGCGGCGCAGCCTGCCGGCGTTCGCGACGCGCACCCTCACCAAGGAGGTCGCCGCGCGCCGGCCCGCCGCCGGTGGTGACCCGGTGCTCGTGTGGACCGATTCCTTCACCGAGTACTTCTCGACCGATGCCGGGCGGGCGGCGATCGGCCTACTGGAGTCGGCCGGCTACGAGGTCCGCTTCCTCGACCGTCAGCAGTGCTGCGGCCTGACCTGGATCTCGACCGGGCAGCTCGACACGGCGGCCAAGCTCGCCGGCGCGGCCGTCGAGCAACTGCACCCCTTCGTGGCCGAGGGAATCCCGGTCGTGGGGCTCGAGCCGTCGTGCCTTGCGGTCCTGCGGACCGATGCCGTGGAACTGGTCGACGATCCGCGTGCGGCCGAGGTGGCGAAGGGCGTGTTCACGCTCGCCGAGCTCCTGTCCCAGCGTGAGGATCTCGACCTGCCCGACCTCAGCGGGCGCACGATCGTCGTGCAACCGCACTGCCACCAGGCCTCCGTCATCGGCTTCGATGCGGACATGGCACTGCTCTCGCGCACCGGGGCCGAGATCGTGCGGGTCGGCGGCTGCTGCGGCCTGGCCGGCAACTTCGGGGTCGAGAAGGGGCACTACGAGGTCTCGGTCGCCGTCGCGGAATTGCAGCTGCTGCCGGCCGTGCGCGACGCCGGACCCGACGCGATCGTCGTGGCCGACGGTTTCAGTTGCCGCACCCAACTCGACGACCTCGCCGACGTGCAGGCCGTCCACCTGGCCCAGCTCCTCCTCGGCGACCGAGCCGGGGGTGCGGGGGAGCGGTGAGTCGGCACCCGTTCCCCCGGTACCACCCGCACGGCACAATGGCCGGCATGGAAGATCCGCTGATCCTGCTCGGTCGTGAGCTCGCCTCGACCGCGGCGCTCGTGAGTCGGATCCAAGGCGACGAGCCGGTGCCGGCATGCCCGGGCTGGACCAGCGCCGATCTGGTGACGCACCTGGGTTCGGTCCACCGGTGGGCTGCCGCGATCGTCCTGTCGGGCGAGCGGATCGCCGAGGAGCCCGCGGCGAGGGCGACCGAGCCGCTCGAGGAGTGGTACGCCGGGACGGCCACCGCGCTGATCGCCGCACTGCAGGCGGTCGACCCGGACGAGCCGGTCCCGAACTTCGCCCGGATCGACGAGGTCGCGGCGTTCTGGCCGCGCCGCCAACTGCACGAGACGTGCGTGCACCGGGTGGACCTGGCGCAGTCGCTCGGCCGGCCCGAGCGCACCTGGGACATCGATCCGCTGGTTGCCGCGGACGGCATCGCCGAAGTGATCCGTGTCTTCGGGCGACGGTTGACCGACCGAGGCCTGCGTCCGCGCGTCGACGCTCCGATCCGCCTCGTCGCGACCGACGTGGAGCGCAGCTGGATCGTGGCACCCGACGAGGACGATCCGGGCGCCGCCCCGAAGCTCGTGCAACGCGAGATCGAGGTCGAGGGCGAAGCAGTGGGCACCGCCACCGACCTGTATCTCGCGCTGTGGAACCGCCTACCGGTGAGCGCGGTGGCTCCCAGCGGAGCGGCGGTCGCCTACTTCGCCGGCCCTCGCACCTCCTGACCCGGCAGGTCGCGGGGGCCGGATTTGTGGCGGACGGGGGCCCTCCGGTAGTCTTGACCGTCGGACCCGTTCTCGCGGGCTCCGTGATGCGCTTCGGCGTGCTTGAGGCCTTTCTCGGTCCGGCCGCCCCGCACCAGGCAACACCCGACGCCAGTACTGAAGAAGGAAGTATGTAGTGCCCACGATCAACCAGTTGGTTCGCAAGGGCCGCCAGAGCAAGGTGGTCAAGACCAACACGCCGGCCCTCAAGGGTTCGCCCCAGCGGCGTGGCGTGTGCACCCGCGTGTACACCACGACCCCGAAGAAGCCGAACTCCGCGCTGCGGAAGGTTGCTCGTGTCCGGCTCTCCAGTGGCACCGAGGTGACCGCCTACATCCCCGGCGAGGGCCACAACCTGCAGGAGCACTCGATCGTGCTCGTGCGCGGTGGCCGTGTGAAGGACTTGCCGGGTGTCCGCTACCACATTGTCCGCGGTTCGCTCGACGCCAGCGGCGTCAACGGGCGCAACAAGAGCCGTTCCAAGTACGGCACGAAGAAGCCCAAGCCCGGCCAAGCCGCGGCGGGAGGTAAGAAGAAGTGAGCCGCCGAAAGAAGTCCGTGAAGCGCACCATCCTCCCGGATGCGCGCTACGACAGCCAGACCGTCTCCAAGTTCGTCAACGCCCTGATGAGCGCCGGCAAGAAGTCCACCGCCGAGCGCATCTTCTACGGCGCGATGGACCTGGTCGAAGCCCGCACGCAGCAGCCGGGCGTGACCATCTTCAAGCAGGCGCTGACCAACATCAAGCCGGTGGTCGAGGTCAAGAGCCGCCGCGTTGGTGGTGCCACGTACCAGGTGCCGGTCGAAGTGCGTCCCGAGCGCCGTACGGCGCTGGCGATGCGCTGGTTGATCAGCTACTCGCGCGATCGCGGTGAGAAGTCGATGGCCGAGAAGCTGGCCGCCGAGGTCATTGCCGCGTCGAAGAGCGAGGGCAACGCGATCAAGAAGAAGGAGGACACGCACCGCATGGCGGAAGCGAACAAGGCGTTCGCGCATTATCGCTGGTAGGTGGGCGGTTCTCGCATCGTGCACGGCCCCGGGCGCTTCGGCGTCCGGGGCCGTGTTTGTTTTGTGGGGCTTCGTTTTTTCTTGACAGGTCGTGGTTCCGGCCACAGTGTGGGAGGGGCGAAGTGTCGACACGGGGGCCATGATGGGGTATGCCCGTGCGATGGACGCGCGGTGCTGCCGTTGGTCGCTCCCCTGCCGTCTTGTTGCGATCGACCGTCCTCTGGAGCCCCCTGATGCTCGTCCCATGGCAGCACTCCGAAACGTTGCGTCACAGCTTGAGGCTTCAGACTGTGCTGCTGGCCCCGGACATTCACTGTCACGCGGGTCGGGCGATCTCCGAGTGGCCAGTCGACGAGTACGGCGTAATCGGGTGGCAGATCAAGAGCCATGTCACTGAGTTCGCTGTGTGTCCCATCTGGCACCACCACGCTCCTGCCGATCGGGAAGCTCGGCATCTACTGGGAGAGCTATGGCATCGCGCTCGGCGGCACGGTCGATGTCGCGGTGTGGATCGCCAGGGCCGACGAGCCCGTGCGTGGGCGTCGGCCGTTTCGGATCCTGCCGCCGCGGTAGTGCGGTATCGGGGTGCGCACGCCCCTCAGCCCCGCAGGCCCAGCGTCTTGAGCAGCCGGGCCCCGGGGGCATGCGCCACGACGCGCTGTCCGAGCCGCTCCTGCAGCCAGCGTGCGGGGACGTAGCGGATGTATGGGGGCAGCCGGTCGTCGTGCCGGGTCGCGAAGGTCAGGAAGATCACGCGGTGCTCGAAGGGATTCAGCGCCGCGGCGAGGTCCCAGAGTGGAGGCACGAGGGTCGTGACGTGGCGCCCGACGCGCTGCAGCTCGGCGAACATCGCCCGCGGATCATCGACGTGCTCCAGCGTGTGACTGCACAGCACGTGCTCGAAGACCGCCGACGCGTGCGGCAGCGCCGACACGTCGCTGACCAGTTCGAAGCGCGGGATCGGGCCGAACTGCATGATGTCGGCATTGATCCCACCCCCGTCGGTCAAGCCGCAGCAGATGTTGTAGTCCCAGTGGCGTTCGCGCAGGACCCGGCGCTTGATGACGCGATACGAGATGAAGTTCCCGAGCCAGAGCAGAGCGCTGACCGCGGGGATGGCCGTGACGGCGTTGAGGAGGATCGCAGACATTCCTGAATGCATCCACGGCGGGTGTCACGGCGAGGTGACCGTCGGGTAACTTGCGCTGCCGCCGTCGTGGGGGTGGTTTGGGCCCTGGCACGCGCGCTGCGGGTGGTCGTGCGCGGCTTGCGGGGCCAGTGGCAGATGCTTCGGCCGGTCGTGCTCCTGCTCGGTGGCATGCTCCTCCTCGCCGTGGTCGTTGTCACGCGACCGTACTGGGACACGGCGGAGGGATGGATCGTCACCAGCGGTGCGCTGGCGCTGTGGTTCGGGCTCGGGCTTCGGCAGTGGGTGCAGGGGGTCGTTCGGTCGCGTCGCGGCATCCGCCGGTCACCATTGGGTGCGCTGCCGCGGCACCAATGGGGCATGCTCGACGCCTCCCTCTCGGAACCCGCGCCTCCTGACCCTGCACCGTCGCCAAGGCCCGATCATGACGTAACATCGCGGTGAACAGAGCGTACACTACGTCGTGATCCTTCGCCTCATCCTCACCCTCGTGTCGCTCCTGGCGACCACCGCCGCGGCCCAGCAGCGCGACACCCGACCGCCGCGGACGGCGCACGATACCGCGACCCAGGCCATCACGCGCTTCTTCTTCGCGTGGGAGAACGCGTGGTTCGACTCCGAGCTGCGCCGCTTTCCCGAGCAGACGGGCGCCAAGGCCGACGTGCATTGCCACGCCCCCGACCTGTTCCGCGAGACACCACTCTATGCCGGGGTCGCGCTGCGGAGCGAGCGCAGTGCCTTCGCCGTCTGCCCCATCTGGCGCTATCGCACGATGGGGGTGTCCGACGAGCGGCTGGTCCTCGACGCCGCGCTCGACGTGGAGGCCCAGCCCGAGGGCCGCGCCGCACGCGACACGCTGCTCGCCACGCTCGAGCCGCTGGCGACCGCGCACGTGGCGGACACGTTCCTGGTCGGCCAGACGGTGCGTTTCCTCGTGGACCACCGCGTGTGGGACCGGGCTTACTTCCTCACGCAGCAGTGCTCGGCTGCCGGGTGGTGGTGCGCGCTGCTCGAGGGGTACGTGTTCGCGCGGCGCCAGTTGCCCGAACAGGCCGAGGTGGCATTTCGGCGCGCGATGCGCGACGCGCCCAGGGATCAGCGTTGCGCCTGGGACGATCTCCGCGCCTTGATCGTGCAACTGCCGCGCCGCAGTTGCGAGGACCGTCGCGCCCAGGCCGACTCCGCATGGTGGCTGGCCGACCCGCTCTGGTCCGTGGCCGGCAATGAGCGCTGGGTGGAGCAGATGACGCGCGAGGTGCAGTTGCGCCTGCGCACCGCCCTGCCGCGCGACGAACGCTGGCGCTGGACGAATGCGCACGGGAACGATGCGCGCGCGCTGATGATCCGCCGCTATGGATGGCCCGCCTACGTGCACTGGGGAGGCTGGGACGTCGAGGCGGAGCACGATGAGTGGCTGCGCAGCCAGGAGATCCCCGGCGTCGCGAACCGTCCCTACACCAGCTACGAGTACGACCGGGGTCGTCAGGTGCTGCTCCCCTCGGCGGCCGTCCTCGCGGACCCGTTCGGTGCCGACCCCGAGGCGTGGGCGTGGCCGCTCGCCGCAGGTGATACCTGGCCCCGCGAGCACGCCGCGCTGGTGTATCCCATCCAGGGTCTTCCGCATGGGCAGACGGTGTTTCTGCGTCGCCAGGATTCGGTGCGCGTGGGCGTGTCGACGCTGCTGTTCACGGACGACATCGGGCGCGAGGCGGGTGCGTCGGTGTCCGGCGTGCTGGTGGGCTCGACGGGGCCCGGGCACGCCGACCTCCTCGCGGCCGCGGTGGGGCAGGCCGGCGACGTGCTGCGCCTGGCGGCGATGATGGACGCGCGCCCCACGGTGCTGAGCGTCGAGATCCCGCCGGACGTGTCGATCCTCGCGCCCGCGGCGCGGGCGCGCTTCGGGGTGCGACCGCCTGCCGCGCTCTCGCAGAGTCCACCGGGGGCGGTGACGGTCTCGATGCCAGTGCTGGTTGAGGTCGGCGCAGACGGTGTGGCGCCGAGTGGGCCGGACCAAGCCTTGGCCAGGCTCCTGCCGAGCCGGGTGGTCGCGGGGCGCGTCGCGGTGTACTGGGAGTCGTATGGCGTGGCGGCGGAGGACTCGGTGGAGGTCGCGATCGCCTTGACGCGCGAGTCGTCGGGCATCCTCTCGCGCGCGGGCCGCCTGGTGGGGCTCGCGCCCTCGACGACCACACCGGTCGTGACCAGTTGGATGGAGCGTCCTGGCGGCGCGGGCCGAACGGTCGTGGCTGCCGACGCACCGGGGTCGACGATCCTCGGCCGCAGCATCGTGATCGATTTGTCGACGGTGCCGGTGGGCCGGTACTGGCTCGAGGTGCTGGTGGGGGCTGCCCGTGAGCGGGTGCAGGTGGAGGTGGTCGGTAGCTGACTCAGCATGCCTCGTCGCCTGCTGCGACCGGAGCGTACTGGATCGGGCTATGCGCGGCACGTGGGGATGCCTCTCTGTCTTGACATCTGATCAAGCGAACGGCATATTCCATATATGGAGGCGCATATGGAATACACAAAGAAAACCACCATCCTTCTTCCCCCCCACCTGCACGAGCGACTGACCTCGCTGGCCGCGCAGCAGGGCAACAGCATGGGGGGGCTCATTCGCGAAGCCTGCCTGCAGGTGTATGGGTCGTCCGACCGCAGTACTGCGCTGTCGGCCGTCGACGCGCTCGAGGCGTTGTCCCTGCCCGTGGGCTCGGTGGCGGCGATGAAGGCGGAGTCCGTGGCCGAGCTGGAGCCGCTGGCGTGATCCTGCTCGACACGAACATCCTGATGTACGCGGGGGGTGGCTTGCATCCGTGCAAGGCCCCCTCGCTGCGTCTGCTACGGCGCGTGGCGGCCGGCGAGGTCGCGGCGGCGATCAACGCCGAGGTGCTGCAGGAGATCGTGCACCGGTTTCATGGCACGCCCCGGTGGGCGGATGGGGTGCGGATGTACGAGTTGGCGCGGCAGGTGCTTCCCCTGGTGGTGCCGGTCACGGAGGCGGTGCTGGGCCGCGTGGTGCGGCTGATGCAGCGCCACCCGTCGTTGACGGCGCGCGACGCGGTGCACGCCGCGACGGCCCTTGCGGAGGGGGTGCGTGGCATCTGTTCCTACGACACGGATTTCGATCAGGTGCTCGGGCTCCGGCGCCTCGTGCCCGACGAGGTGTGAGCGCCGCTCCGGGCCCATTGACACCGGGTGAAAATGCGCTACGTTTCCCCGTCTACCCCTGAACCCCTGCAATAGGGACTTCACGGGACCGGGACGCTGCATCCCGGTGTAAGGGCCCGCCTCTCGCGTTCACGCGATGCGGGGGTTCAGGAGACCAGCCGATCGGCGCATGACGCCGCGGTCCCCGAAAAGCAATGCAGAACAATTCACCGCCGTGACAACACGGCGCGCCTTGGGTCCCCCTCGCGGAATGGTCGCGAGCACACCCGGCGGCAGCGGATGGACACCGGCCCCGCCCTGAAGGGGTGCCTGATCCACCCGCATTTTTGTTGGTCGCAGGTCGCACTCGCTCACTGGTGAGCGGGGCGCAGAGAGATAGACGGACCCTGACGGAACGCATTCGACTGATGGCGCGCACCACTCCGCTCGAGCACTATCGCAACATCGGCATCATGGCCCACATCGATGCCGGGAAGACGACCACGACCGAGCGCATCCTGTTCTATACCGGGAAGTCGCACAAGGTCGGCGAGGTCCACGATGGCGCTGCCACCATGGACTGGATGGAGCAGGAGCAGGAGCGCGGCATCACGATCACGTCGGCCGCGA
>CAYYQO010000075.1:0-13925 GCA_964473845.1 uncultured Aeromicrobium sp.
GTCGTACTGGGAGGTCTGGAAGTTCTTGGGCATGTCCGGGTAGAAGTAGTTCTTGCGCGCGAACCGGCACCACTGCGCGATCTCGCAGTTGAGCGCCAGCCCCATCCGGATCGCCGACTCGACCGCCTTGGCGTTGACGACCGGCAGTGCGCCGGGCAGACCCAGGCAGACTGGGCAGATCTGGGTGTTCGGCTCGGCCCCGAACACGGTCGAGCAACCGCAGAACATCTTCGAGGCGGTGTTGAGTTCGACGTGGACCTCCAGGCCCATGACCGGCTGGTACCGGCTCAGGGCGTCCTCGAACTGGACGAGTTTCGTGGTGGTGGTGCTCATCGGGCGACCTCCAACTCGGGAGCCTGGGCAGCGAAGGCGCCACCGTCACGATCGGCGATGAGCCGCTCCAGGGCGGCAGCGGCATTGTAGAGCCGGTCGTCGGCCATCGCGGGGGCCAGGAACTGCAGGCCCACCGGAAGCCCTTCGGACAGCCCGACCGGCAACGAGATACCGGGAACCCCGGCGAGGTTCGCCGGGATCGTCGCGATGTCCTGGGCGTACATCGCCAACGGATCGTCGAGCTTCTCACCCAGCGGCCAGGCCACCGTCGGGGACGTCGGCGACACCAGGACGTCGACCTGACCGAACGCGGCCTCGAAGTCGCGCGCGATCAGCGTGCGGACCTTCTGGGCCGATCCGTAGTAGGCGTCGTAGTAGCCGCTCGACAGGGCGTAGGTGCCCAGGATGATCCGGCGCTTGACCTCGTCGCCGAAGCCCGCGTCGCGGGACGCGGCCATGACCTGCTCGGCACTCGGGTCGGCGACGCCCTCGGGAGAGACCCGCAGGCCGTAACGCATCGCGTCGAACTTGGCCAGGTTGCTGCTGACCTCACTGGGCATGACCAGGTAGTACGCGGCGATGCCGTGGACGAAGCTGGGGCACGAGATCTCGACGATCTCGGCACCCGCCTTGGCGAGCAGCTCGATCGACTCGTCGAACCGCTGGCGAACGCCGGGCTGGAAGCCGCCCCCCGAATCAGCGGAGCCGCCCAGTTCGCTGACGACACCGATCCGCAGGCCCGAGACGTCGGCGCGGCGGGCCGCCTCGACGACGGGAGGCACCGGAACGGCCAGGCTCGTGGAATCCCTGGGATCGTGTCCGCCGATGACCTCGTGCAGCAACGCCGCGTCGAGCACCGTACGGGTGACCGGTCCGGCCTGGTCGAGGCTGCTGGCCATCGCCACCAGCCCGTAACGCGACACGCCGCCGTACGTGGGCTTGACGCCCACCGTGCCGGTCACGGCGCCGGGCTGGCGGATCGACCCGCCGGTGTCGGTGCCGACCGCGAGCGGGGCCTCGAACGCAGCCACCGCGGCGGCCGAACCGCCGCCCGAGCCGCCCGGGATCCGGTCGGTGTCCCACGGATTGCGCGTCGGCCCGTAGGCCGAGTGCTCGGTCGACGAACCCATCGCGAACTCGTCCATGTTGGTCTTGCCCAGGATCGGCAGACCCGCGGCCTTGAGCTTGGCGACGACCGTCGAGTCGTAGGGCGGGATCCAGCCCTCGAGCATCTTCGAGCCGCACGTCGTGGGCAGTCCCGTCGTGGTGAGGACGTCCTTGACGGCGACCGGGACACCGGCGAGTTCGGGCAGGCTCTCGCCCGACTGTCGGCGTCGGTCGATGTCCGCTGCGGTGGCCAGGGCCCCCTCGGCATCGACGTGCAGATAGGCGTTGATCCGGCCGTCGACCGCCGCGATGCGGTCGAGATGCTGTTGCGTCACCTCGACCGAGGTCACGCTGCCGTCGGCGAGCGCTGCAGCGATGTCGGCCGCGGTCGAACGGGTCTGGTCGGTCATTCTTCTCCCAGGATCTTCGGCACGAGGAAACGCTGCTCCTCGCTGGCGGGGGCACCGGCGAGCGCCGCTTCGGGGGTCAGGCCCGGCGTCACCTCGTCGGGGCGGAACACGTTCGTGACCGGCACCGGATGGCTCATGGCGGGGACGTCGTCGCCCGCGACCTGCTGGACCACCTGGACGTGTTCGAGGATCGCGGGGAGTTCGGCCCCCAACCGGTCGAGTTCTGAGTCCGACAGCTCGATCCGCGCGAGGCTCGCCAAATGGGCGACGTCGTCGCGGGAGATCTCTGGTGACGACATGATTTTCATCCTAGTCGGGCAGTCGGCACGGCCGGACGTCGCGTCACCTGCCGTTCACCCTGACCGCGTATACCTTCATGCCATGCTCGCCTCCGACTTCCTGTCCGCCATTCCCGAGGGCTACACGGTCATCGACGACGAGGACGACGACCCCATCCTCGTCGACCCCGAAGGCCGTCAGATCGAGACCTGGCGCGAGGGGTATCCGTACGCCGAGAAGCTCACCCGACCCGAGTACGAACACGAGAAGCGACTGCTGCAGATCGAACTGATCAAGCTGCAGAACTGGGTCAAGGACACCGGCCAGCGGATCGTGTTGCTCTTCGAGGGCCGCGACGCCGCCGGCAAGGGCGGCACGATCAAGCGCTTCACCGAATGGCTCAACCCGCGCGGCGCGCGGGTCGTGGCGCTCGAGAAACCCACCGACCACGAGGCCGGCCAGTGGTACTTCCAGCGGTACGTGCAGCATCTGCCCACGCACGGCGAGATCGTGTTCTTCGACCGCTCCTGGTACAACCGGGCCGGCGTCGAACGGGTCATGGGCTATTGCACTCCCGAGCAGTACACCGAGTTCCTCAAGCAGGCTCCCGCGTTCGAGAAGATGCTCGTGAACGACGGCATCCATGTCATGAAGTTCTGGTTCTCGGTGGGCCGTGCCGAGCAGTTGACCCGGTTCACGATCCGCCAGATCGACTTCGTGCGTCAGTGGAAGCTCTCGCCCAACGATCTGGCCTCGCTGGACAAGTGGGACGAGTACACCGCGGCCAAGGAGGCCATGTTCAAGAAGACCGACACGAAACGGTCGCCGTGGACGGTGGTCAAGAGCAACGACAAGAAGCGGGCCCGGCTGGAGGCGATCCGGTTCGTGCTGAGCCGGTTCGACTATCCGGAGAAGGATCCCGCAGTCGCCTATCCGCCCGACCCGCGGATCGTCGGTGCCGCGCACGACCTGTTCGATACCGAGGACCCCGACTTCGACTAACGGTTCGGGGGTCCCTCGGCCAGGAGTCGCGTGAAGCCGGCCTCGTCCAGGATGGGGACCCCGAGTTCTTCGGCCTTGTCGGCCTTGCTGCCGGCGTTCTCGCCGACGACGACGTAGTCGGTCTTCTTGCTGACCGAGCCGGCCGCCTTGCCACCGGCGGCGATGATCGCCTCCTTCACCGAATCGCGCGTGAAGTCCTCGAGCGAGCCCGTCACGACGATCGTGAGGCCGTCGAGCACTCCTCCGCTCGTGTCGGCCGCGCCCGGACCCGGATGGTCCGGGATCGCGAAGCTGACGCCTGCTTCCTTCCACCGATCGACGATGTCGACGTGCCAGTCGACGCCGAACCACTCGATGACCGAGTCGGCGATGATGCCGCCCACGCCCTCGACGGCGGCGAGCTCGTCGCGCGTTGCCCCGCGGATCGCGTCGAGCGAGCCGAAGTACTGGGCCAGGGCGCGCGCGGCGACCGGGCCGACGTGGCGGATGTTGAGCGAGACCAGTTGGCGCCAGAAGTCCTTCGTCCTGGCCTTCTGCAGTTCGTCGAGCAGTTTTCCGGTCTGGGCCGACGGCTCACCCGTCTTGAGCCGGAACGGTGGCCGCGCGAGCTGGTCGACGGTCAGTGAGAACAGGCCGGCCTCCGAATCCAGCGGTGCGTCCTCGCCCTGCGTCAGCGCGGCGGCCGTGACTTCGCCCAGCGCCTCGATGTCGAGCGCCCCGCGCGAACCGATGTGCTCGACGCGTCCGCGCACCTGGGCCGGACAGGTGCGCGCATTGGGGCAGCGCAGATCGATGTCGCCCTCTTTCATCGGACGCAGCGGTGTGCCGCACTCCGGGCAGTTCTCGGGCATGACGAAGGCACGCTCGGTGCCGTCGCGGCGTTCGACCACGGGGCCCAGCACCTCGGGAATCACGTCGCCGGCCTTGCGCAGCACGATCGTGTCGCCGATCAGCACGCCCTTGGCCTTGACGACGTCCTGGTTGTGCAGCGTCGCCTGACGCACGACACTGCCGGCGACCCGCACGGGTTCCATCTGCGCGTACGGGGTGGCCCGGCCGGTGCGACCGACCGACACGACGATGTCGAGCAGTTTCGTGTGCACCTCCTCGGGCGGGTACTTGTAGGCGATCGCCCAGCGCGGCGCGCGGCTGGTCCAGCCGAGTTCCGGATGCAACGCGAGTTCGTCGACCTTGACCACGAGCCCGTCGATCTCGTGCTGGAGCGAGTGTCGTTGCTCGCCCAGTTCGGTCACCCGATCCAGCACGTCGTCGACATCGTCGAACACCCGGGTGTTGGGACTGGTCGGCAGGCCCCAACCGGCCAACAGGTCGTAGATCTCACTCTGGGCGGCGACCGGCGGGTTCTCCCACGCGCCGATGCCGTGGACGTACAGGCCGAGCACGGCGATGCGTTCGTGGGCCGCCTCGAGCTCGAGCCCGGACTTCTTGTCCAGCTGCTGGCGCAGTCCCCCGCTGGCGGCATTGCGCGGATTGGCGAACGCCGGGAACCGCCGGGCGGCACTGGAGGTGGCCCGTTCCTCGGCGACTCCGCGCGCCAGGGACTCGGCCGTCGCACGCTCACGCAGTTCGGCCTGGAAGGCGTTGAGCCGCTCGAACTCGGCGATCCCGATGAACACCTCGCCCCGCACCTCGACCAGCGGTGGATGGCCCTCGCCCGCGAGCCGCTCGGGGATGGCGTCGAGCCGCAACGCGTTGACCGTGACGTCCTCGCCGAAGCGGCCGTCGCCACGGGTGGCGGCCGACGTCAGCGCACCGTTCTCGTAACGCAGGTTGATGGCCAGTCCGTCGATCTTGGCCTCGGTGAGCCACCGGACCGGGCGCCCGGCGGCGCGCTCGGTCCGGGCGCACCACTGCTGCAGTTCCTCGGGCGAGAACACGTTGTCCAGGCTGAGCATCCGCTCGGCATGTTCGATGGTCGGCAGACTGGAGGTGCCCGGCGCTCCGACGATGAGCGTCGGTGAGTCCTGGCCCTGCAGCTCCGGATGCATCCGTTCGAGTTCTTCGAGCCGGTGCATCCACCCGTCGTACGTCGGGTCGTCGACGAGCGAGGTGTCCTGGCCGTAGTACGCCTCGCGGGCGCCCTCGATCTGATCGGTGAGCCGGGCCGCTTCCGCACGCGCCGCGGCAAGGCCGGGATCGTTCATGCCGTCGAGCCTAGTGCGGCTCACTGACAGTCGTTGAGTCAGGCGAAGGAGGCGGCGGTGGTGACGGTTCGTTCGAGTTCGCGACGCGAATCGGCCGGGGACCGGCCGGCCAGCCCACAGGCGGGCGTGACCGTGCTGCGCGACACGAACGAGGCCGCCTCGAAGCCGAGCCGCCCCATGAACTCCTCGATGCGGGCCGCGTCCGCGCCACCGAACCACAGGTCCGTTCCGTCCTCGAAGAGCTCGGCCCAGGCATCGGACGGCCGGGCCAGCGCCAGATCGAACGCAATCGCCTCGAAACCGACTCCGGCCAGCACCGCGATCGGCACCTCGGCCGCGCACGAGTGGACGACAGGACGCGCACCAGCCTCACGGATCGCCTCGACGACCGGCCGCAGCAGGGCATCAGCCACGGGAGCATCCACGGAGCGGTGCCGGCCGAAGCCACTGGCCGTCGGCACCTTCCCCGCCATGACCGCCGCGATCGCGGGCTCGTCCACCTGGATCAGCAGTTCGCCGGTGAACCGGCGACGTAGTTCGGCGACGTGGTCGGTGAGCGCGTGGGCGAGCGCCTCGGCCAGTTCGCGGCGGGCGCCGTGGTCGGACAGCACCTTGTCTCCGCGCGGGCGCTCGATCATCGCGGCGAGGGTGAGCGGGCCGGTGACCTGCTGCTTGACCCGGACCTCGTGGTCGGCGAGCAGTTCCTCGAGGGTGTCGAGGTCCTCGCGCAGTGCGGCGCGGGCCCGGCGCTGATCCATTCCCTCGCCGGGAGCCAGCCGCCAGCCGGCCGGTTGCAGGTCGATCGGCAGTGGCAACAGGCCCGCCGTCCGGCCGATCATGGCCGAGGGTGCACCCCGGTCGGGCAGCTCGGGGATGAACACGATGCCCCCGTCGCCGAACGTGTCGAGGACGAATCGGGAAACGGCGGCGAAGTCCTCGCCCGGCATCGATCCGATTCCCGTTGCGTACACGTCGCTGATTGTCCCTCACGTGCCGCCTGTGAGAATCATCGCGTGACCGTTCGTCCTGCCACGACCGCCGATGTGCCCGCCCTGACCGAGCTGGCGGCGCTGACATTTCCGCTGGCGTGCCCGCCGGACATGCCCGCCGAGGACATGGCCGCGTTCATCGCCGAGAAGCTGTCGTCCGAGCGGTTCGCCGAGTACCTGGTCGACGCGACGGCAGAGATCCTGGTCGTCGACGAGGGCGCGGGCCTGGTCGGTTACTCCCTGACGTTCGCCGCGGAGCCCTACGACGGGGACCTGGCAGCCCTGGTCCGCCACCGGCCCACCGTCGAGCTCAGCAAGTTCTACGCCCACCCGCAGGCGCATGGATCAGGAGTGTCGAGTCGGCTCATGGCCGCCGTGGCCGAGAGTGCGCGACGAGACGGGGCCGCGAGCGTGTGGTTGGGCGTCAACGGCCGCAACCTGCGCGCCCAGCGGTTCTACGCCAAGCACGGATTCGAGGTGGTCGGCGAACGCCGCTTCGTCGTGGGCAGCCACACCGAGGACGATCTGGTGCTGGAGCGTGGGTTGTAGTTCGCGACCGCTCTGGCGGCGACGCGACCGGCCCGGTTGGCCCCGATCGTCGACGCGGAAGGCCCGTAACCCACGAGCTGGACCCGTGGGTCGGCCACCGCCGTCGTGGCCGTGGCCGCCGTGTCGCCCAGGTGGATCCCGCCGAGCGCAGACCGGAGCCGTAGCGGGGCCAGGTGCTCGACGTCGGGCCGGAAACCGGTGGCCCACACGATGACGTCGACCGGTTCGAACGAGCCGTCCGCCCAGCGCACCCCCTCGGGTTCGATGCGGGTGAACATCGGCCGGCGCTCGTAGGCGCCCAATCGGGCGGCCTCCTGCTCCTGCGGCCGCAACATCAGACCGGTCACGCTGACGACGCTGCGCGGCGGCAGTCCCTGCCGGACCCGCTCCTCGACCAGGGCCACGGCCTCGCGGCCTGCTGCCTCACCGAAGTCACCCGTCCTCCAGACCGGTTCACGCCGGGTGACCCACACGGTGTCGGTGATCGGGCGCAGGGCGCCGAGGAACTGCACGGCGGAGGCGCCTCCCCCGACGACGAGGACCCGTTTGCCGCGGAAGTGTTCCGGGCCCGGGTAGTCGACGGTGTGCAGTTGCTCGCCCGCGAAGGTCTCCTGTCCCGGGTAGTACGGCACGAACGGGCGGCGCCAGGTTCCCGTGGCGTTGATGACGGTGCGGGCGAGCCAACTGCGTCCGCCCTCGGCCTCGATCCGCAACAGCCCGTCCTCGTCGCGCACCGAGGTGACGACGACCGGACGGACGACCGGCAGGTGGTGCCGGCTCTCGTAGTCGGTGAAGTACGCGGGCACGAAGGTGTTCGCCCGCTCGGGACCCGCAGCTGACGGTAGCTGCTGGTCGGGCAGGTCCGCGACCCCGTGGACGTCACGCATCGTGAGGGCTTCCCATCGGTGCTGCCACGCACCGCCGGGACGGTCGTTGGCATCGAGGACGACGTGCTCGATGCCGAGTCGCCGCAGGTGGAACGACGACGACAACCCTGCCTGACCGGCTCCGATCACGACGCTGCCGAGGACGTGCTCCACGCTCAGGTCAACGCGGCGGTCGCTCCGGTCATTCCGGTCCGCGCGGTGCGGGCGATCGTGGCCGAACCCACGACGCGGGAGCCGTCGTAGATGACACAGGCCTGGCCCGGTGCGATCCCCTCGGCCGGCTCGTGGAGGTCGACCGTCACGGAGTCGCCGGCGACGGTCACGGTGGCCCGGTGCTCGCTGCCGTGGGCGCGCAACTGGACCGTGCAGGCCAGTTCGCCCGTCGGGGGTTCGCCGCACCACAGCGGCTTGATGCCCTCGAGGTGGTCGATCGCGAGATGCTCGCGCGGGCCTACCGTGACCGTGCGGCTGACCGGCTCGATGTCCAGGACGAAACGTGGCTTGCCGTCATCGGCGGGGACGCCCAGTCGCAGGCCCCGCCGTTGGCCGATCGTGAAGGCATAGGTGCCGTCGTGGCTGCCCACCTCGGCACCGGATTCGTCCACGATCGGGCCCGGCTGTTCGCCCAGCTTGTCGGCGAGCCAGCCGGCGTTGTCTCCGTCGGCGATGAAGCAGATGTCGTGGCTGTCCGGCTTGTTCGCGACCTGCAGACCGCGGCGGGCAGCCTCCTCACGCACGATCGTCTTGGGGTCGTCGCCCAGCGGGAACACCGAGCGGCGCAACTGGTCCTGGGTGAGGACCCCGAGGACGTAGGACTGGTCCTTGCCGTGATCGACGGCGCGGTGCATCTCGACGATCCCGTCGTTCTCGACCAATCGCGCATAGTGGCCTGTGATGACGCCGTCGAAACCGAGCGCGACGGCGCGTTCGAGCACGGCGGCGAACTTGATCTTCTCGTTGCAGCGCAGGCACGGGTTCGGCGTGCGGCCGGCCGTGTACTCGGCGATGAAGTCCTCGACGACCTCGTCGGCGAACTCGTCGCTCATGTCCCACACGAAGAACGGGATGCCGATCGCATCGGCCGCGCGGCGGGCGTCACCGGCGTCCTCGATCGAGCAGCAGCCACGCGCGCCGGATCGGTACGAGCGCGGATTGCGGCTGAGCGCCAGGTGCACTCCGGTGACGTCATGGCCCGCGTCGACGGCTCGCGCGGCCGCGACGGCGGAGTCGACCCCGCCGGACATCGCTGCGATGAGCCTCATGAGATCCGACTCCGCACGAGTCCCGCGGCCCGGGCCCGCTCGTGGACGGCGGGCAACACCTCGAGCAACCGGTCGACATCGGCCTCGGTCGAGGTGTGGCCCAGGCTGAACCGCAGCGATCCGCGGGCGGCAGCATCGTCGAATCCCATCGCGAGCAGGACGTGACTGGGCTGGGGAACGCCGGCCTGACAGGCCGATCCGGTCGAGACCTCGATGCCCTGGGCGTCCAGCAGCATGAGCAGCGCGTCGCCCTCGCAGCCCGGGAACGTCACGTGCGCGATGTTCGGAAGCCGGTGATCGGGTCCCGCCGCCGGGTCGCCGTTGACGACGGCGTCGGGGATGACCCGGGCGATGCCCCGGACGAGGCGCGTACGCAGCGCCTCGATGCGCGCCGAGGCCTCGGCCTGGCGCTGGAGCGTGAGGTCGAGCGCTGTCGCGAATCCCGCGATCAGGGCGACGCCGACCGTCCCGGAGCGCAGATCCCGCTCCTGTCCCCCGCCGTGCAGCAGCGGAGTCGCGTCGATTTCGCGCCGGATCACAAGTGCACCGACGCCCACCGGACCGCCCAGCTTGTGCGCCGTGATGGTCATGGCGTCCAGGCCCGTCCGGCCGAAGTCCAATGGGAGGTAGCCCGCGGCCTGCACCGCGTCGGAGTGGACCGGGATGCCGTGTTCCCCGGCGATCTCGACGACCTCGGACACCGGCTGGATCGTGCCCATCTCGTTGTTCGCCCACATCGTCGTGATCGCCGTGACGTCGCCGGGATTCGACTCGATGGACTCGCGCAACGCGTCGAGGCGGATCCGGCCCTGCCGGTCGACCGGGGTGACGTCGATGCGAGCCTGTTCGTGCGCGGCCAACCACGTCACCGGGTCGAGCAGCGCATGGTGCTCGATCGAACTGAAGACGACACGATCACGCCGCGGATCGGCGGACTGCCTGGCCCAGAACAGGCCCTTGATGGCGAGGTTGTTCGCCTCGGTGCCGCCGGAGCAGAACACGACCTCGCTGGGCCGGGCGCCCAGCCGCTCGGCGATCAGCTCGCGCGACTCCTCGACGACGCGCCGCGCTCGCCGGCCCGCCTCGTGCAGGCTGGACGGATTGCCCGTGCGCAGGAACTCACCGTGCATGACGTCGACGGCCTCGGGCCACATCGTGGTGGTGGCCGCGTGGTCGAGGTAGACGTGCTGGCGGTTGTCGTTCATCGTCTCCAGCGTAATGGGGTGGGTGTGGGACGTGAGCCGGCGCGATCTCGATACTCGTCTCGCCGTGGGAGGACGGATCTTTCTGCATGGTGGCTCAGCGTCCATCTCGCGCCAGAAACGGACGCTCATCCACCACCCAGAGAGCCGAGAGAGATCCCCAGGAGACCACGCCATCAGGAGATCTGCTGACCAGCCTCCGGCCACAGCTCGTCGACCAGGGTGGCGGTCGTCGGGTCCATCGGCTCGCCGTCCAGCGCGGCCACGAGTTGCTCGACGGCGGCAGCGACGCCCGCCGTGCCGCTCGTGGCGTGTCGCGAGCGCAGCACGATGCGCCACGCCTCCTCGTGCGTCGGGTAGATGCGCAGCACCGCACCGGCCGAGGCCGAGGCACCGGCCGGGTCGCCGCCGTCCTGCTGCAGTGACGCCAGTCGCAGGGCCGCGTCGATCACGAGTTCACCGATCGTGCGCGGCAGGTCCAACGTGGCCGCCCACGCGTACCGGCCGCGCGGAACCTCGGCGAACGCCGGGCCGCGGACGAGCTTGAGCGCACGACGCAGCAGGTCGATCTCGTCGCGCGGGAACTCGGCCCGCCGACTGGAGATCAGCAGGTGACGGAACGCGTCCCAGTCGATGACGACGTCGGGACCCAATGACAGGCGTCCGTCGAGACTCTCGCGCAGCCGATGCCCTCCCTCACGGTCCGACCCCAGCCAGATCCGCGCCCGCTCGATGTTCGCGTCCCGCACCTCGGGCGTCACACCCAACGGCCACACGGCACCGGCCAGCACGGTCGGGTGGACACCCTCGGGGTGCAGGGACAGGAAGGCGACGATCTCGGTCAGCACCGTGGCGCGGCGTTCGTCGGGTTCGCCCGGACCGTCGACGAGGACGGGTCCCAGGACACCGACGCGCGCCGTGGCCGTGAGCCACTTGGCGTCGTCGGCGTCACGGCGCGGCAGGGCCACCGCGGTCCGATCGTCGTCACCGTGGCGCGTTGCCAGACCGGCGGAGGCGACCAGCTCGGCGACGGCGTCGGCATGATGGGCGCCGATCCGGTTCGCCGTGACCGCCAGGCCCAACTGCGGAACGTGCAACGAGCCGTGCTCGTCGACATGCAATTTCCACCGGGCCGCATCGTGATCGCCGATCGCCACGGCCGCCGTGCCGGGATGGGCCACGACGGCGGAGGCGAGCCGCTGCACCGCGAAACCGGGCGACGGCGAGCCGATCATCACGACCGTGATCTCGTCGTCGCGCTGGCGACCCGTGAGCACGTCCGAGCCACGGCCGCCCTCCAGTTCGGTGGCTGCGGTCTCGAGGTCGCCGACCACCGAGATCCGCTCGGCGACCGACGCGACGGACGACGGCAGACCCGCCGCCACCACCCGGACCGAACGCGACCACGGGCTGACCGCGGCCTGCAACGCCAGCGAGGTGACGACCTCGGAACTGACGTGCAGGTCTCCGCCGATCGTGATCAGGCCGCCGGAGGACGCCAGGTCGACCAGGACGTCGCGGCCCTGGGCGTCGACGCCCAGGCTGACCAGCGATGGATAGGCCGGCAGGGCATCCGCCGGGGCCTCGAGCGTCGCCAGGTCCTCGGTGAACCGCCACACCGTGCCCTCGTCGACGGCCTCCCAGCCGGGAACGGCCTCGGGCACGGCCGGGGCGAGGTGCAGTTCGACCTCGTTCGGGCCCACCACGGCCGCGTACGCGGAGGGCACCTGGACGCCGCGATGCTCACAGGCGAAGGAAAGCTGGCGCAGGACGGCATCGAGACCCTGTGCTCGCTCGGGGTCGGCTGCCAACCGCAGGTCGGCCTCGGTCTCGCGAGCGGCATCGTCGGGTGCTCCGCCGGGCCGACGCCGACGGGCCACCGCCAACGCACCGAGCAACCCGCTGGCCAACAGGCCGGCACCCATCCACCACGCCGTGGTCTCGGAACCTTCCTGGGCGACCGCCAGTTGGACGGTGTCGCCGCTCGACTGCGCACCAGCACCCTGCGACCCTGCGGGCGCTGGGGCCGCGGGCGCGTGCTGGACCGGGACGCGATCGACACCGACGGCGTCCGCGGGCATGACCAACTGCCAGCCGGGCTGGATCAGTCGCGCCAATTCCAGCTTGCGGCCGTCGAGCTGGACCTTGTCCTTGTTGAGTTCGTAGATCTCCTTGTAGCGCTGACCCTCGCCCAGGTGGCGCTCGGCGATGTCCCACAGATTGTCGTGGTACCCGTCCTTGGGCGCCTTGACCGTGTAGACCAGCTCGCCCGCGAGTCGATCACTGGTGGTCGCCTTCGTGGCCTGAGCGGCCTCCGTGGCCTCCGTCACCACCGCCGCCGCCGTCTCGACGACCGCGGCGGCCACCGGCTCGGACGGCGGTGCGATGTCGGCGTTCGAACCCGTGGCGGCACCGGCCGGGCCGGCGACCAGGCCGGTGACCAGGAGTCCGCCGATGAGGGCGCGCGCCAGATGCTGCAGCGGGCCTGCCAGCGGCACGGTCCGCGCCAATCCGCCGCGGCGTGAGGCGATGACCTCGAGGACGACACACCCGACGAACACGAGCCAGATCAGCCACACGACGCCGACCAGTACGGTCACCAGGTCCTCGGGCCCGAGCTGACGAGCCAGATCGCGCAGTTCGGGGATCTCGGTCGGGATCGGCGGCGCGCCACCGAGCAGCACGAGCGCGACCGGCAGTCCGATCAGCAGCGCGATCAGGGCCAGCGCCGAGCCGATCCGCGACGCGGCCGACGGGGTCTCCTCGAACCGCGCCGGCGCCAGCGTCTCGAAGCGAGTCGCATCCGGGTTGGTGGTGGGTTCGGTCATGAGGGTCTCCTCGTGGTGGTCAGGAGGTGGCCGCGGTCGCGGTGGCTCGCGCCGTGACCGGGTATTCGTAGATGCCGATGAGTCTCAGCATCGTGGTGTCGCTCGTGTCGCGCAGTTCGACGGCCACCGAGTTGGCGGTGACCGCGACGGAGAACTGGCCGGCGCCATAGCCGCGGGCCGACAGGAAATTCTGGGCGTTCGACCGGGCCAGGCCCGGATCGATCGCGAGCGCCCCGCCGCTGCGCAACTGGTTGACGTCAACGGCGTTGGCCCCGGCCCGGGCGGCCTGCTCGGCATCGTCGGCCACCCGCATCCGGGCATTGATGCCCATGCCGCCGTCGATCACCAGACCGGCGCACAGCATCAGCACGATCGACATGCCCAGCACGAAGATCGTGGCTCCCCCGCGCTCGGCTGTCCGCACCCGGCGTCTCATCCGAACCTCCGGTACTGATCGATCGGGGCACTGCTGGTGGCCTCGAACTGGCGACTGCCGGTCAGCCCGATGAGGCTGAGGCCACGGTTGGACACCGTGCACCGGATCGTGACGTCCACGACTCCCCCGGCCTGGAACTGGCCGCCGATCGACGTGACCGCACACGAGGAGAAGTTGTCCTCGACATCGCTGTCACCCACGGCGGCGAGCGCCGCGCTGCGGGCCCCGCCCACCGTGCGTTCGAACGACGCGGCGCGCGCCGCGTCGCGGGCCGCCGACTCGATGTCGGCGCGCGCCGCGACGTACCTGCCGCCGGCCAGGACCAGCATCAGGAACAGCACCAGGATCGGGACCATGAGCACGACCTCGACCGACATCGAACCGCGTTCGCGGCGAGCGCGAGAGATCATGGCGTGTCCGCCTCGAACTGCTCGATCCGGCCCTGCGACACCTCTTCGACCCGGGGGGACGGCACG